>JBBRFH010000134.1:0-9312 GCA_038224615.1 Tepidisphaerales bacterium
CACCTGGTGCGTTAACGACGGCGCCTGCGAGCGCGTCAAGACCAGCAACGAGTACGGCACGCACGTCAAGCCTTGCCCGAGCTTCGAGCAGGTGACGATCGTGCGAAAAAAACGCAAGCGCTACCTGCTGCCCAGGATGGACCTGGCAAAGCTGCCCGAGCCGCAGCGCGTACACGACCTGACCCGCATGAACTCGACCTGGCGCGCCCACATGAGCGGCGTCGGCGGGATGGGCATCGGCGTGGTCAGCGCGATTCTGGTGCGCGCCGGGCACAAGGAAGGGTACGAAGTCTCCTTCTGCGACAAAAAGGGTTTGGCGATCCGCAACGGCGGCGTCTATTCGCAGATCACCTACAAGCAGTGCGGCGTCGGCTACGAGGACCTCGAAGCCAATTCGACCCTCGCCGCAGGATTGATTCCGTTCGGCAAGGCCGACCTGCTCGTCGGCATCGACATCCTCGAAGCCGCCCGCGCGGTCGATCCGCGCGAGAGCTTCCGCGTTGCCTCCAAGGAGCGCACCAGCGTCGTGCTCAACACGCACAAGCAGGTGACCACGCCGATCCTCGTCGGCAAGGACGACTTCGACACCGACAAGCTCAGGGACAGGATCTTCGATGTCTGCGAGCCGGAATATTCCTTCGCTCGAAATCTCTCCGAGCTGTGCGAGCAGCGTCTTGGCACTAAGCAGTTCGTCAACATCATGATGCTCGGAGTGAGCTATCAGCTCGGGCTGATCCCGGTGAGCCTGCACGCGATTGCGTGGGCGATCAAAGACACCGTCAAGCGCGGCCACCGCCAGAACATGAAGGCCTTCAACATCGGCCGAAAGCTCGCGCTGGAGCCGCGCACGCTGCCGGCCCGTCCGGAGCCGCGCACCTGGCAGCAATTGCTGACCCAGAAGAGCAAGATCGTTCGCAAGACGGTCGGCAACGGCGTGTTCTTCGCCCACAAGCTCGAGCAGCTCACCAACATCGCGATGGCGCAGATGCCGCAGTTGTCCGAGCGGGTGAAATACGACCTCGCACTGCGCATCTACGACCTGCTGCAATACGAAAACGCCGCGTTCGCCAAGCGCTACGTCGATCTTGTCCGCTCGGTCTACCGTCGCGATTCGGCCGACCAGAAGTACGCCGTCACCGACGCCGTCATCTTTAACCTCGCCAAGGTGATGCTCATCAAGGACGAGCCGTATGTGGCTTACCTGCTGACGCGCTACGAGAAGAAAGTGCGTGACGCGATCAAGTTCGGCGTTGATGAAGCCAACGGCGACCAGATCATCTACCGTCACCACACCAGCCCCGAATTCCCCATCGGCCCGTACCGTCTTCGTCTGAAGATTACGACCACCGACTGGATGCTCAACATCATGAAGCAGCTCAAGGTGCTGCGGAAGATTCCCGGCTGGCACAAGCGCGAAGTCGAGTTCCGCGAGTGGTACATCAAGCTGCTGCAACGCGTCGACCTCAGCACGCAGCCGAGTTATGAGAAGGCTGTTGCAATCCTGCGAGCGCCCGAAGACGTGAAGGGTTACCGTGAAGTGCGCTACCCGACGATGGACGCCGCGAAGGCGTTCATTGAAGGCGACCTGACCGGTGACAAGCCGAAGCTGGACGTGACGGTGGATGCCGACGCGGTGATGGCGCGCGATCAGGTCACTGCCTGATCGCCGCGAGCTACGCCAACAGCCACCACGCGCCCAGCGCGATCAGGGTCTGCATGCCAAGCGCGACTGTCGCCGGCGCGAACCAGCGCGACCGCTTCGTCGCGGCGTGTTCATCGAGCCGGGTGATCCGCATCCGCGCCACCGTGCGCGCATTCTGTTCAACCGCCGCCACGATCAGGTTGGCGTCGAACCGCTTGATCCCCAGACGCTGTGCCCGTCCCAGCAGCCGATCGCGCGTGGCGAGCGTCAGCGGACCGATGTCGAGCTGATCGCCCACCGCCCGGGCGAATCCACGGACCACTGCGCCATCAACGTCGACGAGCACCTGCCCGAGCGAGCGCACGGCGGAGGAGATCGAACCTGTGGTCGTGAGTTTCGTCACCACCTCCGATTCTAGCCATCCCGCGACGACCTCGACCAAACGGGCTGTTCCAGCGACAGGTCCTCAACAGGGAGACATTGCCCCGGCGCAGGTTTGGTCCTTGGTGGTCTCTTGGACTCCCTGCTACATTGACGGCGCGTGAAGGCGAAACGTGTGCTCAAATGGTCGGCGATTACGATCGGCATCCTGCTGCTGCTGTGTGGCGGCACCGCGGGCGTCGGGTACTGGCGCGCCAGCCGGGTTCCCGATTGGTACGCCCAGGCTCGCAAAGTGTCGGCCGACCAAGCGGACGAAAATCGCGTCATTCCTGTCCACAATTGGCTGGCCGGTGCCAGCAGCGGCAAGGTCGATGCCAAGCCCGCCGAACAGAAACGCCAGACGATCGAACTCTCGTCAGAACAGATCAACGCGCTGATCGTGAAGTGGACCGGAAACCTGCAGAACGTGCTGCAGGACGTGCGCGTCCGCATCACGCCCGGAAACATCACCGTCGCCGGCTACGTGAAGCAGCAGAACAAGGTCGTCAGCGTGGTGCTTCGTCCTGCCGTCACGCAGGCGGGCGGGCTTCAGCTCACGCTCGAATCGATCCGGCTCGGTAACCAGGCGGTTCCTGCGGTGATGATTCCCGACGACGCGCGGCAGAAGGCGATCGCCTTGATGAGCGGCGCCAAGGCCGATGAGGTGCGAATCGACGAGCATTCCCGCGCCACCCGCCAGGCCAGCAACGTCTACGCCGCGATCTCAATGCTTGAACTGCTGCGCGGCGAACCGATCGAGCCGTACGCATTCATTGATCTGCCGATCGACAAAGCCATCGTCGCGGCGCGCGTGCGTGAGATGAAGCTCGAGGACGGCCACGCCAAGCTCACGATCGAGTTGCTCGGCCCGGACGAGCGCGAGGCTTTGGTGACGCGTCTTCGCGCCGCCGTCACACAACCCGAAAAACCGGCCGCCGTCGCACAACCGTGAGCGATTCCCACCCGATTGTCGTGTTGAGCTGAGTCGACTCGTCCACCTCGACGTGCATCGCCGCCCGCTACGGCCGGCGCGAAAAACGCCATGTGATTACGCCTGCGAAGGCAGCATCGCATGGGTGACTTCATGCTGCAGCTTCTCGCCGGCGACAAAGCGCAGCGTTTCCTCGATCGCGAGCTGGCCCATGTCCTTGCACGCCTGCTGCATCGCGCCGGCGATGTGCGGCGTCAGGATCAGATTCGGCGCGGTGCGCAGCGGTGAATCGGGCTTGGGCGGCTCGGAGTCGGTCACGTCCAGACACGCATACAGCGGACGACGATTCAGCTCGTTCACCAGCGCGTCCTCGTCGATCAGTGCGCCGCGCGCCGTGTTGATAAGCACCGCGTGATCGGGCAGCAGCGCCAGCGTGCGCGACCCGAACATGCGGTGCGTCTCGGGCGTGTTGGGGGCGTGGATACTGACGACGTCACACCGGCACGCCTCCTGCAGGCTCACCTGCACCACGCCCAGTTCGGCCGCCCGGTCGGGCGTGAGGAACGGGTCGTAGCACTTGATCGTGATGCGTGGGTAGGTCCGCAGGATGTTGATCACCTCGCACCCGACGCGCGATGCGGCGATAATGCCCACGTCCATGTCCATCAATTCGCGGATGACCGGGCGACGGCGACGGACCTCGTCCTGGTCGCCCCTGGCGTAGGCGGCGCTGATCCAGGGAATCTGCTTGAGCATCGACATCATCATGCCGACTGTGTACTGCGCGACCGAGACGGCATTGGCGCTGGCGGCGGTCGTGACGCGGATGCCGCGCTCGAAGGCGACGTCATCCACCAGCGACTTGATCGATCCCGCCGAGTGCGCGATGAGCTTCAGCCGCGGCGCCGCGGCGAGCAGCGGCTGCGACAACCGCAGCGTTCCCCAGCCGGTGATCAGCACGCTTACCTCGGCCAGCAGCTTGCGGTAATCATCGACAGTCGCGTTAGCCGGCAACGGCCCGCGCACGCTGACAATCGAATGCAGCCGATCGAGATCCTCGATCCGGAACATCTTTTTGCACATCTCGGAACTAAGCGCCAGCCCGACGATCGGCTTACCCATCCGCATCTCCGACGAAAAACCCCGCAAATTGAACCGGCCTCCAATCTTTCGGATGCGGCAACGGTTGTCAACTCTCCGGCGTCCCCCTCAGCGACCCGGTTCAGGCATCGGATCGTTTTCGTCCCGCAGGGGAATCTGCTTGTATCGGCCGGGATCCGTTTCGTTCAACTGATCGACAATCTGGTCGACGTTGCCCAGATCGACGCTCGATTTTTCGCCTGTGGTGGTGTCTTCGACCGTGCGATAGCCCCGCATCGTCTCGCTGAAATCGTCGGCGCTGCGGGACTGGGTGACCTGGTTGTCCCGCCACGACTGGTTATTGCGGTCGTACTGTGCCTGCACGTCGCGGTGCGACTGCTGTTGAGCGCTGAACCACGCGTTGCGATCGGCAATCCACGCGTCCGTCTTCTGCTGAACCACGCGATCGTTGGTCTTCCACGAATTGATGATCGCGATCGCGGTGGGCAGGTCTTCCTGCATCGATTCGTCAGGCAATAGTGCTACGGTGATCCACAGCATCCAGCTTTCGTTGGTAATCGGTGTGCAGCCGACCTGTGCAAACGCCGTGTGGTGCTTTGCCTGTCCGTGAGGCTCGTGGACGGTGACGCCATAGCGAAGGATGGCCCAACGGCTGCCCTCGCTCATTGGCTTGAGGTCTTGCAGTTTGGTGACGTTGTCGACCTCGCGGGCACCGAGGTTGTTTCGTTGCCGCCATTGGCTGATCTGTGGCGCGAGCGTGGTGAGCGCATCGGCCGGATCGGAGAAGTCGGCGACGAACATCATCATCCCTGGCACCGGGTACTGACGCGCCATGGCAACGGCGGTGGAATTGGGGGTGTTGACACTCAGGGCTTGTCCCAGCGCGATGGTCTGACCGGCCGGACCCTTCACTTCAAAGCCTGTCTGACACGACTGCGCGTTTGTCTGCCATCCTGCGGCAAGCCCGATTTCGCCAGTGCCGTCCGGAAAACGGTATGGCTGCAGCGTCACGCGCGCCGCGGCCGCGGCGAGCTCTTCGGCCGTCGGCTCACGGGGCTGAGGAGGGCCGGGCGGCGCTGGATTCGGGGCGTTGCCGGCATTCGCCGGCTTCAGTGGCGCACTGGTCAGGATCATGTATTCGCCTCGGGTCATCTTCGCGTTGTAGATCAGGACGACTGCCGTCGCCCCGCCCTTCTCCTTCATCCGCGAGAACACCAACCCGCGCACAGGCTGACCTTTGTACTTGGCAGTGATGCCCGCCAGCACGCTCCGGTGATCGCGCTGGTCTTCGTAACCCGCAGTGACGTCCCAGTCGTCGTCGAAAAAGTCGTCGAGGTCATCGCACGCCGAATCCAGCGCCTCGCGTGCCGACTTGGCATTTGCCTTCTCGGTGATCATGGCGCGTCCGTTCATCGTGACGTTCATCACCGCGTAGCCTTTCGGCACGTCTGCGGCGGCGGGTTTGGGGGCGGGCGCGGCTCCGTCCTTCTGCACCCCGGGCGTTGGCGGCGGCACCGGAACGGCCGTTTGTTGCTCCTTCGCCTGCGCCGCGACCAGCGGATTGACCGCTGCCTTCGTGCGCGACAGCCGATACGTCGCTCGCTCCGTAACGAGCTTCATCCGCCCGTCTTCCATGGTCGCAGTAAACGGAAACTCATTGCCGTCACTGGTGAACGCCCCCTGGAGCTTCCCATCCTGCGCCTTGGCCTTGAGCGGGAACTGGTTGTCGGCGAGCGTAATAACGCCGCTGTACGCATCCGGCCCGTCGGCCGTCACTTCGATCTTGAGCGTTTCGTCCTTGTATTTGCCTGCCCACTGGTCCGCGCCGCGCGCCAACACCGCAACCAGGCAAACTGATGCGAAACCGGCAATCCAACGAATCCGGAACGAGCCGACCATGACGTCCTCCAGGGTATTGAAGTTAAGCCCGATGATAACCCGAACGTACCAAATTCGACCTCAAAAACCCCGGAATTTCGCCCTGCTTGGCGCAATGTTGACCAACCCCCCCCGTCACCTACACTATCGCGTACACCCATGACGCTCTCGCTGAACCACCTGATTCTTGCCGATGCCCCCGCGCCCGCGACGCGAAAGCCGGCCTGGCTCAAGATGAAAATGCCCGGCGGCGAGGGGTACGCGCGGCTGAAGCATCTGGTCGACACCGAAAATCTCCACACCGTCTGCCAGAGCGCCAAGTGCCCTAACATCGGCGAATGCTGGAGCGCCGGTACGGCGACGTTGATGATCCTCGGCGATGTCTGCACGCGCTCGTGCGGCTTCTGCAACATCGCGACGGGACGTCCGACGTGGCTCGACACCGACGAGCCGCGCCGCGTGGGACTGGCGGTCGCGTCGATGCAGCTCGGCCACGTCGTCATCACCAGCGTCAACCGCGACGAACTCCCCGACGGCGGCGCGGCGGTGTGGGCAGAGACCATCCGCCAGGTACACCAGCAGTCGCCGGGCACGAGCGTCGAAGTGCTTATCCCCGATTTCTGCGGCGACTGGGCCGCGCTGCAACTCGTCCTCGACGCCAAGCCCGAGATCCTCGCCCACAACATCGAGAGCGTGCCAAGCCAGTACAAGCGGGTGCGGCCCCAGGCCAAGTACCGCCGCTCGCTCGAACTGCTTCAAATCGCCAAGAGCCAGGGCTTCACCAGCAAGACGGGCATGATGCTGGGCATCGGCGAACAGGGTCACGAGGTGGACGCCGTTCTGGACGACCTCGTCTCCATCAACTGCGACATCCTCACGCTCGGGCAGTACCTCCAGCCGACCACCAAGCACCTGCCCGTCGACCGCTGGGTCACGCCCGATGAATTCCGCGAATGGAAACGCGTCGGCGAATCCAAAGGCCTCCGCCACATAGAAAGCGGCCCGATGGTCCGCTCGAGCTACCACGCGGAGAAACAGGTTCGCTCCCACGCGCAGGTGTAGAACCGCGAAGGCGCGAAGGACGCGAAGAAGAACGCGAAGGGATTAGTCTCGTACTGTGGGCATCTTGCCCACAGCATCATTCGGTCTGCCCGAGAAGGGTTAGAGCGTGGGCAGAATGCCCACACCACAACACGCAATTCCTGTACTGCGTTCGCGTTCTTCTTCGCGCCCTTCGCGCCTTCGCGGCTCGCATTTGCAACGTCATGCTCGACACGCCTTCCGAACCTCGATCGACGCGCCTGCCCGTGCTGATGCTCGTGCTGGCGACGCTGTTCTGGGGAATGGGATTCGCCTGGGCCAAAAACCTCGGCGAAGCCTTCAACGATGCGGCAGGCGTTCCGAAAGGTTCGACGCTCGGGCCGACCATCACGCTGGCGACGCGGTTTGCGATGGCAACGCTCATGTGGCTGGCGATCTTTCCCGCCGCACGACGCGGGTGGTCGCGCGGCACCTGGTGGCGCGGACTGCTGATCGGCGGCGTATTGAGCGTGTCAATCATCGCGCAGCACCTCGGCCTTGATCGCGCCAGCGAAGCGACCACCGCTTTCCTCACCAATCTCACCGTGGTTTTCATCCCCCTGCTGCTGGCGATCGTTCTATTGCGATTGCCCAAGAAACAACTGCTCGCGGCGGTGCCGTTCGCATTGGCCGGGATCTTTTTGCTCACCGGCGCCGGGTTCGGCCGGCTGAGCACCGGCGAGACGTACGGCGTGGCATACGGCGTGGGGTGCGCGATGGGCTTCTCGGTGCAGATTCTGCTCATGAACTGGCTGATCCCGCAGGACTCGCCGATGCGGATTACCGTGCTGATGTTCGCCGTCACCGCGATCGTGTCCGGACTGGTCGCGATGGCATCGCCGGGCTTCTGGCAGATCGATTGGATGCGGCTGGTCACCTCGCCATCGGTCGTCGTGCAGTGGGCGCTGATGGTCTTGCTCGTGACGCTCGTGGCGTTCGGACTGATGAACCAGTTCCAGCCGCAGGTCGACCCGACGCGGGCGGTTATCGTCTACCTGTGCGAGCCGATCTTCGCCGCCCTCTTCGCATGGATAACCGAGCGGGACGGCGCGATGACGCGCCCCGCGCTGCTGGGCGCGGGCCTGATCCTGGTCGCCAACGTCGTCGCCGAACTCCGCTGGCCGAAAAACGTTCCCGTGCCGCCGCCCGCCATTACCTGACGTTGACTACAATGCTTGACACAGGCGCGGGGAAGATCGGCCACTGCGGGCTTTTTAGCCCGCGCCAACCCGGAAGTGTCATGGCCGATGTTGTCGCCGCGTACGCGAAACTCAATCTTCGCCTCGGGCCGATGGAGCGCGGGGATTATTTTCAAGACCCTCAATGATGCCGACGTGCCGAGGATTCAACCCGCTTGACCGTTGCGTGTATGATGATTGGGTCGCGCCGATGCGAAGGCGACACACGGGAGTCTGACAATGTCTGACAGCGCAACCTTTACCTGGCGTACGACGATCCTGGCCGGCCTGCTCGGCGGGGCGTTCGGCTACGTGATGTTCGCGCGAACGCAGACGCCGTACGCCGAGCCGCGCGCGGTCACCACCCGGCCGGATCTGGACGCAGACGAACGGTCGACCATTAACCTGTTTCGCGATCTCGCGCCGTCGGTCGCCTACATCACCACGCGTCAACAGCAGGTCGACGTGATGGGCCGATCCGAGGAAGTGGAGTCCGGCACGGGGTCAGGCTTCGTCTGGGATGCCGACGGACACATCGTCACCAATTTCCACGTCATCAAGGACGCCACGTCTGCCACGGTCGCATTCGGCGGCGTCGAGACGTACAACGCCGACCTGATCGGCGTCGCGCCGGAGCACGACATCGCCGTCCTGAAAATTCGCCCCAAGCAGCCGATGGCGGCGATTCCGGTCGGGACCAGCCACGATCTGCTGGTGGGACAGAAAGTTTTTGCGATCGGCAATCCGTTCGGCCTCGATCACACGCTGACGACCGGCATCGTGTCGGCGCTCGGCCGGACGATCCGTTCGGTGACCAAGCAGCCGATCGACAATGTCATTCAGACCGATGCTGCAATCAACCCCGGCAATAGCGGCGGTCCCCTGCTCGACTCGGCCGGCCGGCTCATCGGGATGAACACCGCCATCTTCTCTCCCTCGGGCACCAGCGCCGGCATCGGCTTCGCGGTCCCGGTCGACACCATCAACCGCGTCGTGCCGCAGTTGATCAGCTTCGGCATGGTCGAGCGCGCGACGATCGGCATCACGCAGAACGACGTTGCGACGCGGCGGATCGTCGAGCA
>JBBRFH010000135.1:0-9257 GCA_038224615.1 Tepidisphaerales bacterium
AGATCGTCGAGCGGCTTGAGCCGCTCAACCTGGCCCGCGTTGGGTGGGCGCACTTCGCGTTTGAGGTCGCGGACATCGCGGCGACGCACAAGGAGCTGGTCGGCAAGGGGATTGCGTTCCACATCGAGCCCAAGCTCTTCCCTGAAGAATCGCCTGCCGTGAAGCTGGCGTTCTTCAAGGATCCGGATGGGAACGATCTCGAACTCGTCGAGCCGCTGCCCGGCGGACGGTATCCGCAAGGAAAGTGAGCGATAGCGGGTGGCGCGGGCGTGCCGCGAGCGCGGCGGCGGCGTGCCGCTCGTGTATCATCGCCGCCCATGCGAACCGCTTTCTGCTCCGCCGCCGCTTGTGGTGCCCTGTTGTCGTCGTTGGCGATCGGTGACGACGCCGCGCTGCACGTCACCGTCGAGCCTTACGCCCGTCACGCGTTCGATGCCGATCTCGACGGCGGCGCTTCGGTCGCCGTCTCACGCGCCGGCGCCAATGTGATCTTCGACAAAAAGCTCTCCGACACCGCCTACGGAAGCGTCAAACTCCTCGGCGAATACTCGCACTACAACTTCGCCCCCGGCGACGGCGTGCTCGACGACGGCGTCACCATCGAACTCCGCCCATCTCTCATCAATTACTACAGCGACCACTTCAATGTCTACGGCGGTGCCAGCGTGGGCGCCAGCGGCGAAACCGACGCCGACATCAGCAACGCGCTCTACTACGGCGGCTACGTCGGCTTCAGCTACAAGCTCGGCGACGGCGTGTGGATCGGCACCGGCGTGGGCGCGCAGACGCAACTCGAAGACGACCTGCTGTTCGTCCCGCTCTTTACACTTGACTGGAACATCACCGACAAGCTCAACCTCAGCGCCAACGGCCTCAGCGGCACGCTGACTTACACGATCGACAAGGCGTGGAGCGTCTACCTCGACGCCCGCTACGAGTACCGCCAGTTCCGCCTGAACGACGCCCCCGGCGCGCCCCTGCCCGACGGCGTGCTGCGCGACGAAACCGTGCCGATTTCGCTCGGCGCCACCTGGCACGCCGGCGACAGCCTCTCCCTCAGCGCCGCCGGCGGCGTGGTGGCGTGGCGGAATATCGAACTGCGCGACAACGATGAACATCGCCTCAGTTCGCCCGACGCCGACCCGACGGGGTTTGTGAGCGTGAGTCTGAAGTGGGCGTTCTAACCACAAAGTGCCGGTTTGGTCCCTGCACCGATGAAAATTAAGCACCACGAGGATCGAGACCCGCCGATTTCGCAGACGACACAAATTTCGACCCCCGCGTCCGCACGGCTTCTGTATTCATCTGCGACCGCGGGCGGGGTGGTAAACAGTTACGTTCTTGCTTGAACGATATCCAGAATGGGCCCTGAAGGTGATTATGACAGACCAAAACTCCCCTGAAGATCTGCCGGCGCTTGCCCATGACGCACACCGACGATTCACGTTAACGGTGTGGATCGTGTTCGGCGGGATTTTGCTCTATTTTTTGATCCATAATCTGTCGCGGATTCACCGTCAAAATCACCTGAGCGACTTCAGTGTGTTTTACGCCGCCGCTGATGCAATGGTACACGGGCGGGATATTTACCCGCTCGCTGCGACTAGTTATTACGTGTACCCGCCGCTCATCGCATTTCTGTATCAGCCCCTGGCCCGGCTCACGCCGCATGCCGCCGCCGGCGTTTCGCTCACGATCAGTGTGTTGCTTGCCGCATGGTCGATCGTGCTCGCGAGCCGCGAAATGGGTCGTCGTTTCGAGACGCAGGGAACATGTGCAAGAGTTGCGTTCGCTGCGCTATGCACGTTGCTGCTGACATTCGGGCGGCTGAAGGCCGAGCTTAGCATGCAGCAGACGGATGTTCTGATCCTGATCGCGTACACGCTCGCGTTCGTGTGGATCGATCGCCGGCCGCTGGCGGCAGGCGTGGTGCTGGGTTTTGCACTGAACATAAAATACCTGACATTTGGTGCGTTGCCCTATTTGCTGATGCGACGGCGATGGAAGGCCGCCGGGGCGTTTGTCGCGGCGAGCATCTTCTGGGCATTGCTTCCTGCCACCACCGTCGGGCTCTCCACCGATCTCCGCTACTTGCGCGTGGCCACCGCGGGCATACTCGGCTCGGTCGGCGTCTCAACCGATGGCGAGCGGGCGCATGTTCATAACGTCACCGATTCGCTCCATATTTCGGCGACAAGCGGGATCGCCCGTGTTCTCGCTACGCACGGCCTCCCGATCGGCGTGGCCGGCATCGCAATTGTGGTGATTTTCCTCGCCTTCGTCGGCGCGGTGGCGTTGATCTACCGGCACAACCGGCTTCCACTTTTCGCGTGGCCCAAGGCGAAGATGCAGATGGAACAGCCGTTCCGGGCATTGGTCGCGCTGGAGTGGGCCGGGATTATTGTGGTATCTCTGGCATTCGGCCCAACCACAAACACGCGACACCTGGTCTTGCTTGCGGTTTATATCGCGGCCGGCTGTGCGCTGTTGCTGGCACCCGTCGCCTCGCCGCGACAGCGGCAACTGGCTGCGATCGCGCTGGCAATAACCTACTGCGGCATCGAGACGGGCCTCTGGGCCCAACACGACATCAATACCGTCTGGAGCGCCTACGGCGGCCAGGGGTGGGCGATGCTCGCCGCCTACCTCGTCCTTCTCGCCGCCGGAATGATCCACATCGCTTCCCGCACCCAGAGAGATTGAACGGTAGCGACTGAAGGGCACGTATCTCTTCACTCGGTTTTTTAGGTTGAAGCGTCGCGTCCCATTCAATATTTCTGCTAAATCGACGTCTTGAAGCCGATCGCTCTTAGAAGGCACCAGCCGGCGCGGGCTTCGATGATCGCAAACGTGCCGGCAATGAGAAGTATGATCGAGACGACCCACCCGGCCGTTGCTCCGAACGCCAAAGCCCAGCCGAGCAAGAGAATCACACCGACGCAGACCAAGCCGATCCCCATCTTCAGCCTGGCAAGTTTGCCGCGCGCGTCGATATTGCAAATGAATGCCATGGACGAGCTTAGGCGCGATTGTGAATGCCCGGCGATTAGATTCCGGGCGCTCGCGGGCCCGCCAGCGAACATGAATCGGAATTCACCCCCAAACGAACGCCACATGCTTACGCTCTAACGACGGTAAACCCCGGGAGGCAGACATGGTCGGACAGCGCCAACTTCAGGAAGAGGTCAACAAGATCATCCGTTTTTACTTCGACGCCAAGGAGGATTATCGCCTCGCGTGCAACCGCGCCAGCGAGGATCTGAAGCCCGAGCTGACCGGCAAGATTGACCGCCGCGAACAGATGCACATGCAGTTACAGCAGGCGCTGACGGTCCTCAGCGGCGAGGCGAGCGACAATGGCACCGTGCTGGCCGACTTCAAGCGCGACTGGGAACGGGTTCGTGGTGGCGTCGCCGGCCACGGCTTTGAGTCGGCGATCAAGCTGGCCGACCAAAGCGACGCCCACGCCATCGAGCACATCACCAGCCTGATGCGGCACACGATGACCGACAACATGCGGGCGCTCTTGCAGGACCACCTGGCCGAGTTGAATCAATCGCAAAGCCGCGTACACGAGATGCTTGCCGCCGGGCCGGTAGCGCATTGATTTCGTGGTGTGGGCATCCTGCCTATGCTCTGCGAATAATCGAAGACGAAGTTTGTGGGCAGGATGCTCACAGTCGATCAGGGCGTTTGCAGCGCCAGCCGATAGCGATGCAGCGCCTCGCGCCATTGCGGCATCTGCTGGCGCGTGAACGATTCGTAGTCGCTCAGGTCCAGCACGCTGTAAGCCGGCCGGATCGCCGAGTCGGGCTTGAGCTTCTTCCACTCGGCCGATGTCGTGCTCGACAGAACGGTCTTGAGGTTGAATTCATCCAGAATCGCCGCCGTGAAGTCGTACCACGTCGTCGCACCGCTGTTGGTCAGATGGTAGATGCCGGTCGCGCCCCGGTGGACGAGTTCGAGCGTGGCGTCGGCGAGATCGTAGGTGAACGTCGGCGTGCCGTGCTGGTCGTCGATCACCTTAAGCGGCTTGCCCTGCTTTGCGACGTTGATCATCGTCTGCGGAAAGCACGGCCCGCCGGGGCCGTAGAGCCATGCGGTGCGGAGGATCAGCCACCGTGGCGGCGCGTTCTCCTGCAGGAGTTGCTCACCCAATAGTTTCGACTTCCCGTACACAGACAGCGGCCCCAACGGATCGCCCGGGCGCAGCGGACGGCTAAGGCTTCCGTCGAAGACGTAGTCGGTACTGTAATGCACGAGCATCGTGCCGTAGTCGCGACAGAGTTGTGCCAGGTGCCCGACGCCGTATCCGTTGCATTGGTTGGCCGCCCCCTTCTCCTTCTCGGCTAAATCGACTTTCGTGTACGCCGCGCAGTTGATCACAAGGGTCGGCTGGAGGTCGTGGAACGCGCGGTTGCACGAATCCTCATCGCACACATCACAGATCGATCGATCCGCAAAAGTCACGTTGAGATTCATCGGCGCGAAGCGCTGCCTGAAGGCATACGCCAGCATGCCTTTGCCGCCGGTGACGAGGATTCGGTCGTAGGTGTTCATGAATGCTGAATTCTGAATGATGAATTCTGAACGGAATACCGAAAGACAGGCCTCGCCTTCCTTTAGCGTTCAGAATTCATCAATCAGCATTACCGCGAAGCATACTGCGTCTCGTAATACTTCAAATAGTCGCCGCTCTTGATGTCGCGCCACCATTTTTCGTTGTCGCGATACCACTGGATCGTCGTCTTGATGGCCGAGTCAAAGCGGTACTTCGGCTCCCAGCCGAGTTCGTGTTTGATCTTCGTCGCGTCGATCGCATAACGACGATCATGGCCGGGACGGTCCTGCACGTACTTGACGAACTTGTCCCAAGGGCAATCCATCGCCTTCAGAATCGTCTCGGTGATCTGGCGATTGGTCATCTCGTTGTTACCGCCGACGTTGTAGGCTTCGCCGAAGGTGCCCTTCTGCAGCACCGTGTAGATGGCGTCGCAGTGGTCTTCGACGTAGAGCCAGTCGCGGACGTTTTTACCGTCGCCGTAGAGGGGAACCTGCTTGCCTTCCATCAGGTTGGTGACAAACAGCGGAATCAGCTTTTCCGGGAAGTGGTACGGCCCGTAGTTGTTGCTGCAGCGCGTCGTCAGCAGCGGCATGTGGAAGGTGTGGAAGTAAGACCGCACGAGCACATCACCGCCGCACTTGCTGGCGCTGTACGGGCTGTTGGGTTGCAGGGGCGTTTCTTCGGTGAACTTCACATCCGGCTGGTCTTCCGGCAGCGTGCCGTAGACCTCATCGGTGCTGACGTAGAGAAATTTTTCGATCTTCTTCGCCTTGGCGACGTCAAGCAGTACCTGTGTGCCGACAACGTTGGTTTGCACGAACGGTCCGGAACCAAGGATCGACCGATCTACGTGCGATTCGGCGGCGAAGTGGACGATCTGCGTGACGCCGTGCGCGTCGATCGCGTTGGTCACCGCGTCGACATCGCAGATGTCGCCTTTGACGAAAACCACCTGCTCGCCGAGCAGATCGGCGATGTTGGCGAGGTTGCCCGCGTAAGTAAGCTTGTCGAACGCGACCAGCTTCACCGGCTCTTTTCGCGAAACCAGCATCCGAACGAAGTTACTGCCGATAAACCCGGCGGCGCCGGTAACGAGGATCGTGGTCATGTGCGGTTTCCGAATGTCGTAGGGGTGCGATTTATCGCACCGATTCTGGTCGCGAACAGGGTGCGATAAATCGCCCCCTATCGAGAAGCCTCCGCGATCACGCGCCGCAGGTACGTGCCGTAGTCGCTCTTGCCGGCTTTGTCGGCCAGCTTCTGAAGCTGGGCAATATTGATGAAGCCTTTGCCGAAAGCGATCTCCTCGATGCACGCCACCTTGAGCCCCTGCCGTTCTTCGAGCGTCTGCACAAACTGCGAGCTGCTGAGCAGCGAGTCGTACGTGCCGGTATCCAGCCACGCCACACCACGCCCCATCGGCTGGACGTGCAGTGTGCCCTGGGCGAGATAAGCGCGGTTGACGTCGGTGATCTCGAGTTCGCCGCGGGCGGACGGCTTCAGATTCTGCGCGATGTCGACAACGGTCTTGTCGTAAAAGTACAGCCCGGTGACGGCCCAGTTGCTCTTTGGCTGTTTGGGCTTTTCTTCGATGCTGAGGGCCTTGCGGTCCTTGGAGAACTCAACGACGCCGTAACGTTCCGGGTCTTTCACCTGGTAGGCGAAGACGCGTGCGCCGCTGGTGAGTTGCGCCGAGTCTTCAAGCATCTGGGTGAAGTCGCTGCCGTAAAAAACGTTGTCGCCGAGGATGAGACAGACCGAGTCGTCGCCGATGAAATCAGCGCCGATGGTGAATGCCTGGGCAATGCCCTTAGGCTCGGCCTGTTCGCGATATTCGAGCGTGAGGCCGAGGTCTTTACCGTCGCCGAGCAGGGCGCGGATCATCGGCAGATCGCGCGGCGTCGAGATGATCAGGATGTCGCGAATGCCCGCCAGCATCAGCACGCTGAGCGGGTAGTAGATGGTCGGCTTGTCGTAGACCGGCAGCAACTGCTTGCTGATGCAGCAGGTGAGCGGATACAGCCGGGTGCCGGCCCCGCCGGCGAGAACAATGCCCTTCATCGTGCGAATCCTTTCCAGCAACCAACGCGCGAACACGACCGCCCGAGCGGTCGATACATCGCAGCTATCGTCCCCGCAAAGCCAGAGCGTGACAAGAGAGGCGATCGCTACGGCTTATCGGACCGCAAAATCGCGCAGACCCTCGACACGTCGTGACTCAACTCGACGCCAAGCCCCTGCCCCATGAAGCCGCCGGGCTCGCCCGGCGCAGCGTCAAACCACATCGGCGAACCGTTCCTTCACCCGCTTAGCGATCCAGTTGCAGACGTTCCACAGGTTCGCCACGGGCACGTTCGTGTGCGGCAGCGTGTGCATGTATCCCGGCGGGCCGAACTCGGGCGTAACGGTGACCGTCTTCACGCCGCGCGCCTTCTGGTTTTTGAAGATGGTCGTCCACCAATCAAGGTGGGTGTCGACGTGCTTTTTGTACTCTGGCGCCGACGGATCAGGCACCTGTGGGCCTTCCTCGTAGCCGACGCGCGTGTGGATGTGCAGCGTGCGGTCGGCGCACAGCCTGAGGATCGAGCCGCTCGCGTCGTCCCAGCTCAATCGCTCGGCCACGCAGACCCAGTGCGAGAAGTCGACGCACAGCCTGAGCGACGGAAATTTGAGCAGCAGATCACGCGTGATCCACGGGTTGAAAAAGACCCGGCCACGATGCGTTTCGTGACCCACCGGGATGGCGGAGTCCTTCTCGATCGCAACGATCTCCGTGTAAAACGTCTCGCAATCGCTCATCGCCCACGCGTCGCTGCCTGAGTGTACCGTAAGCTGTTTTGCCCCTGCTTTTACAGCCATTTCAAGCTGCGCGCGGAACGACTTGACGTGGTCGGCGACGGTCTCACCGCCCGTAAAGGCCATCGCGACGAATTCGAGCCCGTGCTGCTTCAGCAGCGCAGGCAAGGCATCGTTACCCAGCCCCGTCTCGATCGCGCCGTACCCTTGGTCTTTGAACTTCGGCAGCGATTGTTCGAGCGGCAGCTCAACGCCCCACAGGCTCCGCACCAGTTGCAGTTGCATATACCTTCTCCGGTTCGTGTCGCGGAGTAATAGCGTGAACCGAATTGCTATACAACTGAATTCAGCCGGCCGGCGCGGTAGGCGGTGGGCGTCACGCCGACAATGCGCCGGAACTGGCGATTGAAATTGCTAAGATTGTCGAAGCCGCTGCCCAGCGCGACGTCGGTGATCGATTCGTCCGTCTCAAGTAGATTCCGGCATGCCAGGCCGACGCGCCATTCGTTCACGTACTGCACGAACGGCTTGCCCACCTGCCGCTTGAAGAACCGGCTGAACGCCTGTGGCGACATTTTGATGTCCGCGGCGAGTTCGCGCTGCGACGGCAACTCGACGATGTCGGCGTGCAGGCGGTCGAGCACCCGCCGCATCCGACGGCTGACATTCACCTGCCCATGCCGCGTGGCGTCCGAGCGCGAGAGCGGGCGCACGTCGGTCGCGCGGCTCAGCCGCGCCAGCATTTGGATCAGCAGCGCGAGTTGATCGATCGGCGGCGCCTCGGTGGCGCGGTGCATCAGCGCCGACACCTCGTCGCGGGCGTCGCCGCTGAAACTCAGGCCGTAGCGCGCGCGTTCGAGCAACGCCGCAACCTGTCGCATCTCCGGCAGCGCCGCGAAGCGATCGCCCCAGAAGTCGGGGAGAAACTGGATCACGATCGACTTGGCGCACATGCTTCCCTTGTCGCTTGCCCACGTGTGCGGCAGGTTACTGCCGAGCAGAACCAGATCGCCATCGACGCTACGTTCGATCGCGTCGCCAACGAACTTCATCGCCCGTCCGCGCGTGATGAGGGTGAGCTCGACCTCGGGGTGGAAGTGCCACAGGAATTCAAACGCCTTGGCCTCGGCGAAATGACGCACCGAGAACGATGACGACTCAGTAGCCGGACGGATCTGCTCGTAGGCGATGCGACGCGGTCGCGGCTGCATGTGATAGAGATTACCCGAACCACGTCCAATACGTCGATAGATCGTGTTAAAAACGTATCATTTCTCGATCAACTTCCGTGGTGCGGTGCGGCAGCCTGCCACGGCATGATGGGGGAACAACAGCGTAAGACGGTTTCCCAAACTGCCCGAGGAGGCACATACATGACGGTTCTCGACGAAGCCCCGGCCGCGACCCGGCCGCCCCA
Organism: Tepidisphaerales bacterium; assembly: GCA_038224615.1. Classification (GTDB taxonomy): domain Bacteria; phylum Planctomycetota; class Phycisphaerae; order Tepidisphaerales; family Tepidisphaeraceae; genus JBBRFH01. The sequence continues at coordinate 8,778 of JBBRFH010000135.1, forward strand.
GACGCACCTTGACGATCACTACACGCTAACCGATCAGCAGATCGCCTTCTTCCGCGAGAAGGGGTACATCAAGCTCAAGCAGGTCCTCTCTCCCGAAGTCATTGCGTATTACGGCCGCGAGATCACGCGGATGGTGATGGAGTTGAACACCAACAAGTTGCCGATGGAGAAGCGGGACACTTATCAGAAGGCGTTCCTGCAGGTCTCGAACCTTTGGCCGAAGAATGAGATCGTGATGGAGTTGTGTTTCTCCAAGCGTTTGGCGCGCATCGGTGCCGAGCTGATGGGCGTTCGCGGCGTAAGGATGTACCACGACCAGGCGCTGTACAAAGAGCCGTCCGGCGGCATCACGCCCTGGCACGCCGACCAGTATTACTGGCCTGTATCCACCACCAATACCTGTACGGTGTGGGTTCCCCTGCAAGACACACCGATGGAGATGGGGCCGCTCGCTTTCTCCGTTGGCAGCCACCGCTTCCA
>JBBRFH010000136.1:0-9236 GCA_038224615.1 Tepidisphaerales bacterium
GCCTTGACGCCCAGCAGCATCGTGCCCTTGGCGGCCCAGTCGCGCGAGCTGCCCATGCCGTAGTCGTGGCCGGCGATGACGATGAGCGGCGTGCCCTGCTGCTGGTAGATCTGGCTGGCGTCGTAGATCGGGATCACCACGCCCGGATCGAGGCCGGGGGAACGCTGCAGAAGTGTTGTGACGCCGCCTTCGGTGCCCGGTGCCATCTCGTTCTTGAGACGGATGTTCGCGAACGTGCCGCGGACCATCACCTGGTCAGCGCCGCGACGGGCGCCGTACTGGTTGAACTCGCTGACCTTCACGCCGTTGTCCATCAGGTACTTGCCGGCCGGCGAATCCTTCTTGATGTTTCCGGCGGGCGAAATGTGGTCCGTGGTCACGCTGTCGCCGACCATCACCAGCACGCGGGCGCCGGCGATCGGCTTGATCGACAGATCCGCGCCGCGCAGGTTGCCGAAGAACGGCGGGTTCTGAACGTAGGTGCTGACCGGGTTCCACTCGAAGATATCCCCGCCGTTGACGGGGATGGCGTTCCACTGCTCGTTCTTCTCGCCGACGCCTTCGTACTGGTTGACAAACATGTTCGGCTCGACCGCGAGCGCAATCGTGTCGGCAACTTCTTTCTGCGTCGGCCAGATGTCCTTGAGAAACACGTCAGCGCCGGCCTGGTCCTTGCCGAGCGAGCTGGTCGTGATGTCGCCGGTGATGGTGCCGGCAAGCGCGTAGGCGACGACCAGCGGCGGGCTGGCGAGGTAGTTGGCTTTCACATGCGGGTTGACGCGGCCTTCAAAATTCCGGTTGCCCGACAGCACGCTGACGGCGGTGATGTTGGCGGCCTCGATCGCGCTGCTGATGCGCTCGGGGAGAGGACCGGAGTTGCCGATGCAGGTCGTGCAGCCGTAGCCGACGGTGTTGAAGCCGATCGCGTCGAGGTACTTGGTCAGCCCTGCTTTGTCGAAGTAATCGGTGACGACGCGCGAGCCGGGCGCCAGCGAAGTCTTTACATAGTCGCGAACTTTCAGGCCCTTCTCGTACGCCTTCTTGGCGACGAGGCCCGCGGCGACCATCACCGAGGGGTTGCTGGTGTTGGTGCAGGAGGTGATGGCGGCGATGACGACGTCGCCGTGCGTGAGCGATGTGCTCTTTTCCATGATCGTCGCGATCGCGCCCTCGGCCGGCGCCAGCGGCGCGATGGCGGCGCCGGGCTTGGAGTCGGGGAAGTTGCTGAAGAAGCTCTTGCTCGCATCCTTGAGGTCCACCCGATCCTGCGGCCGCTTCGGGCCGGAAACGCTCGGGGTAACCGTGCTCAGATCGAGTTCGAGCACGTCAGTGTATTCGGGCTCGATCGAGTCGGTGCGCCACAGTCCCTGCTCCTTGGCGTAACGCTCGACGAGATCGACATGAGCGGCCGGCCGACCGGTGAGGCGGAGGTAGCTGATGGTCTGCTCGTCGATCGGGAAAAAGCCCATCGTTGCGCCGTACTCGGGCGCCATGTTGGCGATCGTTGCACGGTCAGCCAGCGACACCGACGCCAGGCCGGGGCCGAAGAACTCGACGAATTTTTCGACCACGCCGCGCTTGCGAAGAATCTGCGTGACGTAAAGCACCAAGTCGGTGGCGGTGACGCCTTCCTGGAGGGTGCCTTTGAGTTTGAAACCGATGACCTGCGGCGTGACGAGATAGATCGGCTGGCCGAGCATGCACGCCTCGGCCTCGATCCCACCGACGCCCCAGCCGACGACGCCGAGGCCGTTGATCATGGTGGTGTGCGAGTCGGTGCCGACCAGCGTGTCGGGGAACGCCACGCCGTCCTTCACCCAGACGACCTTGGCGAGATACTCGAGATTCACCTGGTGCACGATGCCTCGCCCGGGCGGAACGACGCTGAAATTCTTGAACGCACGCTGGCCCCACTTGAGGAACTCATAGCGCTCGATATTCCGCTCGAATTCGGCTTGGGTGTTGTGAAGCAGCGCCAGCGGGTTGGCGTACTCATCGACCTGCACGCTGTGGTCGATGACGAGATCGACAGGCACGAGCGGATTGATCCGTTGCGGGTCGCCGCCCGCGTCCTTCATCGCATGACGCATGGCCGCGAGATCGACGACACACGGGACGCCGGTGAAATCCTGAAGGATCACGCGGGCCACCTTGAACGGCACTTCGCAGTTCTCGGGCACCTTGGCGTTCCACTTGACGAGGCGGGTGACGTCGATCTCGTTGACGACGAAGTTGTCGAGATTGCGCAGCGTGCTCTCGATCAGCACCTTGATCGAAAACGGGAGGCGATCGAGATTGCCGATCGAGGAGAGTTTTTTCAGATCGAAAAACTTCAGCGTGCCGGCCTGCGAAGTGAGGGTTGATTCAGCGCCGAACGGGTTCGTGGTGGCCATCAATGCGTTCCTGTGGGTTATGGGCGTCGGACAGAAGCGCATGGTATGCGCGGATGGGCGCGGTTCAAGACGCAGGCTTACGGATCGCGAAAAGCCGTTTCTTCGTGGAATCCTGGCGCACGAGCGCAAAGTGAATCGTATTTCATGGATGCCTCTTGCTGCAGACCACGCAAGAATATGTCGAAATAGTATGTAGGAAGTCGCCGAACCGGGAAGACAGCCATGAACGCAATCACGTCCGATATCCCCGCTGCCGCTGAGATCGAATCACCGAAATCAGGTCACTGGCTCGTCCGTGCGTACATCGCCAGCGCGATCTCGTTCGGCGCGATGTGCGTGGGCATTCTTGTCCACGCACGGTGAGCCGACCCACGGCCGATCCGGTTCTCGCGTAGAGGCACGTTCGCGATTCGCGGACGGCGCTTCAGATCCCGCCGGAGCGCTTCAGGCGGATGATCTTGACGAGTTCTTCGACCGCCGTCTCCAGCTTGTCGTTGATGACCATGTAATCGAACGCGCGGCTGCCCCGCGCCATGGCGATCTCGCGCCGGGCGGCACGGAAACGCTTCTGCATGTCCTCTTCCGAATCCCGCTTGCGATCGGTCAGCCGCTGCAACAGCGTCTGCTGGTCCGGCGGCAGGATGAAGATCAGCACGGCCTCGGGGAACGCGTCGCGCACCTGTAGCGCGCCCTGCACGTCGATCTCCAGAAGAACGTCTTTTCCCTCGTGTAGAAAATCGATCGTGGGATGCTTGGGCGTGGCGTAGTAATCGCCGTAGACCTGGGCGTATTCGAGGTAGGCGTCAGTGTCGAGCCGGCGGAAAAACTCGGTGCGGTCGATGTGCTCGTACGTCTTGCCCTGATCATCCTGCGGCGTCCTCGGGCGGGTCGTGACCGAGACCGTGTACCAGACCTGCGTCTGCTCGGCGAGAAGTCGGGCGATGGTACTTTTGCCAACCCCCGACGGGCCGACCATGACCAGGAGAAGTCCACGATGAATGACTGAATCTGGCATCGGCTTACTCGACGTTCTGAACTTGCTCTTTCATCCGGTCGATCGCGCCCTTGATGTCGACGACGTGGCCGGCGATGGTGGCATCGTTGGCCTTGCTGCCGATGGTGTTGGCCTCGCGGAGCATTTCCTGGGTGATGAAATCGAGCTTTCGGCCGGCGTGCTCGGTGGTCTTGCAGGTGTGATCGAACGCCGTCAGGTGATGCCGCAGCCGTTGGATTTCCTCGGCGATGTCCGAACGCTCGGCAAAAACCGCGACCTCTTTCAGCAGATCGGTCTGCTGGACGTGCATCTGCGCCTTGCTCATCAGTTCATTGACGCGCGACAACAGTCGCTTGTGATAGTCGTCGATCACGAACGGCGCCCGCTTTTCGATTTCCGCCAGCGCCGTCGCGATGACGTCAACGTGCTTGGAAAGATCGACGAACAGCGCCTGCCCCTCGCGCTCGCGCATCACCATGAGCTTCTTGGTTGACTGCTCGATCAGTTCGCGAATGAGCGTGCCGTGTTTCTCGAGGTGGTCGCCATCGTCGGTAGGCTCCTGCGTGACGCCGGGCAGGTGCAGCAGCGACGCAAGATCGATACGGACTGAATCGCCCAGGCCCGTCACCTTGCGGAGCTGCTCGATGTACGACTGCAGCGCCGCCTGATTGATGATGTACGCTGCCTCGGCCCCTTCGACGCGCATCTTGAGAATGCAGGTGATCGAGCCGCGCACCAGCCGGTCGCGCAACATCGTTTCGAGCTCGGGCTCGAGGCCCGCGACGATGTCGGGGAGCTTGATGACGGCCTTAAAAAACCGGTTGTTGAGCGAGCGGATTTCGACGGCGTAGTGCGTGCCGTCACGCTCGGCCGAGGCATCTCCAAAACCGGTCATGCTGACGATCATCGTGGGATCCCAGTCAATGCAGTTAGATACGACTACGGTCGAAACCGGCCAACACCGATCATGGCGAACCGGAACAGCACGTGCGGTTGATGTTGGCGCTCGGCTAATGCTGCGTCGTCGGCTGTGTCGTCGACGGCAAAGTCGCAGGCACCGTCGGGACGGTTTCAAGCGGCAGATCGCTGTTCACGGGTGCCAAGGGTTTCGCCCCGGCAGCGGCCGGCGCGGTGGTGTCGGTGGTCAGCCGCAAGTTCGCTTCGTGAAGATTGTTGGCGATCAGATTCAGAAAGATCGCCAGCACCACGAACACGCCGAAGACGACCGACGTCGCCCAGGTGAGGACGTCACCGGTCTTGGCACCGAACGCGGTATTCCCACCCACGCCGCCAAACGCCGATGCCAGGCCCCCGCCGCGACCTTTCTGGATCAGCACCAGAAGCACGAGAAACGCGCTGAGAACGAGGAACAGGGTGAGGAAAACGTAGTAGAGAAAATTCATAGTCGTGGCGAGTTGATAGCTGCCAGTTGATAGTTGATAGCAGAAGGCAACGGGTAAACCAACTGCTATCAGCTATCGACTCTTGGCTATCGACTGCTCCTTATACTGCTGCTTTCACGATCGCCAGGAAACTGTCCGCCTTGAGCGCCGCGCCGCCGATGAGTCCACCGTCGACGTCGGGTTGGGCGAGCAGGCCCTTGGCGTTGTCCGGCTTCATGCTGCCACCGTACTGGATACGGACGGCGTCGGCGAAGCCCTTATTCCACTTCTTGCCGAGGTACTCGCGGATGAACGCGTGAACCTCCTGCGCCTGCGCGTCGGTCGCGTTTCGGCCGGTGCCGATCGCCCAGACAGGCTCGTAGGCAATGACCAGCCGCGCCGGATCGGTGATCGACTTCGGGTCGAGTTCGTCGATCTGCTTCTGGCAGACCTCGAGCGTCTTGTTGCCGTCGCGCTCGTCCAGCTTCTCGCCGACGCAATGGACGAGGATCAGTCCGCTGCCGTAAATTTTGGCGGCCTTCTTGGCGATCAGTTCGGGCGGTTCCTTGATCACATGACGACGCTCGCTGTGACCGGTCAGGACGAACTTCACGTCCAGGTCCTTCAACTGGTCGACGCTTATCTCGCCGGTGAACGCGCCGTTGTTCTCGAAATAAGCGTCCTGGGCACCCAGGAGCACACTGGAGCCCGAGATCGCCTGGGCGACGGCGTCAATATAGATGAACGGCGGCGCGACGCCGACGTCAACGCCTGACGGGGTGCCCGCAGCGACCCCTTTGGCCAGCTCGATAGCGGCGACCTTGGTGGTGTTCATCTTCCAGTTGCCGGCGACGAAAGTTTTGCGACTCATGTTTGTCCAATCTTCGGTTGCCCGCGTGCGTGTCGGTCGATGGAATTCGCGGGGGGCGGCCACTATAGCGAATCCAGCAGCATTTGCATCCTGCCCGGCAAGCAGGGTGTGTCCTGACGTAGGGCTCCCGCGTATGCCGCGATTGTCTCCCTCTCCCGTGTACGCATGGGAGAGGGTATCAGCCGCGAACGGCTCGCCGACGGCCTCTCCGGTTCGTTTTTTCCTCAATTCGGATGATTTCCCCGCGTCCTATCGCCGCAGGGGTCCTTCCATACCAGCCGCGTCTCCGCAATCGCCGCAGGTCCGATAAAGCGTTGCTGGGGTGAGATTAAGATTAACCCATGAAAATGGGCAAATGACACAGGCTGAGGGCGATCTTACCGATAATTTGGGTGGAGCAGCACCGGATATCGTGATACGGATGATGAACAGGGTAAATTAGAGGGTTGCGGACGGCACACTGAATCGGTCACAATACTGTCGTCCGTGCCACGGCTTGGCGACGTGCATGACAAGGCACGGTGCGGCAGCCTGTCGGGGTACGGATGACGTCGCACGGATGCGGCACTCGCCGGGCTAACTTCGGAGGCACGGCTGGCGTTTGTGGTCAGATTGGATGATCGGTCGGTCAGGTCAGCCGCAACCCGTTCGCACGATCGTTCGTGCGAAGGCGGTGGACTTGGAGTTGGGAGAAATCTCGCGCATGTGGGTCCGCTATCGCGAAGCGTCGGTCGGCGTCGGGCAAGATGCCGGCGGGGTTATCTCCCCGTCGTCGTCTGTGGACGCGCTTATTCCCAGCGGCTCGTCAGGTGGCGGCGGGTCATCGGGTTCGTCGCGCGGTCCGTCATCGGTCGATGAATCCCCCCTGCCTGTGGTTCGGCTCAAGGGCGTGGAGCTTCACGCGATCACCGAACGCCAATGCATTCACCATATTCTGAACAGCATTGCTGAGGGCAAAGGCGGGACGGTCGTCACGCCGAACCTCGACATCATTCGCCGCTGCACGCGCGATCTGGGGTTTGCGACTCTGGTTTCGGAATCGGACCTGGTGGTTCCCGACGGAATGCCGCTGATCCTGGCGTCGAAGATTCAGGGCACGCCGCTGCCCGCGCGAATCGCCGGCAGCGACCTGATCTCCAGCCTTTCTGCCGCCGCCGCCGACGCCGGGCGCTCGATCTTCCTGCTGGGCGGCTCGCCCGGTTCCGCAGAAGGTGCCGCCAAGGTGCTGCAGGCGCGTTCGCCGAAGCTTGTTGTCGCCGGAACATATTGTCCTTCCATGGGCTTTCAAGACAAGCCCGACGAGATGGCCGCGCTGATCGCGCAGATCGTCGACGCCAAGCCGGACATCGTCTGGGTGGCGTTGGGATCGCCGAAGCAGGAACTGCTCATCAACCGTATTCGAGATTCGCTGCCCGGCGCGTGGTGGCTGGGCATCGGAATCAGTTTCAGCTTCCTCACCGGCGAAGTGCAGCGGGCGCCCCGGTGGGTGCAGATTCTTTGCCTGGAGTGGCTGCACCGTGTCTGGCAGGAGCCGGGCCGGCTGTTCAAGCGGTACTTCGTACACGGCCTCCCGTTTGCGGCCAGTCTGGTCGGCAGCGCGATGCGGCACCGTCTGTTCAGCGCGGTTGACGAGTCGACGATCGGCCATCGTTTTCGTGGTCGGCGCGTTAAGCGGCCGGCGTCGCGCCCGGGGATGATCGCGGCTTTGACGCGGATGCCTGAGCCCGAACATGAACCCGAGCCCGAGCCCCCCGCCGTCTCGGTCGGTATCGACGTCGATCGTCCGGCTGACCCGTTCGCCGTGCCACGGATGGAATTGACCGCCGGGCGCGGGCTGAAACGACTCAAAGCGATCATCCTGCTGGGCGGCAAGGTCCGGCAGTCGTCGTTCGGCGCGAGTTTGAATCGTTCCGTCCTTGATCTGCCCCTCGATGACAGCGGCACCATCCTCAATCACTGGGTCACGCAGTCGAATGAATTAGCCAAACGGTTCGGGCTTGACGGGCTGATCGTGCGGGTCATGGTCGACCAGAAAGGCCACGAGCCGACGAGCATCCCGCCGCAGTTTGCCCACATGGTGCGCGTCGAGCGGGATCGTTCGAGCTTTCGCGGCACCGGCGGGCTGATCGCCGACATCGCCGCCGACTACGCCGACGACGACCTGATTCTTGTCGCCAATGCCAGCCAGGTGCTGCTCGACCCGCTGTCGGCGATCGCCCAGACGCTCGATCACAAGACCGGCGACTTCACCCTCATCAGCCACCGCGACGGCACGGCAAGCGGTATCATGCTGCTGGCGTGCAAGACGGTCCGATCGATCAACCCCGTGGGCTACATCGACCTCAAGGAACAGGCGCTGCCCAGCATCGCCAAGCTGCACGACGTGCGCGTCGTCCACTGCCGCCAGCCGACCGGCTTGCCGCTGTTCTCGCTGGCCGATTACATCAGCGCCCTGCAGCAGCATCACCGTCGCCGCTCTTCGCGGCGCGCCCGCACCAATCCGCTTGGCGAGGAGTTTGGCAAGCATTTTGCAATCGTGGAACCCGGTGCCAACGTCGCGCCCGACGCGTACCTGCACGATGCCGTCGTGCTGAGCGGCGCAACGGTCGAATCCGGTGCCTCGGCGATCCGTTCGCTCGTTCTGCCTGGCGCGTCACTGCGTCGCACCCGACAGATCAGCGACGCGCTTGTGGATTTCTGACCGACGTGTCCGGGCCTCCACCGCACCGTGGCGTGCGACGGGCTTTGCGGGCGAGTGACGCTACCGACGGCACGCAGCACGCTGCGGCGAGAGACCTGGGGCGACGTGGATGTAGGCCGATGGTGAGCTGAGTAGTCTTGATGAGTACGACGACAAGCAGAATCCGATTGACGCCCTCCTTTGCGGCGCTGGCGTTCGTGCTGGCGGTGTTCGGGGTGGTCGTCACCTTCCGCGCGTGGGACAACATGTTCCGCATCGCGCGCGATGACCCGGAGTACCAGCACATCTTCCTCGTGCCATGCGTCGTCATCTTCCTCGTCTGGGTCCGCAGGCACCGCCTGCGCTATCTGCGCGTGTCCGGCACCGTGCTTGGCCCGGTTCTGGTGCTTGCCGGCTGGGGCGCCAGCATCTACGGCCAGCAGTTTAAGTACGAAATCCTTTTTCACCTCGGTGCCGTCATCGTGCTGATCGGATGCCTGGTTTCGGCGCTGGGGAAGCAGGCGCTGTTTCGATTCCTGCCGGTCGCGATCGTCATGCTGATGATCGTGCCCATGCCGCAGCGTTACCGCATCCAGATCGCCGACCCGCTCCAGCGCTACACCGCCGAAATCTCCAGCTACCTGCTCGACATGATGGGCGTGAAGACCGAGGTCAACGGCAGCATGATGGTGATCAACAATCACCCCGTCATGATCGCCGAGGCGTGCAACGGGATGCGGATGGTGCTCCCGCTGCTGCTGATCGCGTTCGGATTCGCCTTCGGCCTGCCGTTGCGAACAAGCGTGCGGGTGCTGATCGTCGCCGCCAGCCCGATCGTTGCCTTGGTGTGCAACGTTTTGCGTGTCATGCCGCTCGTCTGGCTGCAGGGTCAAAGTGATCTCGGGCGACGATGGGG
>JBBRFH010000137.1:0-9216 GCA_038224615.1 Tepidisphaerales bacterium
CCCGCCGCCGATGAGGGCCTGCGCTGTGGCGCTATGGTGCGATGTGCGGATCGGCCGTTCGTCCATCAACGCAACGTCATCCGGCAGCAGCCCCAGCGCGGAATAGATGCGCGTCGTCTCCAGCGACTCCTGGCGCGTCAACGGCGGGAGAATGCCGGCCAGGCGCGTCGCGAGCATCGTCTTGCCCGTCCCCGGCGGGCCAATCATCAATACATTGTGTGCCCCGGCGGCGGCGATCGTCAGGGCACGCTTCACCGCTTCCTGCCCACGGACATCAACAAAGTCGACCGCATTCGCCAGTTGCGACTGCGCATACGGAACGCCATCGAGTTCAAACGGTTCGAGTTCGATCAGCTCGTTGAGAAACGAAATCGCCTGGGTGAGCGTCGTGACCGGAATCACTTCAACCCCTTCGACAACCGCCGCCTCGCGCGCGTTGTCGAACGGGACGATGACGCCCTGGAATTTCTTCGCCTTGGCGAGCATCGCCAGCGACAACGCGCCCTTGATCTTGCGCACGCGCCCGTCGAGCGCGAGTTCGCCGGCGATCAGGTAGTTCTTGTGGCGATCGGTGTTGAGTCCGCTGGTGCCGCGGATCAGGCCGATCGCGATCGGCAAATCCAGCGCCGGCCCTTCCTTCCGCACGTCGGCCGGCGCCAAGTTGATGACCATGCCGTGGCCGGGGAACTGAAAGCCCGAGTTGACGATCGACCGCTCAACGCGATCGACCGATTCCTTCACCGCCGTCTGCGCTAAGCCGACAATGGTGGTGGTGGCCAGGCCAACCTTGGTGACGTCGCATTCGATCTCACAGAGAACCGGATCGATCCCCACGAGCACGAACGAATGAATCCGTGCGAGCATATGCGAATAAGTGTAGCGGCAAGCCCCCGGGCATGAAAATGTGCGTTCCTGCCGCACGCCTGACGTTACAGGCAATCCGTCGGGTCCGCCGGCACTGCTGCGGACCGATTCCCATTCCGTGGGTGCGGCCTTCGGACGCGGTCGTCCCGACGTCGTTTGGATTGGTCGCGAAGAACGAAGAAAGCGAAGCTGCGCGAAGCAATCAAAATGGGTCTTCTTCGCCAATCTTCGTCTCTTCACAGGCTTTGCGATGAATTCGCCCCCGCCAAATACAAACCCGCGTCATAGGCCTGAAAACCGCGGCGAGCGAAATTCAATCGCCGTGTTTGAAGTTTAACGCAACTGAGTTCGATTCAAACCAGACAGTTTCAAACCGAAAGCGCGCGCTTTCAAATCGAAAGCGCGAGCGTTTGGACTGAGTGCGCGCGCTTTCCAACCGAATCCCCGAAGGTGAGCGCGGGAAGAATGGCCTGGTGCCACAGTTCGTAGGGCACGCTATTGCGTGCCGAGCACGGCGATGATCCCGGCACGGGGCGGCACGCAATAGCGTGCCCTACGGACTGTAGTTCGCGAGCCGGTCGGCGTAGCCCGGTGCCAAAGGTCGGGCGTACTCGCCAGACCTGTGCCGTTGGGCGATCGTCGCACAGGTCTGCGGAGTACCGCCGACCTGTGGCACCGTCGGGCGTCGGGCATCAGCATTGGTCATTGGTCATTCGTCATTGGTCATTCCCCCCACCGCCAGCCTTCGGCAGCGAACTCGAGCTGACGCGTTTCTATGTCCGCCGCGGTCGCTGTGGCTAAATCTTTCCCGCGGATACACTCATCGGCATGCGAATCCAATTCCTCGGCGCGTGTCGGACGGTGACGGGAACGGCTCATCTTCTGGAGATCGGCGGGAAGAAGATACTGCTCGATTGCGGGATGTTTCAAGGGCCGCGCGAGGAGGCACGGCAGTTCAATCGCTGGCTGCCCGAAGAACTGTGGCGGCTGGATGCGATCATTCTCAGCCACGGGCATCTCGATCATTGCGGCAAGCTGCCCATGCTGGTGAAGGCGGGATACAGCGGCCCGATCTACTGCATCGAAGCGACGGCAGACGTGGCGCGGGTGGTGATGACGGACGCGGCGGAGATCCAGGTGGAGGACGCCGAGTATCTCAATAAGCGTGAGCGCCGCCCGGACGAGCCGGCGATCGAGCCGCTGTATACGCCCAGTGATTCGCTGCGCACCTGCAAGCTGTTCAAGACCATCAAGTACGGCCAGCACCTGACGATCGGCGACGTCAGCTTCACCCTGCTCGACGCGGGGCACATCCTCGGCAGCGCTTACGTTTGTGCGAACTGGAAGGAGGCGGGCAGGGATCGCTCGCTGCTGTTTACCGCCGACGTCGGGCGGTACGGCCAGCCGATCATCAACGACCCGGCGACGCTGCCGGGGGCGTTCGACATCGTCATCAGCGAGAGCACCTACGGCGGGCGTGTACACGGGTCATCGGCGGATATCGAACCGCAGTTGCTCGAAGCGGTGAAGACGGTGATCGCGCGGAAAGGACGATTGATCGTCCCGAGTTTTGCGGTCGGGCGGACGCAGACGATGCTGTGGTACATGCGGCGATTCATCGATCGCGGGGAGATTCCGCCGATTAATCTGTACGTCGATTCGCCGATGGGCGTGGAGATGACGGACATTTACGAACGCCATAGGGCGTACTTCGATGACGAGACGGCGGCGCATCTGAAGGATCAGGACCTGTTCGCGTCGAAGTACATCAAATTGGCATCCAGCGGCGCTCAGAGCCGGGAGATCAACGCCGACCGCGGGCCGTGCGTGATCATCGCCAGCAGCCCCACCTGCGAGTTCGGGCGCGTGCTGCATCACCTGAAGCAGAGCATCGAGGACCCGAAGGACATGGTGATCTTCGTCGGCTTCACCCCCGCCAACACGCTCGGCCGGCGCATCCAGGACGGGGAGAAGCGCGTGCGCATCCTCAACCGCTTCTACGACGTCCGCTGCGACATCCGCACCATCCACGGCCTGAGCGCCCACGCCGACAGCAATGAACTGCTGCGATTCCTCGGCCCGACACTGAAGCCAACCTCGCGCGCCTTCGTCGTCCACGGCGAAGTCGACCAGGCCCGGACGTTCGCCCAATCCCTCGTCGAACACGGCATGTCCCAGGCCATCGTCCCGGCACGCGAGACGGATGTTTTCAGCTAGACCAAGACTCTCGGTTGGAAGCGGCAGAGACACGAAAACACCAAAGCCACGAAGGTGAGCACGAAAAAATGCAGTAATAGATTAATCTTCTTCGTGGCTTCCTTCGTGGCTTTCGTGCCTTCGTGTCTCTGCCCTTCCCGGCCCCCGCAAAACGCCGGCTCCATTCCGTCATCCGTTTACCGGCCTTAGAATCCCCAACCATGCTCCCAGACTACGAAAAGCTCGGCGTCTTCTATCTTGGTCGTGAGTTTGATCTGGCGACCAAGAAACGGAATGACAGCGCCAACATCCTCTACGACAGCAAGGACCTGGTCACCCACGCCGTCTGCGTCGGCATGACGGGCAGTGGCAAGACGGGCCTGTGCCTGGCGCTGCTCGAGGAGGCCGCGATGGACGGCATCCCCGCGATCGTCATCGACCCCAAAGGCGATATCGGCAATCTGCTGCTCACGTTCCCGCAACTCACCGGCGAAGTGCTGAGGCCGTGGGTCAACGAGAGCGATGCGCGGACCAAGGGCGTCGACGTCGATACGTTCGCGCAACAGCAGGCCGACCTGTGGAAGAGCGGCCTGGCGAAGTGGGACCAGGACGAAGCCCGCATCGGCCGACTGAGACAGCAGGCGGAGTTCGCAATCTACACGCCGGGCTCATCGGCGGGATTGCCGGTGTCGATCCTCAAGAGCTTCGACGCGCCCGATGAAACCACGCGCGAGGACATGGAACTTTTCCGCGAGCGCATCAACACCACCGTCACCTCGCTGCTGGGCCTGTTGAACATCGACGCCGACCCGATCCAGTCGCGTGAGCACATCCTGCTGTCGAACATCTTCGCCAAGCACTGGGGCGATGGCGAAAGCCTCGACCTCGGCAGGCTCATTGGCGAAATCCAGAAGCCGCCCATGGAACGCATCGGCGTGCTGGATCTGGAATCGTTCTATCCGCAGAAGGAGCGGTTCGGACTGGCGATGCAGCTAAATAACCTGCTGGCGTCGCCGGGCTTTTCGGCGTGGACCGACGGCGCGCCGCTGGACGTGCAATCACTGCTCTACTCGCCCGCGGGCAAGCCGCGCATCGCGATCTTCAACATCGCCCATCTCGGCGACAGTGAGCGGATGTTCTTCGTCTCGCTATTGTTGAACCAGATGCTCGGATGGATGCGAGCGCAGAACGGCACGACCAGCCTGCGTGCCCTGCTCTACATGGACGAAATTTTCGGCTACTTCCCCCCCACCGCCAATCCGCCCAGCAAGCAGCCGCTGCTCACGCTGCTCAAACAAGCCCGGGCCTTCGGACTGGGCGTGGTGCTCGCCACGCAGAACCCCGTCGATCTCGACTACAAAGGCCTTTCCAACTGCGGCACATGGTTCATCGGACGCCTGCAGACCGAGCGCGACAAGATGCGCGTGCTCGAAGGCCTCGAAGGCGCCGCCGCCGGCGCGAGTCAGAGTTTCGATCGCGGGCGGATGGAGCAGACGCTCGCGGGGCTGGGAAATCGCGTGTTTCTGATGAACAATGTCCACGAAGACGCGCCGGTGATTTTTGAATCGCGCTGGGCGATGAGCTACCTGCGCGGACCCCTCGGCCGCGCCGAGATCAAGCTGTTGATGGACCCCATCAAAAAAACCCAATCCGCACCCGCGCCCGAGGGAGGCCGTGCCGCTTCAGCGGCGCGGAGCAGCGCCGCCCCCTCGACATCGACCACCTCCGCACGCCCCATGCTTCCACCGGAGATCAAGCAGTACTTCATCCCCGCGCGGGGCGCACTGCCCCAGGGCGCGACACTGCTCTATCATCCCTATCTCCTCGGCACCGCCGACGTGAATTTCATGGACCGCAAAGCGGGCGTGAACGAGAAGCAGGTACACGCCTTGCTGGCGGCGATTACCGATGAACCCGTGCCGGTTGAGTGGGCCAACGCCGAGGAGTGCAAGATCCCCGAGGACACGCTGGACGACGCCCCCGCCGCCGGCGCTTCGTTTGGTGACGTTCCGTCTGCCGCCGCCGCGAAGAAGAATTACGACGCGTGGACCAAGTCGCTGGTCGATCACCTCTACCGCAATGCGGTCGTCGATCTCTTTGTCTGCGACGAGGCCGCGATGAACTCCAAGCCCGGCGAATCGGAGCGCGACTTCCGGGCTCGCATCGCGATGAGTTTCCGCGAGGAGCGCGATGCTACGATCGAAAAACTGCGCGCCAAGTATGGGCCCAAGACGGCGATGCTCCAGGATCGCTTACGCCGCGCCGAGCAGAGGCGCGCCAAGGAAGCCGCCGAGGCGTCGAGCAGCAAATGGACCGCCGCCATTTCCGTGGGCGCGTCGCTGCTGGGCGCCCTGATGGGCCGCAAGACGATCAGCGTCGCCAACGCCACCCGCATCGGCACGGCGGCGCGGACGATCGGGTCGACCAAGAAGCAGTCCGACGACGTAGCCCGCGCCGACGAAGACGTCGAGGCGGTCCAGCAGCAACTCACCGACCTCGACGCGCAACTGCAGGAAGAAATCGCGGAGGCGACGGCGAAGTTCGACGCGACGTGCGCGGAGCTTTCGACCCTCACCGTTCATCCGAAGAAGACCGACGTGACGCCGCGCTTGATCGCCCTCGCATGGGTCCCGAACTGGCAAGACGCAACGGGCCGATTGACGCCGGCGTGGGCGTGAGGCCGCCAGGAACGCCGCCGCGCACATTGTCATCCTGACGTACTCGGAAGGATCTTCAAGCCAAGGCAGGGCGCGCAAAATCGCTGTGACCTTGCCGCGCGCTGCGGCTTCTCGGCCCGCGCCACTGCGTCCGCGAGTAGATCCTTCGGAATACCTCAGGATGACAGTTCGGGCGATCGCTATTGTTTTCGTGGTTGCTCGTCGATCGACAACACCACGCGCATCCTCGGCCCGTAATCTGCGGAAACCTGCCGTGGCGAGGTGAGCTCCAGCTCCACGTAATCGACATCCTGCGGCTTCTTTGGCGTCGGCGTTAAGTATACCTGCGCCCGCTCGGCCGGTTCGTACGTGCCGGGCGATTGCCAGATCCATTCGCGATCGATCCTGACCGAGACGGCGTATGTCGCGTACTCGGCCGTCAGCATGTTCGCGTCCAGGCCGACCTTGGCGGCTTTCTCCACCGCAGTTTCGATCGCGGCGTGCTGGCCGTCACCGGAGATCGTCATCGCGGGCGTTCCGGCAATCGTCATCGCGGGCGTTCCCGAGAACGTCTGCGTCTTGCGGTCGCCGTCCAGGTGGGCGGTGACGCGGAGCGGCCGCGGGAGCTGGACGATGCTCCATGTTGCCCAACGCTGCGGCGCGAGGTGCTCCGTGCCGGCGGCTGCCGCGGTGATCAGCAGAGCGCCGGATTTGTCGAGCGAGTAGGTGCGGGAGATTGGACCGCTCACGTCCAATTCACCGAAATCGGTGCGAACCACCGTGTCGCCCACCGATGTCGTGTTGTCGTTCGGCGGCGGCCAGCCCCGCTTCGTCCCGTCCGCGCCGGTCCATTCCGATTGCGGCCACAGCCACGCCTTCTCACCACCGTAGTTAGGCCAGGCATTGGGCGCGACCTTGAAGTCCGTTTCGGCGCCGGTCCAGAGAACGTTCGGTTTTCCCAGCAGCGAGTAATGCATCACCCGCCGCCACGCAGGAACAACAACCGCCTCGGCGATGTCGTTGCTCAGGCGGTAGGCGTCCTGGTCGTGCCAGCGGACCTTTTCGATCCTGGTCGTGGACGCGCACGCCAGTGAACTTAACGCACAGGCAGCGAGCGATGCGGATTGAAGTACTTTCACGGGTCGTTCTCCTAAAGAATCCTCGTAGCACGGGCACCTCGCCCGTGAGTCAGCAAGACAGAAACACGGGCGAAGCGCCCGTGCCACGAATCGCGCTACGCGATCGGCGCGCGGAAGCGGTACGTGCCCGACTGCAGCTCAAACACGGCGCGGCCGTCCTTCGAGGGCAGCGCCTTTACGCCCGTTGCGCCCGACACCGGCTTATCCGACTCCGTCACCTTCGCAACGTCGCTGGTGGGCAGCGTCGCGGTAGCGGTCGTGTTGGGCGCGACGGTGAGCTCGTAGGTGATCTCGCTGCCTTCGATGCGCCACGCGCTGGCGACCACGCCGTGGTGGGTGTCGATGCTGGCCTTGGCGTGGGTGAGCGGGCCGTCCTTGAGCGGGTTGGGCGTGAAGCAAACCTTCGCGTAGCCGGGCGCGCTCGGGTCAACGTCGATGCCGGCGACGCGCTCGTAGAGCCACGCGCCGATCGCGCCGTAGGCATAATGGTTGAAAGAATTCATGCCCGCGTCCTGGAAGCCCTTCTCAGGCGTCCAGCCGTCCCAGCGCTCCCAGATCGTCGTAGCGCCCTGCGTGACAGCGAATAGCCAACTCGGCCAGCCCTTCTGCATCAGCAGCTTGTACGCAACGTCGAGCCGGCCGTTCGCGCTCAGCACTTCGGCGAGGTACGGCGAGCCGACAAATCCGGTCGCGAGCTTGGTGCCGCGTTTTTCGATGTCGTTGACGAGCCAGGCGAGCGCCGTCTTACGCGATTTCTCATCCGGGAGCAGGTCGAAGTGCAGCGCCAGCACGTACGAGGTCTGCGTCGCGCCGACGACCAGCCCGTCCGGCGTCACGTAGCGCCGTTGGAAGACGGCCTTGGTATCGGCGGCGATCTGTTCGAAATGGATCGCGTCTTTTTCCTTGCCCAGCGCGCGGGCGATCTGCGCCAGAAGCTTGGCGTCGTAGACGATGAACGCGGTGCCGATCAGGTCCTTGGGTGTCAGGCCCATGACGTGCTGCGAGCCGGCGTCCTGGCTGAGCCAGTCGCCGTAACCGTGCCAGCCTTTCCAATCCGGGTGCGAGCGGATGCCGCCGAACTCCTTGGCGGTGTTGTAGAGGTGATTGACGAACTTCGCCATGGAGTCGTAGTGGCTCGCGACAAGTCGCACGTCGCCGTAGCAGAGCCACATGGTCCACGGGCAGATGACGCCCGCATCGGCCCACGCCGGCCCGCCGTCGCCGGAGAAGCTGCTGGCACTGCCCTGCTCGACCGGGCTGGTATCCGGCACGATCGACGGGAACGCACCCGCCGGGCTTTGCGAATCTCGGAGATCCTGCGTCCACTTGGCAAAGAACCCGCTGACGTCGTAGTTGAACGCCGCGGTACGGACGAACACCTGCGCGTCTCCGGTCCAGCCGAGGCGTTCGTTGCGCTGCGGGCAATCGGTCGGCACGTCGACGCTGTTGCCGCGCCAGCCCCAGCGGATGTTCTCCTGCAACTGGTTCACCGTTTCGTCCGAGCATTCGAACGAGCCGGTCGATTCGTAATTCGAGTGTACGACCACCGCCTCGATATCCTCCGTCGACAGTTCGGCAGAGGGATAGCCGTCGATCTCGAGAAAGCGGAAGCCGTGAAAGGTAAACTGCGGATCGAAGGTTTCCTCGGCATCCCCGCGCGGGGTGTAGACGTCGGTCTGGCGGGCGCTGCGGAGATTGGTCGTGTAAAGCCCGCCGGTGTTGAGCTTGTCGAGCACTTCGGCATGGCGGAAGCGGATCGGGTTCCCGGCCCGTGCGCCGCGGATCTTCAGTCGGACATGCCCGACAAGGTTCTGGCCGAAGTCGACCAGGTACTTATGCCGTTCCCAGTTCTTGCCCTGCGCCTTGATGAGGATCGGCTTGACCGTCTGCGTCTCGCGCACGGTCGGCCCGGGCGTCGCGACGATCTCGATGCCAGTGTCCTTAAAGATCGTCACAGCGCCCCACCGCGAATCGTCAAATCCACTCTTGTCCCACCCCACCTGCGCGTGCCGCGCGTCGACGTGCTGGCCCATCATCAGGTCGGCGGAGACGATTTCGCCGGTGGCGGTCTTCCACGATTCATCGGTGGCAAGCGTCTGCGTCGAGCCATCGTCGAAGGTGATCACCAGTTGCGCCAGCATCGACGGCTGATCGCCAAAAAATTGCCGGCGGTCGATGTTGCCGGTGAAGCCGCAATACCACCCGTCGGCGATCCACGCGCCGGCGACGTTATCACCGCTCTTGAGCAAGGCGGTCACGTCGTACACCTGGTACTGCGTGCGTTTGCGGTAGTCGGTCCAGCCCGGGGTGAAGATGTCGTTGCCCACGCGCTGGCCATTGAGATGGAACTCGTAGAAGCC
>JBBRFH010000138.1:0-9132 GCA_038224615.1 Tepidisphaerales bacterium
AGCGGCGCCGCGTAGATCGTGGCTGGTTACTGGTTACTGGTTGGTGGTTACTGGTTACTGGTTACTGGTTACTGGTTACTTGGGCTTCAATGGTATTTTCCGTGCGCCAGTTGCATGCGGGCGCACACCCAGCACGCCCTCGGCAGGTCACGCCCAGTAACAAGTAACAAGTAACCAACGACTCGCCTCAATCGCGTTCCAAAAACGCCGCCATCACGCCGTTTGCCCGTGTGCTCTGCTCCACATGTGGAAACGCCCTGGCGTTTTCGATCACGTCGAGTTGCTTGCCCTGCGACCACTGCGCCGGATGCAGCCATTCGTGTTGGGGGATCGGCATCAGGTCGGCACCGACGATGATCTGCGTCGCGGCGCGGACGTACTTCAGCCAGTTCGCCATGTCGGTATCGAAGTAGCCGCACAGGGCACTGATGTAGGGCATCATCTTGTGGGGCTCGTTTGCCTCGACGTACATCTGCTTCACCTGCTCCCGGGTGATCTTCGACCGGTCGTGGAAGCTCATTTCGAGGAAGTCGATGATGCCCGCCCGGCTCGCTGCCGTCTCGTAAACGCTGAAGCCGGCCGACAGTGTGCCGAGCAGGAACTGCGTCAGCCGATCCGCGATCCCCGGCACTTCCCGATAAACCGATTTCTGCGTCGGTGCCAGCAGGACCAGGCGATTGATGATGTCGTCCTCGTAGACGCCGAGCCGCACCGCGATGCCGCAACTCATCCCGCTGGCGACGACGTGCGTGCGCTGCTTGATCTGGTCGTGGATGAAGTTGCGGAGCAGTTGCTGGTGCATCTGAGCCGTGTGCCCGATGCGCGGTGTATCGCTCTGGCCGAAGCCGAGCAGGTCGATCGCGTAGACCGTGAAGTGCTGCTGCAGCGCGTGCGTGTTGTGCTCAAACTCGTGATAGCTCGCGCCGGCATAGATGCCGTGCAGCAGAATCAGCGGGTCGCCCATGCCACGCTTGTCGTACGCGATCACACCGCTGGGCGTCGTGTATTCGTGCAGCGCCATTGAATGGTTTCTCTCTCGTCAACAGGTCATAGTGCGGCGTGGACGGTTCAGCCGAATGATATGCGGGGAGAGCGCGCGGGTGGTAGAACGATCTGGTTGTCCCGGCGCACACGTAGCCGGTTCGAGACCGAACCGGCTACGTGGCGAGATCGCTTTTTTGCGGGCCGGGGTTACTTCTTGATCTCGAGCAGTTCGACATCGAACACGAGGGTCGAATTGGCCGGGATCGGGCCGTTGGCGTTGGCGCCGTAGCCGATCTCCGGCGGGATAACCATGTGGGCCTTGCCGCCGATTTTCATCAACTGCAGGCCCTCGGTCCAACCGGCGATGACGCCACTGACGCGGAATTCCGCAGGCTGGCCACGATCGACGGAACTGTCGAAAGTCGTGCCGTTGATCAGCTTGCCGGTGTAGTGGACCTTGACGCTGTCGGTGGCCTTGGGCGATTCGCCGGTGCCTTCCTTGAGCGTCTCGATCTGCAGGCCCGATTTGGTGGTGGTGACGCCGGGCTTCTTGCCGTTCTCGTCGCGGTACGTCTCCCCGGCCTTTAGATTTTCCACCGGCGCGGTGGCGTCGGCGACGGCGGCCTGGGTCTGGAACTGTTTCATCAGCTCGTCCATCGCCACCTTGATATCCGCCGGGGCGACCTTGCTCGGGCGGTTCTCCAGTGCGTCGCGCAATCCGTCGAGCAGGGCTTGGTGATCGAGCTTCACACGCGAGTTGCGGATCATCTCCGCGAGTTGTTCGTAGCCGACACCGTAGCTGGCATCGCGCATCACCTTGGACGGTTGTGTCGTCGCCGGCTGAGTGGCCGGTTCGTCGGCCCGTGCGAACGTCATCCCGACGCCGAAGAGCGCCGCGGTCGCGAGAATCGTTGGCATATGCTTCATTGATGGATCCTTTCCGTAGTTCGGAAAGAGTAGCCGACGTTGCCACGCCGTTCCATCCTCCGCAAGAATCAATCATGCGAGCGCGCCAACGCTAACTGTTTTCGAAAGGGCCCCGCTCCCCGGACCTCCTGCATAGTTTTTGCCATTGCCGATCCCCGAAATCGTGCCCGCGCGGAGATTTTCTAGATATTCGTCCGCGATTAACGAACGCAGCAGCGGCCGGCTCTTTAGGCAAGCTTCGCGCGCCAGGTCGTCTTCTGCGGCTGATTGGTGTTGATCCCGCCGGTGGTGAAGACCATGTAGTCGCCGACAGGCTGCACGACCGTCCCCTGGCGCGCCGAGGGCAGCGACGCCAGTGTCGACCACTTGCCCGCCGACGGATCGAACTGCACGACATTGCTGGTCGAGGCCTGCGGGTCCTTCTGGCCGCCGGCCCAGATGATCTTGCCGTTCCGCACGAACGCGCTGCTCTCAGCGTGGCTCTTGCTGATCGGGGCGCCGGCGAGTTGGGTCCAGGTGTCGGTCGATGGGTTGTAGCGGTGCAGCAGGTTCTGCTGGTCGTGCTTCTTGTCGTGTCCGATCTCCCCGCCGAACGCATAGATCGAGCCATTGAGCGCCACCGCCGAGAGATGGTCGCGGGCAGTAGGAAGGGGGGCGAGCTGTTTGAAGCCGCTGCTTGGGTTCGACAAATCGAGCACAAAGTGATCGGCGGTGTTCGTCACGCGATCGCTCTTGACGCCGCCGAAGTAGTGCAGCTTGTTGCCGATGACTGCCGCCGCGCCGGCGCTGGCGGGGTAAGGGAGTTGTACGCTGAGCTTGGTCCACGCGTCGCTCGCGATCGTGTATTTCCAGACGTCGCGCGTGCGGTACGAGGGATACTTTCCGCGATCGCCGCCGACGAAGTAGATCACGCCGTGGGCCTCGTCGAGCGCAGCGCCCGCGTGCGTCTCGGGCGCCTTCATGTCGGCGAGACGCTTCCAGGTATTGGCGGCCGGGTCGTAGACGTCGACGCGCTGGGTCGAGTTGAAGTGACTGTCGGCCCACCCCCCGAACAGGTAGAGCTTCCCGCTGTACGAGATGCCGTGTGATTCAAAGCGATTGATCGGCGAGGACGCGCCGCTCTGCCAGCTCGTCGGCCAGGTGATTGATGCCGGCGTCGAGGTGACGCTGCTGATCCCGATGAAGTTGATCGGCGTGCGTGACGTCGAGCCGTCCTTGCTCGTGATCGTCAACTTGCCGTCGCTGACGGTGATGGTTTTGGTGGCGGTGATCCAGCGGTTGCTTGAGGTCGTGTTCCCGCTCAACACTGTCACGCCCTCGGCGGTGATCTGCGGGCCGGTGTCGAAGCTCGGGTCGCCGGCGACGATGCGCACGCTGTATGAACCGTTCGGCAGCGCGATCTCCCAGGCGCGTGTGCTCCCGGCATTCGTGTCCTTGAAGAAATTGACCGTGTCGTATTCCTGGTCAAGAGAACCCGGATTGTTTCGGTCGCGCGGATTGGACTGGTTATCGCTCGACCACCCGTACGTGCGTCCGCTGCCGCGGTCGCCGTAGGTCTTGCCGACGTCAGCAACGTAGCCGCCGGGAATCGCCGCGCTGGCGGGCTGAAAATTGATCGAAATGGGCAGCGAAACTGCGAGCGAGAGGCGCGTCTCGAGTAATTCGGCAAGGGGAGTCGTCATAACAACCTTCCAACAACGATTCGACGCGGCGACACCGGAGTCAGCAGACTATAGAGCGATATCATGGTTCGCTCCCGAATCTGACAAAACGTTTGCCTGGTCGCGCCGCGGCGGGGCGCGAAGTTCGAGGCCGGGACTACTGGATATCGCGTTTAGGTGCGGTTTTCGGTCCACAGAAATTAGTAAAAAAAGTTGCTATATGAGCGCCGTGGTCGGCTCGTTGGAATTGCGGATCAGTCATCATTCGTCGTCCAATCGGCCGATAGGGATCGATGGAGACGCATGACGATGACGCATCTTGAACCGCTAGACCCGCGCCAGTTGCTCGCCTTTGTCGCGGCCATCAACTTCCAGCCGCTGAATGCGCCTAAGGCGCCGGGCATGCTCGTCGACTACGGCTCGACATATGGCGTTCGTCGCGGCGGGCTCAGCTACGGGTGGGATACAGATCAATCTTCCAACGCCGTTGATCGCAATCTCGCCATCTCCGGCACGCAGCGCAACGACACCTTCATCGCGATGCAAACTTTCGGCACTGTCGGCGCGAAGTGGGAGATGGGCCTGAGCGATGCCGGCCCGTATCGCGTCACCATCGTCGCCGGCGACCCCGGCATGCCCGGCGAGAAGATGGCGTTTACCGCCGAGGGGAGCGTCGTGCTCTCAGGCCAGACCAGCAAGAGTAAGCGCTGGCTCACCGGCGCGTCGACCGTCTACGTCACCGACGGGCGGCTGACGATCACGACGTCCAACTTCTCGACCACCGACAAGATCAACTACATCGTCGTCGAGCGGGTGAGCCCACCGGTGCCGACGATCAGTATTGCCGACACTGCCACCTTCTCGACCGAAGGCGGCGTGCGCGGCCGCATGCGGGTGCAGCGGACCGGCGGCGATCTGAGCAAGCCGCTGACGATCCCGCTCACCGTCACCGGCACCGCGACCAACGCCATCGACTACGGCCGTGTCGGTAAAGCCGTCACCTTTGCTGCCGGTGTGTCGACGATCGATCTCAACATTTCGGCTCCCGACGACGGGCTCGTCGAAGGCAACGAGAGCGTCACCGTGGGCATCGAGCCGGTGCTCGGCTATCAGGTTGGCTTCAACTCGGCGACCGTGACGATCCTCGATGCCAACCTTGTCCTCGACAAAAACGTCTCCTGGGCGAGCAAGGCGTCTTCACCACTGGGCAAGCGGGACGCGTTCGGCGCGGCCGTCAATGGCAAGCTCTATGTCTTCGGCGGGTACACCGACTCCAGCGGCAAGCCGACGTCGTCGGCGCGTGTTTTCAATCCAGCGAACAACACGTGGTCGACGATCGCGTCGCTCAACTGGGGCCAGAGCCACGTCGCCGCGACGGCCGCCGACAGCTACATATACTTCGCCGGCGGCTACCCCGGCACGGGGCCCAGCAACACCGAGGTGCTGGCGACGAGCCGCGTCTATCGCTACAACACCGTGACCGATGCCTACATCGACGTGCAATCACTGCCAGCCGCACGCGGTGCCGGCGCACTGACGAAACTCGGCACCAAGCTCTACTTCTTCGGCGGCAACGATCTCGCCGGCGTCGACAAGTCCGATGCGTACGTCTTCGACTTGCTCAACCAGTCAGCCGGCTGGAGCGCGATCGCCAGTCTCCCCGCCGCCCGCAGTCACGGCGCCGCCGTCTCGCTCAACGGTTTCATCTACTACGTCGGCGGGCAGCAGACCGTCGGTGGCGACACCACCTACAGCAACGCCGTCTGGCGTTATAACCCGAACACCAACACGTGGAAGACCGTCGGCCCGCTCGCCACGGCCCGCTCGCAGATCGCCGCCAGTACGTTCATCTACGATGGCAAGATCGTCGCCCTCGGCGGCCGCGCCGCCAGCGGGGCGGCAGTGTCGAGCGTCGAGCAGTACGACCCGATCACCAACACCTGGCAAAGCCTGCACAACCTTCCCACCAACCGCTACGGCGGCGTCGCCGCCCTCATCGACACCGATCGCTTCGTCTTCACCACCGGCTACGACGGCAGCGCGTTCCGTTCCAACACGTACTACGGGTTGGTGAGCTGACGCGACGCGGCAATCGCACTGCTCCACACGCTTGCTCCCAAGGCGCATTTTCCCGAAGATTCAATTCTTCGAAGGAGCAACCGTTTGAATACCGCACCAACCGCCTCGCAGTCCGGGATCTTCGGCCACATGCCCGATGGCACGCCTGTCCAGAAATGGCAGCTCGACAATGGCGCCGGCCTCACCGCCGAGGTCATCGCGCTGGGCGCGACCATTACGCGACTGAATGTCCCGGACAAACACGGCAAGTCGACCAATATTCTGCTCGGTGTCGACAGCGTTGACGCAATCTTCGCGCCCGGCGGGCCGTATCTTGGCGCGCTGATCGGGCGCGTCGGCAATCGCATCCGCGGCGCGCGGTTCACGCTCGACGGCAAGACCTATCCGCTGGCACCCAACGCCGCACCCAATCACCTGCACGGCGGAATGATCGGGTATGACAAGCGGCTGTGGCACGTCACGCCGATTGTCAGCACCGAAGGTGCCGGCATCGAGCTCACGCTCACTGATCCGGCCGGCACCGAAGGCTATCCCGGCACCGTCAACGTCCGCGTCGTCTACACACTGACGACCGCCGGTGCCTGGCGGATCGATTACGCCGCGACCACCGACGCGCCGACGCCGATCAATCTCACGCAGCATGCCTACTTCAACCTGCGCGACGCCGGCAAGACACCGATCGACGAGCACGAGATGGAGATCTTCGCCCAGCGCATGACTGTCTCCGATGACGCGCTCATGCCCACAGGCGACATCGTGCCCGTCGCCGACACCGTGTTCGATTTCCGCGCCACCAAGCCGATCGGCAAGGACCTCCGGAGTGTCGGCAACGTCCCCGTCGGCTACGACAACAACTACATCATCGACGGCGTCCCCGGCACGCTCCGCCACGCCGCGCAGGTGTACGAGCGTCACAGCGGCCGCGTGATGAACGTCTTCACCACCGAGCCGGCCATGCAGTTCTACTGCGGCAACTCCCTCGACGGCACGCTGATCGGCCACGACGGTTTCGGGTACCAGCAGCACGCGGGCTTCTGTCTCGAAACCCAGCACAACCCCGATTCGCCGAACATCCCCGCGTTCCCCGACACGACCCTTCGCCCGGGCAAAACGTACCGCTCGACGACGGAATACCGCTTCAGCGTCCGTCCGTGAGCCCTTTGCGATTCGTAGCTGATTACCGTTTCGCCCACAGTTCTGGGAACTGTCGGCCCGTAGCGAGCCATCGTCGCAGGGGCCGGCGGTTGCGCTTCGGGTGACAATACGCCCTCGACGAACGGCGAATGCTGACGTAAACATTGAATATGCCCTCTGCAACAAACACTCCGTCCGTGCTATCCCGGAAAATCATCGGCAAAGGTCGATTTCTGGAACTGGAGGAGCTTGTTTGGCGCGATTCCCGTGGCACGCAGCGGCTCTGGGAGAACGCCGCCAGGACTCCTTCAACCGGCCATACCACAACCGGGGGTGCCGCTCTGATGATCTGCTGGCTCGAACCATCAGATCGGCTGCTGCTGGTTCGACAGTTTCGGCCGCCTGCGGGTGGGTGGGTGATCGAGTTCCCTGCAGGTCTGATCGATGCGGATGAAACCCCCTCTCATGCTGCCGCACGTGAATTGTTGGAGGAGACCGGCTACAGCGGAACGATCCTGCGGGTCTGGCCCGCCGCGTACAATACGCCCGGCCTTAGTAGTGAAAAGACGTTCACTGTGACGATGCGGATTAATGAGCGATCAAAAGAGAATTTGTTGACCCAACCTCGTCCTCAGGAAGAGGAGGAAATTGAGGTCTTGCTGGTTGCTCGCGCGGATCTCCCCGGTTTCATAGACCGCCAGCAGACGGCGGGCGTGCAGTTTGACAGCAAGGTGATCGCCTATTTCTCGGCACTATTTTCCGAGGATCGTCGGTAAAGAATCCATGAGGGTTGCATAATCGCTGTGGAGCAGCGGCCGCACACCGCTCTGGGCGATATTGCCGCCCTGGATTCCCAGGCAGGCAAATCCCGCCAGACGGACCGATACAACACCAGCACCCGAGTCCTCCATACCGATCACCCGGTGCCGTCGTGAGGTTTCGATTCCCAGGCCGACACGCGCGGTTTCCGCATATAGCCAGGGATGCGGTTTGGGTGTGAGTTCACCCAGCGTACCCGCCTCGCCCGGCCGAATGGCAGCGCCGGCACTGATAATGGCATCATAGAACTTTGCCGGGTCTCCCATTTCAAGTTGCCGAAACGCCGAAACAATCTCCGGCCAGGCTTTCTCATATAGTCCCGAAGTAACCAGTCCGATTCGGATGTTGTGCGATTTGAGTTCTGTCAGAAACTCCTTGAGACCCGGGGCCGGCTCGAAGGCATCGGCACGACCCCGGCCTTTGAGAATCTCGCTCATTTCAAAGTGAGTAATCTGGAAATAGTGCGTCCGCGCCTGTTCGACAGTCTGCTCCGGGCAATACTTCTCGATGCAATACTGAAGATGCTCCGAAACTGAGTGCCCTGATACATGCGGCAAATCCACCTCGCCAAGCCGGAATGATTTGTTGTCCAGCAGGCGGGCCACAGTCTGCTCGATGATCCAGATCCAGAAGTGCTCACTATGAACACTGGTGCCATCAAGGTCCATCAGTACGGCCTCGGCAGGGCCTTCAAAGCGAGCGTCAGGCAGCGGATACAGCGCCGGATATCCCATTGCCGATTTCACATGGCACAAAGCGCGGTCGGCAAACAGGATGATCTCGACCTTGCGATCCCTGGGCGTGACGATGCGCAGAACGTCTCCCTGGCCGACCTTGAAAAGCCCGTCCGCGCCGGTTTCCAAGTCAAGGAAATCCTGCGCATACTGGTGAGGCACTTCCCCAATTCCCGGATACTTCATAATGGGTAATCCTGCTGCTTCGCTGTTGCGGACAAATTAGAATCCTATCCGCAACGTAATGATCTTCTTTCCCTCGATCGTCAACGGCAGCGAAGCCGACTGGGGTTTCAAAGAGGATATCTTGCTCTCGTCGGCTCGGCACAAAGTCGCAGACGTGATCCTGGAGCCAAACCGCAGAGTAACCTTTTGCGTCTTCTGCAGCCCATTGAATAGACGTACCACCATCTCCTTGCCGTCTTCCGACTGCTTGATCGCCGTCACCTGGACGGTGGCGCTGTCGAGCGATAGGAGGCTCATCTGGGCCGCCAATTTTCCTTTACCCCGGCCGATCTGGCCGGCACGCACGGGAGTCGCATAGCCTGAGGCTTCATTGAGCAACCTGGCCTCGGCCCAATCGCCGGCGTGAATGTGGATGGCATACTCAAATTTCTGCACGCCGGGGCTTTGCACGCCTGCATCCGGCAACTCGGTCTGCTTTTCCTCACTGACAGCGAGCTTGATGCGGCAGGCACGAATCAGCGTCAGCGACAGGGTATTAACCTTATCGTCCATCGCCTCGTATTCGAAGATACCCTTTGGCATCAAGGCCAGCCCGTTCTCCCCGTCGC
>JBBRFH010000139.1:0-9078 GCA_038224615.1 Tepidisphaerales bacterium
CGACTGCGTCGACCACGTGACCCTCGGCGGCCGCGAGCCCTGCACGACGGCGTCGCCTGCCTGTTGTGGATGCACATGAGCCGCTACGCCGACTGGAAAGCCCCCAAGACCGACATGGAGCACCTGATCTGGCCGGTGCCCCGGCAGATCATGCAAGACACGCGCGCGAATCAGTTGCGCCTATCCAAGGCCGATGACGTCCTCATCCAGAACGCGCCGCTGCCCGAACTTCGCCGTGCGACGCGGGAATTCCTGAACCATCACGATGATCGCCCGATCGTCGCCACCGGGCACCAAATCGAGCTCTATCACCCCGGCGTATGGGTGAAGAACGCGCTGCTCGATGCCTTGCAGGAATCACATGGCGTGCGCTCGTTGCACATCGCGGTCGACACCGACACCCCCAAGCACCTGCAACTGCGTTGGCCCGGCGGGGCGATCGACGTGTCCGACGACCTCCTGCTCAAGACAGGCGAATGGTCCGGTCAAGTTGCGCAGCCGACGCCGGCGCATCTGCAGAAGATGATCCGCCGCTTCCACGAGGCGGCGCAGGGGTGGTCGTTCGAGCCTTCGATCGAGCCATTTTTTGAAGCGATGCGTCAGCATGCGATGCACCCGCTCGAACTGCCCGCCGCGCTGCTGCAGGCGAGCCAGGCGCTCGACCACGACCTCGGCCTGCATTACGAGGCGATGATCCTCTCGCCGATGTTGCTCAGCCCGGGTTACCTGGCGCTGGCACACCAGATCGGGGCCGACATCGAGCGATTCAGCCGCGTCTATAACGAGTCGCTCGCCGCGTACCGTGCCGCCGAGGGGATCTCGTCACCGACCCGGCCGATGCCCGATCTACGCATCATGGAAGACGCGATCGAACTACCCTTTTGGTTCGACAACGTCGTCACCGGCGACCGCTCGCGCGCCACCGTCGCCCGCGACGACGCCGGCAAATGGAATCTGCTCACTGACGACGCAGCGTTCACGTTCGACCCAAGGAAGCCCGCCAACGAGGCGGTTGCCGACCTGCAACGCTTCTGCGCTGGCAAGGGCATCCGCCTCGCGCCGCGCGCGCTGACGCTGACCATTTTCTTTCGCCTGCTCCTGGTCGACCAGTTTGTCCACGGGATCGGCGGGGGACGTTACGACCAGGTGACCGATCGGCTCATCGAGCACTATTTCGGCCTGCAGGCGCCGGCGTTCTCGGTCACGACCGGCACGATGTATTTTCCCGATGCCCGCCGAAGCACGGAGGCGTGCGTGTCGTGCATGGTCACCGAAGGCCATCGACTGCGGCATTCGCTGATCGGCAAAGCGCCGCATCTACAGGCGATCGGATCGGCCCCGCGCAAGAGCAACGCGCGCAAGACCGCGTACCTCGCCATGCACCGCGAACTCGCCGTTGCTGTCGAGCAGAAGCCCGATCTGCCGGCATGGCGACAGCGGTTGCAGGAGACAATCGAGCGCGAGCAGCGCGAGAAGGTGCTGTTCGACCGCGAGCTGTTCTACGCCGTCCAGACGCGCGAGCGGTTGACAGCGATGATCGACCGCTATCGAATCGCCGTCGCATGACCACGCCGACGCTCGCGTTTTCGACCAACGCCTTCACCCGCCATTCGCTGATCGACGCGCTGAACGCCATCGCCGACGCCAGCTTTACCGCCGTCGAGATATTGGCCGATGTGCCGCACGCGTATGTGCCCGCGATGACCGCGATCGAGCTGGCCGAGATCCGCCAGACGCTCGCCAAACGGAGGCTCGCGATCAGCAACGTCAACGCCAACTGCACGTTTGGCTACTGGAAGGACGCGCCGCCCGAAGCGTATTTCGAGCCGAGTCTAATCAGTCCCAACGAGAAACATCGCGCCGATCGCATCGACCTGATCACGCGGACGATCGACCTCGCCCATGACCTTGGCGCTCAGAACATCAGCATCACCACGGGACGATGCACAGGCGCTATCGATCCTGTGAAGGCCGCGCCGCGACTCACCTCGGCGCTCGAGCGTTTACTCGATCATGCCGACCGAAAAGAAATCAACATCGGCATCGAGCTTGAGCCTGGTTTGTATCTCGAGTTCGTCGAAGAGTTGCGCCAATGGATCGCGAAGCTGGATCACCCACGCTTGGGCGCGAATCTCGACATCGGCCACAGTGTCGTCAACGGCGAGCGGATCGACGAATCGGTCCTTACCCTCGCCGGCCGAATCTGGAACCTGCACGTCGAAGACCTGCCCGGCCGCAAGCACTACCACACCATCCCGGGTGAGGGGTCGTTTGACTGGCAGCAGTTGAAGCGCGCCCTCACGAGCGTCGACTACGATCGCTTCGTCACCGTCGAGCTGTACACGCAGGTCGACAACCCTGTCGCTGCCGCACAGAAGAGTAATGCGTTTCTGCGCGAATGGTTCAAGGCCTGACCAGGCGCGTCAGCACCGGCTCGGTTCCGAATTGCTGGTTGGGCACGAGCTCGATGCGGTAGAGGGAAAAGGACCCGTCCGCATTTTTCGCCCAGTAGAAGCGCCAATTGGTCGGGGTACGCGGGGCACCAGTGTCGACGTCCGCCATCGCCATGAAATCCACGACATGGCCGCCCGGTTCATCGCTGATTTGAATCCCACTGACGGTGATATTCTTGGCGCCGACCTGCTCGGCGCTCTTCTCGGCACCCTTGGTCAGCGCGTCGGCGCCGCTGTACCAGACGAACGTCACCTTCGGGTCGAGCAGTGCGCGGAAGGCTTTCCAATCGCGCTCGTCCACCGCCTTCGCCAACTCGCGGGTGTTGCGGGCAACGCGCTCGCGATCGCTTTCAATGATCGTGCCGAGGATGAGCACCAGCGCCGCCAGGAACGCCAGACCCAGGCCGATGGCCTTCATCTTCTTATGCTGCAGGTTGTTGCCCTGATATAGCAGGACCACGGCGACAAGACCGATCGCGGCCGGGATGTACCAAGGCGGGTTGGCGAGCCATTCGGGCATGTTTCCTCCGTCGCGGGGCGACTCGGTTCGTTTCCACAAAACCAATTCAACAAACGGGGGCCGTACGTCCGATAAGTACGAAGTGGCGGGCCCGGTGGTTCGCTGCGCACGCTATCGCGCTGCTCTCATGCTGGCAATCGACCGACCGATATTCGCGAACAACACGCTGCTGCCCGAGAATCTTGCGGCGCTGTGGGCGGTCGACCACGCGCTGGCGGCGAGGCTGGATGCGCTCGCCGACGACGATGCGATCGCGCTCGAGCCAGCCAAGAGCGGCGCGATGACTGCCGCCGTCACTCCCGAGGGCGGCCGGTCGATCTACCTGCATTCGCGCTACGACCCGATCGACGAAGCCGCCCGCCAGACCGCCCGCG
Source organism: Tepidisphaerales bacterium (assembly GCA_038224615.1). GTDB lineage: Bacteria > Planctomycetota > Phycisphaerae > Tepidisphaerales > Tepidisphaeraceae > JBBRFH01. The sequence continues at coordinate 3,348 of JBBRFH010000139.1, forward strand.
TGCCCGCCGATCGCCTGGAAATCTTCCTGCTCGGCCTGGGTCTGGGCTACCACGTCGCGGCGCTGCGAACGCGGGCCACCGAAGCGACGATCTGGGCCTTCGAGCCCGATCTTCACGTCATCCGCGCCGCATTCGAGGTGACCGATCTTTCGCAGGCGCTACTCGATCGCAAGCTCCGCATTATCCACGCGCCCGACAAGTCGCTGCTTTCGACCGAGTGGATGCCGCATCTTGCCGGCATCAACGTCGGGCAGGAACGCGTCGAGCACGCGCCAAGCCTGCAATTGCATCCGCAGTTCTTTGCCGAGGTCCGCACCCTCATCGATGAGTTCCTGGCCTTCGGCAAGACCACGATCAACACGATGTTGATCAACGGAAAACGCACCTGCGAGAATCTGGCCCAGAACATCCCGTGGTACGTTGCCTCGCCCGGCATCGGTCGGCTGAAGAATGCGCTCAAGGGCAAACCCGCGATCATCGTGTCGGCCGGACCGTCGTTACGAAAAAACAAGCACCTGCTCAGGCAGGCCGTCGGCCACGCGGCGATCATCGCGGTGCAGACGACCTTTCAGCAACTCGTGGATATCGACGTCGAGCCGGATTTTGTCACATCGCTTGACTACCACGACATCTGCACGCAGTTCTTCCAGAAGATTCCGGGCCACGTCCGCACTGAGTTGGTCGCCGAGCCTAAGGCCACGCCGAAGATCTTTGAGCTGAACCCAGGGCCGCTGTCGCTCTTGGGCAATGACTTTGTCGAACGGATCCTGCGTGAGCTGCGCCTCGATCGCCCGCGGCTGCAGGCCGGCGCGACCGTGGCTCATCTGGCGTTCTATCTGGCGCAGCACCTCGGCTGCGATCCGATCATCTTCGTCGGCCAGGATCTCGGTTTCAGCGACGGCCTCGCGTACTCGCCGGGCACAAGCTACGACGATCTTTGGCGGCCGGAACTCGGGCGGTTCAATACGGTCGAGATGATGCAGTGGCAGCGCATCGTCCGCGACCGCAATATTCTCCGCCGCATCCCCGACTACCTCGGTCGGCCGATGTATACCGAGGAGCGGCTGTTCACGTACCTGCAGCAGTTCGAGCGCGATTTCGCCCAGAGCGCCGCCAGGATCATCGACGCGACCGAAGGCGGCGTCGCCAAGCGAGGCGCCGTGTCGATGCCGCTCGCCGACGCGTTGAATGCGCACTGTCGCGAACCGCTCGGCGTGACAATTCCTAAGCACGGCGGTCTTGAGTGGTCGCGCCTCTCGCAGGCCGAAACCTCACTGCGCACACGCCTGCAAGAGGCGATGCAGATCGAGCAGATCAGCGCCGACACGCTGCCGCTGTTACGCGAAATCTCCGAGTCGTTGCACGAACAACACCGTGTAAACGAACTCATCGCTCGCATCGATCTCTTGCGCTCGCGCATGAACGATTTGGGGATGACGTACGATCTGATCATGCAATTGACGCAGCAAAGCGAGCTCGACCGCTTTGCCGCCGACCGGCGTATCGCGGCGGCGGGGGTCGACGGCGGCGAGCGCCAGCGTCGCCAAGTGCTGCGCGATATTGACAACGTCAATCACGTCATCCGCGCCGCCGGCGAATTTCAACTTTTGATGCGCCGCTGTGCCGACCTCGTCTCTGCCGCGGCCGACGCGAAGGGGGGCCACCGATGAAGACGATCGCCCTCTGCTCGCTCCTGCACGAGCCCGTCGGCGCGGGGTCGCGCGCCTTTCGCGGCGAGCCCGTCCTCGCGTGGACGCTGCGCCGGCTGAAGCAATCGTCTGTGGCCCAGACGGTCCTTCTTGCGTGGGACGATCAACTCCCCACCCTGACCTTCGCGGATGCGTCGGCACATGCCTGCGGGCCGCGCCGACTGATCCCGTCCCTGCAGTCCACCACCGCGGCCCTCAAATGGGCCGACGGGTGGCGCGGCGGGTTGCTCGGCGCTGCGTGGTTCGACCGCGGGTATGTCGCCAGGTTCGTCGCTGACGCGATCGTGGCTGCCGAGGCGGACGCGATCGTCCTCGTCGACGCTGCTGCGGCGCTGGTCGATCCGGCCATCGTCGATTTACTTATTGCGGCCGCCACGCGCGGCGAGCGCGATTTCTACTTCACCGCCGCCGCCCCCGGGCTAGGCGGCGTGCTGCTCAAGCGATCGCTGGTTCAGCGCCTCGGCGGCGGCAACGCCACGCCCGGTCGGATCGTCAGCTATCTTCCGGACGCGCCCGTGCTTGACCCGGTAACCAGCGACGCCTGCATCGAACTGCCGCTCACGCTGACGCGCGCCGTCGACCGCTTCGTGCTCGACAGTGATCGACAGATCTGCCGGATCGATTGCGCGACTCAGCCGCTCAACGGAACGCTCGCGACGAGTGCCGCCCAGACAATCGTCGAGCAGATGCGCAGCGTCCGGCCCGCACATGACTTCCCGCGCGAGATCGCAATCGAAATCACCACTCGTCGCGCCACCCGTCCGACGTTCGCCGCCGGATCGCATATTGAAGTCAGCCGCGTGGACATGTCGCTCGAAGTGCTTCGGAAGATCGCGATCGAATTGGCCCAGGTGGACGACGTCCGCCTGACGCTCGCAGGTGCCGGCGATCCGCTGTTGCACCCGCAGATTGTGGAAGTGCTGCACGCGTTGCGCGACGTGTACGCGGTGTCGATCGAGACCGATCTCGTCGATGCAAGCGATGACGTGCTCAAGGCGATCGTCAACGCGAACGTCGACGTCGTCGCCGTGCATCTGCCCGCGATGTCTCCAGCGAAATACCAGCAGGTGATGGGCTGCGCGTCGATGCCGGCGGTGCTGGAGAACGTGAAGCGGCTGCTGGCGATCCGGCAGCAGTTGGGTCGCGGCACGCCGATTGTCGTGCCGCTGTTCACGAAGCTGGCGATCAACCTCGACGAGATGGAGCAGTGGTACGACGCCTGGCTGCGGGCGCTGCAGAGCGCGGTGATCGTCGGTCCGAGCGATTTCGCCGGGCAGATCCCCGACCTCGCAGCCGCCGACATGGCCCCGCCGAAGCGCGGACCGTGTCGGCGCATCGAGCGGCGGATGATGGTCCTCAGCACCGGCGACATCGTCCGCTGCGAGCAGGATGCCCTGGGCCTTAGCCCGCTGGGAAATCTCGGGACCGACAGTGTCCGTTCTGTCTGGCAGAAAGCCTTTCCACCGCTGCGCGAAGCGCACCAGCGGGGCGGGCTGGCGCTGCCTGTCCTGTGTGGCAACTGCAGAGAATGGGATCGACCATGAACGAAAAACACCCCAACGTGCTCGGCGTCATCATGGCCCGGGCGGGCAGCAAGGGATTCGCCGACAAGCACCTCCAGCCGTTGCTGGGCCGGCCGGTGATCGAGTACACGCTGGCCCACGCGCGCGACGCGCGGTTGCTGACGCACACGATCGTCAGCACCGATTCATCGCTTGTCGCCGATTTGGCGCGGCGTCGCGGCTTCACCGTTCTTAACCGTCCGCCCGAACTCGCCACCGATACCGCCGCCGTGCAGGACGTAATGTTGCACGCGCTCGATCACGTCGAGCACACCAGCGACATTGTCATGGACGCCGCCGTCATCCTGTATGGAAACGTCGCCGTGCGTGGGCCGGGCGTGATCGACCGCGCGGTCGAGCACTGGATCGACACGCAGTGCGACTCGGTCCGCACGTTCTGCCCCGTCGGCAAATGGCACCCCGGCTGGATGAGCAAGCTGGAAGGTGATCGCGTCGAGCCGCTCCGCCCGGGCAGCATCCATCGTCGGCAGGATCTTGAGCCGCTCTATCTGCACGACGGCGCGTGTGTCGTCATGTCGCGCGCGTCGCTGATGCGCGGGCGCGAGCATCCCGAGGACCCACACGCGATGTTCGGCGCCGATCGGCGCGGCATCCTGACCAAGGCCGAAGAAACCGTTGAAATCGACGCCCGCCGCGACCTCTACTGGGCCGAGGCCGTGCTGCGAGAGCGAATGGAAGTCGCCGCATGAAGATCGGCACCCGCGAGCTCGGCCCAGACCAATCGGTCTTCGTAATCGCGGAGATCGGCGTGAACCATGACGGCTCGGTCGAACGGGCGATCGACCTTGTCCATGCCGCGCGCGACGCCGGTGCCGATGCGGTCAAACTGCAGGTTTTTAGCGCCGACCGTCTCATGCATCGCAGCGCGCGGTTTGCCACGTACCAGGCGAGTCGTGTTGACGCCGCCGACCCCGCCGAGATGCTGCGGCGGTATGAACTCGATGATTCTGCGCTATTGCGGATCGCCACTGTTGCTGCCGATGCGAGGCTGATCGCGCTGGCGACGCCGTTTTCGCCCGAGGACGTGGATCGCGTCGCGGCTTTCGGCACCGCGATCAAGATCGCCTCGCCGGATCTCGTCAATCGCGTCCTGCTGGCGCGGGTGATCAAAGCGGGCCTGCCCATGCTCGTCTCCACCGGCGCCGCCGACGCGGACGAAGTCGAACGCGCGACCAATTGGCTGCGCCGCAAGGGTGCGACGCTTGCCCTGTTGCACTGCGTGAGCGCCTACCCGGTGGCCGCGGGTGACGCGCAGCTTAATTGGATTCGCTGGTTGGCGCGCTTCGGTGTTCCGGTCGGTTACTCGGATCACACCAGCGAACCGGTGACCGGCGCGCTGGCAGTCATCGCCGGGGCATGCATTGTCGAGAAGCACATCACCTACGACGTCGCGGCATCCGGGCCGGATCACAGTGCGAGCTTCAACGCGATGCAGTTTGCCGAGTACGTGCGGCTGATCCGAATTGCCGAGCAGATGCGCGGCGACGGCGGACCGCGGCATCAGCTCGAATGCGAGAAGGACGTGCGCGGGGTGAGCCGCCAAAGTCTCGTCGCCGCGCGCGCGATTCCCGCGGGCGCTCGCATCGATGTCGGCAGCCTCACCACCCAGCGCCCCGGCTTGGGCATATCGGCCGAGTGCGTCGACGATGTCGTCGGTCGCCGGGCCAGGCGTGACATCGCTGCCGGTGAAATACTCACCGCCGATTTGGTCGAGGGATGGCGATGACTTCTCCCGAGCGAGATTGCCGTCGCCGCATTTGCTACGTGACGGGGACGCGCGCGGACTTCGGGTTGATGGAGTCGACGCTTCGCGCTATCGTTGGCCACGTGGCGCTCGATTTGCAGCTCGTCGTCACCGGCATGCACCTCAGCCGCGCCCATGGCCGGACCATTGAGCGACTTCGTCGGGATGGATGGACGATCGAGGCCACGGTTCCGTGGCGCGGCAACACATCCGCCGGCGCAACTGCGAATGCGATGGCTGGGCTCGCGAAAGCGTTCGGGCGACTGCAGCCCGATATCGTCCTCGTCTGCGGCGATCGCGTTGAACCGTTTGCGGCGGCATCTGCTGCGCACCTGGACGGCTTCATCGTTGCTCATGTGCATGGCGGCGATCGCGCAATGGGGCAGGCGGACGACACGCTGCGCCACGGGATCACCAAGCTCAGCCACATCCATTTCGCGGCCACCCACGCCAGTGGCGCGCGTGTCTATGCGCTCGGCGAAGACCGATTTCGCATCCACGCGGTCGGCACGCCCGGCCTCGACGACATCGCGCTGCTGCGCCCTGCCACCGTGACCGAACGCACGCCGGTCGTCATCCTGCATCCTGAAAGTCCCGACGAATCTGCCGAAGCCGAGCGGGCGATGCTGCTGGTCAAGGCGATGGAATCCGCTGGAGTCGATCGGGCGACCGTCGTCTACCCCAACAACGATCCC
>JBBRFH010000140.1:0-9067 GCA_038224615.1 Tepidisphaerales bacterium
AAGTGCCCGGCATGATCCCGCACATGTCGTACGACGACGCGATGAACGACTACGGCTCAGACCGTCCCGACATCCGCTTCGGCATGAAGCTGATCGACATCACCGACCTGGCCCACACGACCGATTTCGGCGTCTTCAAAAATGCCGAGATGGTCAAGTGCATCGTCGTCCCCGGCGGCGCGAAGATGACCCGCAAGGAGACCGACGCGCTGGCCGAATGGTCCAAAGGCTATGGAGCCAAGGGGCTGGCCGTCACCAAGGTCGTCGGCGGCAAGTTCGACACCGGCGTGGCGAAGTTCCTTGCGCCGATCGAAGCGGCGTTGCTCGAGCGCACCGGCACTAAGGAAGGCGACCTGCTCTGCTTCGGCGCCGACAAGCCCAAGGTCGTCTACAAAGTCCTCGGCGAACTCCGCCTGAAGATGGCCAAGGACCTCCAGATGACGCCCTCGACGCCGTTCGCGTTCCTGTGGGTCGTCGATTTCCCGATGTTCGAGTACGACGAGGAGGAGAAACGCTTCGTCGCCATCCACCACCCGTTCACGACGTGCAAGGATGAAGATGTCGACAAACTCGACAGCACCGACCAGATGACGGTCGCCGGCATGAAGAGCAAGGCTTACGACATCGTCTGCAACGGCTACGAAATCGGCGGCGGCTCGATCCGTATCCACCGCATGGACGTGCAGCAGAAGGTCTTCAGGCTGCTGGGCATCACTCCCGAGCAGCAGACCGGCAAGTTCGGATTCCTGCTCGAGGCCCTGAGCTTTGGCGCCCCGCCGCACGGCGGACTGGCGATCGGCGTCGACCGGCTCGTGATGATGCTCCGCGGCATCACCAACATCCGCGATGTCATCGCGTTCCCCAAAACCCAGAGCGGCGCCGACCTGATGTGCGGCGCGCCGTCCAGCGTCGACGACAAGCAGCTCCGCGATGCCAACATCAAGGTGATCCAGCTCGCCAACGCCGTAAAGGATCACACGACCAAGCATCATTGAGCGAAGCGGTGTGAGGCAGCTCGATGTCATCCTGAGCGCCAGCGAAGGATCTGCTCGCCGCGGCAAGGCCCAGCCGATTTCGGCACGGCCACGCCACTGCCAAACGATCCTTCGCTGCGCTCAGGATGACGTTGTTTTTTTGCTGATTGCGACGTTCGCTATTTCAGCGACGCGTTCAGATCCGCGACGAGCTTTTGCTCCAGCGCGTAATCGCGCCCGACCGGATACCAGTAGCTGCCCGGGAGCAGCACGCCCGCATCGCTTTCGCGGGTGCCGGAGATGTCGTCGGTGGAATTGCGACGGAGGTAACCCTTGATGAGGATCCCGGTCACACGGCGCTCTTCCAGGGACTGGCGCTCGACGAGCACCTTCGGCGTGACCGTGTAGCGGTCGCCGGACTTGTCGAAATTGAAGTAGATGGTCCGGCGATGCGTGGCGATCGAGCTGGCGGCGATGTCGTCACCCGTCCGCAGTTCGCGACGCCACGGCTCGAACCACTGTGCTGACACATTCGGCTGGGTCGTCAGTAGGCCAAGGCGCCGGTCGCGGCGGTCGATTGTGAAGAGGTAGTCGCGGCTCACCCGCTCGGCGTTCGCCCAGAGGCGATCGAAGTCACCGCCGGTGACGCGATCCACGCCCAGCGCGTCCAACTGCAGCCACCATTCCGGATCAGCAAGTTGCGCGTCGGAAGCCGTCCTCACCGGCATCGTCGCGGGCAGATCCGCCACCTTGGGTCGCTCGGACGTGCATCCGAAGATCGCGCCGGCGGCCACCACGCAAACCATCGCGAGCGAGCGGTTCATCGAACGCTTCATTTCGTCTCCTTCAATGACGTCGGCGGACGGTTGCCGGTCGGGCTCAGCGGCACCCACTCGTCGCCGACGGTGTGGATGATAATCCCGTTCATTGTATCCGGCGTACTCGGCGACCACCCCGCGACGATGAGAATCCGCTCCCCCACTGCGGCATACTTGCGTTGCACGAGGATGTCGTCGATCGCCTCGAACAACGCCGCCGTCGTTTCGGGCTTTTCCATCTGCTGCGGCACGACGCCGTAATGGATCGCCATCCGGCGCAACGCCCGCGTGTCGCTCGAGAGCGCAACGATCGGACAATAGAACCGATGCTTCGAGAAGACGCGCGCCGTCGAACCGGTCTGGCTCCAGATGACGACGAGTTTGGTCTTCAGATCGTTGACGATGCGCCACGCGCCCCGTGCCAGCGCCGTCGCCGGATCTCCGCGACGGGCCAGCTTGGGCGCCGCAGCGTCTTCGACGAGAGTTTTGTCCTGGAAATCCTCGGTCACGGCGGCCGTGTGCGACATGGTATGCACCGCGACGACCGGGAACTTGCCCACGCTGGTTTCGGCCGACAGCATGACGGCGTCGGTGCCGTCGAGGATGGCGTTGGCGATGTCGCTGACTTCGGCGCGGGTCGGCGTGGCCTGCTCGATCATGCTCTGCAGCATCTGCGTCGCCACGATCACCGGCTTGCCCGCCTGCTGACATCGGCGGATCAAATCCTTCTGGATGATCGGCACTTGGGCGACGTCCATCTCGACGCCCAGATCGCCGCGCGCCACCATCAGCCCGTCCGACGCGTCGATGATCGCGTCCAGTTCGGTCAGCGCCTCGGCCTTCTCGATTTTGGCGATCAGCGCGATCTCCGGCGCTTTCTTGTATTGCAGGTGTCCTCTCAGCAGTTCCAGATCCTTGGCACGCCGCACGAACGACAGCGCGAGAAAATCAAGCTCATTGGCGATCGCCCAGTCGACGCATTCCCAGTCACGGTCGGTGATCGACGGCACGTTGAGCACCGTGTTGGGCAGGTTGATGCCCTTGCTGCTCTTGATGATCCCGCCGACGGTACAGCGCATGCGGATGAGATTGCGCTCCTTGTCGGTGACGATGAACCGCAGCATGCCGTCCTCGATGAGGATTCGGTCGCCAAACTTTACGTCGTCGACGAAGGTTTCGAGCGTGGTGGAGACGCGCAGGTTTTCGCCGATCATCGCGTCGCGCTGAACGACTACTTCGTCGCCGGGCTGGACGGGCATACCGCCGGTGCTGTCGACGTTGGCGACCTGCCCGAGGCGGATCTTAGGCCCGCACAGATCGCCCAGGACGGCGACAGGATGATCAAACCGCGCGCTGGTGTCGCGGATGAGCTTGAGCATCTCCGCATGCTTGGTGAGATCGCCGTGCGAAAAATTGAGCCGGCAGATATCCACGCCGGCCTCGAAGATCGAGTAAAGGGTCTCCGGGGTTCCGACCGCCGGGCCAATGGTGGCGATGATCTTCGTTCGAATCATGTGCGTCTGCCGATCCGTTGAGTGCCTTGGCTTCCCTGCGGGCGCGCGGTGCAGCGGGGATTCTGCAAATGGATCGCCGCTTGGCAATCGGCGAGCGAAAAATACGTCCACGAATTTACACGAATTTGCGGAATGCGTCATAGGCCACAGAGACCACCGAGGACACAGAGAGCACACCCGCAGTTCGAGCATTCTCTGTGTCCTCGGTGGTCTCTGTGGCTGCCCCCGCTTATTCGTGTGAATTCGTGAAGATTCGTGAATCGTCCTACGCGAGCAGAAGCGCGAGATCCTCGCGTGTGATCGCGTTGGACATGCGACTCGCTTCGCCGACGATGGCGTCGGCGAGGTCGCGCTTGCTCTTCTGGAGTTCGAGAACTTTCTCCTCGACCGTATCGCGGGATATCAGCCGGGTGGCGAAAACGGTGCGTTTCTGGCCGATGCGGTGGGTGCGGTCGATGGCCTGGGCCTCGGCGGCGGGATTCCACCAGGGGTCGAGCAGGAATACGTAATCCGCCGCCGTCAGATTCAGCCCGACGCCGCCGGCCTTGAGGCTGATCAGGAACAGCTTGCAGGCCTCATCGGTCTGGAACCGCTCAACGCGCGCCTGCCGGTCACGGGTCTGGCCGTCGAGGTACTCATACGGCGTCTGCTCGCCGTCGAGGCGTTCGCGCAGGATCGCCAGCAGGCTGGTGAACTGGCTGAAGACCAGCACCTTGTGCCCCTCGTCGATCGCCTCGGCGATCTGCGTCATCAACAGGTCGAGCTTGGCGCTGCCGTGCTTGTCGTGCTTGCGGTCGATCAACGCCGGGTGGCAAGCGGCCTGCCGCAGCCGAAGCAGCGCCTCGAGAATCTTGAACTGCGACTTCTCAATTCCCTCCGACGCGATCGCGCCGCTAAGCAGGGCGCGGTAGTGCTCGCGAAGCTGGTCGTAGACCTTGCGCTGCCTGGGCTCGAGGTCGCAGTAGATCGTCTGCTCGACGCGCTCGGGCAGATCGGTCGCGACCTGCGACTTGGTCCGCCTCAGCAACAGCGGGCGAATCGTCCGCGCGATCGTGACCCGGCCGTCGGCGTCGTCGGCGCCGGCCAGCAGCTTGAAGTTCCCGCCGCTGCCGAACATGCCGGGGTTGAGGAAATCGAACAGGCTCCAGAGTTCGCCGAGATGATTTTCGATCGGCGTGCCGCTCATCGCGAGCCGGTGCCGGCAGCGAAGCAGCCGCGCCGCTTTGGCGCTGGCGGTGGTCGCATTCTTGATGGCCTGCGCCTCGTCGAGAATCACGTAGTCGAACTCGAAATCCTTGAACGTCGCGGCGTCGGTGCGGAGCGTGCCGTAAGTGGTGAGGACGACGTCGTACTCGCGCAGATGATCCGTGACGTCGCGCACGCGTGAAGCGACGCTGTGATCGAGCACGCGGAGTTTGGGCGCGAACTTCGCCGCCTCGGCCATCCAATTAAAGATGAGCGACCGCGGCACCACGATCAGCGACGGCGCGTGCGGCTCGCCGTTCGCCTGGTTCGACCGTCGCCAATCGAGCAGCGCCAGCACCTGGATCGTCTTGCCAAGGCCCATGTCATCGGCGAGGCAACCGCCGAGGTCGTAGTGGTGGAGGAACTGCAGCCAGCCAAGCCCGTCGCGTTGGTACGGCCGCAGTTCGCCGACGAACGTGGGCAACGGATCGCAGGGCTTGATCGAGGCGAACTGGGCAAGGCGCTCGCGGGCGGCGCGGAACTGCTCGTCAGCATTCACCTGCGGTAAGTCGGCCAGCAGCGCGTCGAGCAGCAACGACTGGCGCAACGAAAAACGGGCGGTGTCGCCGGTGACGTCCGCCTCGGTGCCGGCGGCGTTGGCAAGCGGCGCGTACTTCTTGAGCCACTCCTGTGGCAGCACGCCGAGCGTGCCGTCGTCGAGCACCACCGTCGTCTGCCGCTTGCGCACCGCTTCGAGAATCGCGGGCAGGCTCGCCTGCGCCCCGTCGCCGAAATCGGCCCCGCCGTTGACGTCGAGCCAGTCGATTCCGCTGCTGACGTTGATCTGCATCGCCGTGGCGGTGCGGCAGAGCTTGCCTTCGGCCTCGACATGCCATCCTTCGATGACGAGCGCAGTGACCAGCGCCGGTATCGCCTTGCGTTTGACGAGGTACTGCCCGGTTCCGAAGTAGTCCTTCCGCGACGCACCGGCCGACGTCACTCGGCGCAGGAACGCCTGTTCGGCAGCGATGTCGCGCGTCAGCAGCGCTCGGCCGGCGTCGGTGTCGATGGCGCGGATCGGCGTGGGTGACGAGGCACTGATAATCGCGTCGTCGCCGTAGGCGAACTCGACCGCGCCGTGGATGCCGTCGCTCGCCGCCGTTACCGACAGTTTGAGGCGCGGGCGCGGCGCGAGGGAGATGCGCGCATGTGGAATTTGACTGTCGTCCGACAACGGCGGGAGCGCCGGCAACTGCAGTAGCTGCTCAATCGCCGCCGTCGCGTGTGCTTCAGGCAGGATGAGTGGAAATGACCTGGCCGCGTCACGCAAAGTATGCGTCAGCAGCGGCTCGATGCGCACCACACGAGGCGGGCGTTCACGCGTGATCGCGTACAGGCCGGCACGGTCACCGACAATTTTGTCGTCCAACATCTGCCCGCCCCGCGCCGTTCGCAGTCGAACAATGTACGTGTCGGCCACCTTCTCTACGTGTACCCGCCGCAGGAACGATTCGTCGGCATCCCACGCCAGGGGCAGGATCGGGTCGTCACTGGTGACGCGATGATCTCCCAGCCGTACACGCACGTAGCACCGGCCGGCGTCACAGGCGGGCTTGAGGACTTGCGGCATGGCCAGGGGGTGCAGCCGCAGGTCACGCAGCGAGGACACCGTACCGGAGAGAGTCATCCCGAACCCGGCGCTCAGATGGTTGCGGAGGTGAACGTCGACCGGATCAACGCTGTCGTACCAGCTCGGCAGCTCGGCCGCTGCCTTGGGGGCGCGCCAGATGCCGTCGGCCTCGCGGCGCTGCACGCGCACGGAGAGCTGGAAATGCTCGTTCAGGTCGTACTGCTGATCGATCACGTAAGCGATCCGTCGCTCAAACCCTGGCCTCATATTGTCGGCCGATGTCGAAGCGGCGCTTGTGCTCGCTGCGGCTGGAAAAAGGTTACCCTGACTCGGCGCGGCATGCTTCAACTGCGACGTGATCGCGCGCATCTGCCGCCGCCATTCCGGCTCGGGCGCAGGCTGCTTTTTCAGTTGCTGTTCTGCCCATTCGTTCAACGGTGAGACCGCCCCTATCCGCTTCAACAACGGGATCAACTGGATCGGATGTCGCTTCAGATGTTGATCGGCCTCGCGCGCCAGTGCCCAGAGGTGCTTGCAGTAGCCCCAGTCGTCGAAGTAGATGCACTCGCAGTTGACGTCCAGCCCGCCGTTGGGAAGCAACAGCAGCTCGCACCAGTAGTCTTCGGTGCCGCTGACGTAAGCGCCCACGCCGTTCTCGCTGATATTGACGTCGCGGACGTAGCCGGCATAGAAATACTCGTCGCCGCGCTTACGCACGTCGGGCGGAACGAGGGGACGGATTCGGTCGGCCAAAAGCACGGGCCGACATTGTGCCGAGGCGGATCGCGATCGCAAATTATCCGCGCCAGGTGCGAGTGGAAGGCGTCCACGAATCTTCACGAATGAACACGAACAGGAGGGAAGAAAATCAGTCGCTCCGATATACATGCCGCGTTTCATTCGTGCTGATTCGTGTCGATTCGTGGACGCCTTTCTTGATGGACTTGGTGGTTCCAATGGCGTCGCACTAAGATCATCTGCGATGAAACACGCCGCTCCTGCTGCTGCCGCATTGCTGATGTCAGTTGCCGCGACGGCGCTTGCGCAGGATGTGGAGAAGCATCCGTACGACATCGCCAGAGAGCAGATGGACGCGCAGCTCAAGGCGTGGCGGGCGCAGTACGCGGGCAATCCGGACATTCTCATCGCTGACTACGTGCTGGCCGACCGGAAGGCGAGGCGGGTGACGATGCTGTCGTGCGCATCGACGATCAGCCCGACGGAGTCGGTGGAGTTTTTCGTCACGCCGGGCAACTCGGGGAAAGATTACGAATCGCTTACGATGACGTACGCCAAGCCGTCGGACATTCACAAAGCGCTGGAGTTCATCGGCCTCAAAGCCGGTCGGCCGGTGAATTACGAGACGAATCACCAATGGCCGCGCGGGCCTCGGGTGCGGATGTCGTTCGACGTCGATGGGCAACTGGTACCGGCAGAGGATTTCATCGTGCTTAACGAGCAGAAGACGACCCGGCCGCGCGCGGGACTGGTCTTCACAGGCTCGTACACCTACACCGACGAAACCGGCAAGCAGCAATACGCCGCCGACACCGCCGAGAGTCGGACCATCGCGCCGGATTTCAACGACCCGGTGGCGGTGCTCGACGTGCCGGAGCGCGCGGCGCAGGGGCAGGTTTACGGCTTCCAGCGGCGGAGCCCCGATCACACGCTCAAGGCCGGCAAGCTCGTCCCGATCACGCTGGCGCCGATGGAAGGCGCGGAGGCCGTCGCACTGCGCGACCTGCAGATCAAGACCAGCGTCGCAAACGATCAGACCCGCTTCGCGGTGATGGAAGCGGACAAGGAACTGGCGCCCGCCGGCACGCTGCCGGCGCTGGTCGAGGCGATCGCGAAACAGGCGGACGGCAAGTGTGACTTGTTCACCCGGGTCAGCGTCGATCCGGCGATGCTCGTCACTGATGTGCGCAAACTGTACGGCGTTCTGATGGCGATCGAGAAGGACCGCGGCGTCAAGCTCGACCCGCCGGTCGACGGGTCGTTCTACCATCGCGCGTTCTTCCCCGACGACGACTGGCGCGTCCGCACCGACCGCCTCGGCGAACCGTGGGAGCTGTTCCTCGCCCGCGTCGACGGCAAGCTGACGGTCAAGCTCGAGCGCGTTGTCGACAACCCTGACTCCAGCGCCGAGCAGAAGCAGCTTTTGCAGAGTTATCCAGTCGAATCGCCCGAGCAACTCCTCAAGCTCGTGAATGACAACCAAAGCCAGTGGACCAAAGCGATCTTCGTCTATCCACCGGCCGATCTGACGTATGGCGAAGCACTGACATGGACAAAGCCGGCGCTGGCGACCTACCCGCGCGTCTTCTTCTTCACGCCCGTCGCGCCGGCGACGCAACCTGCGACTCAACCGTAGGTGGGTCCGAACTCCGAGTAAGAAGCGGTGCGGTCATTCCGAGCGCGCCGCCGCCGACGGCGGCGCGATGGGCTTCGCGTCCTCGCGATGGGATCCGACCCGCACCGGCGGATGGCGGACGTCCTCGCGCCACATGGTGATGTATCCGATCCACGCAACCAGGTTCATTGCGGCGCAGATCGCGAACACCCACATGCCGCGGCCGCCCAGACGGTGCTGAAGCAGGGTGAAAACTGCCACGCCGACGAACGGCGCGATGAAGCCGCGCAGCCCGGTGAGCATGACGTGAACCGCCATGTAGTCGCCGCTCTTTTCGGGCGGGGCGAATTCGTTGTGGCCGAGATTCCAGACCAGGTTGCCCGCCGCGTTCGAGATGCCGATGACGACCTGCGCCGCAACGACGACCGGCAAGCTCAACATGAACGCGCCGGCGAACAGCGTCACCTGCGCCACGAAGCCCGAGACACCCTGGATCACGCGAAACTTACTGATGAGCATCCGGTCAAACAGCGGCGACCAGAACGGCAACGCAACGATGCTGGTGATCAAGGGCACGATCTGCAGCACGAGCG
>JBBRFH010000141.1:0-9036 GCA_038224615.1 Tepidisphaerales bacterium
CCACCAGGCCGTTCATCACCTCGATCGCCCGCAGCGCCTTGGGCAAATTCACGGGTCGGCCGATTTCGATGGCGCTGGCAATGGTGTGGGCGTGGTAGCCGCCTTCGTTGAGCTGGCCGTAGAACTCGTCGACGGTCTTCTTGTCGTAGTTGCCGCCGTTCCACTTCACCTTGTGGTCGTTGACAACTTGATACAGCGTGTTGGCACCCTGGGCGTTGACGATGACCAGCCGCGGGATCTTGTTGATCAGCCCGAGCGCCTTCATCTCCATGAACGCCTTGCCGAACGCCGAGCAGTTACCGAGGTTGCCGCCGGGGACGAGAATCCAGTCGGGCGCGTTCCAGCCGCGCGCCTCGAGAATGCGATACATGATCGACTTCTGTCCCTCGAGCCGGAACGGGTTGACGCTGTTCATCAGGTAGATGCCGACCTTCGGCACCTGCGTGGCGATCTGCCGGACGCGGTGCAGGCAGGCATCGAAATCGCCTTTGATCTGCAGCGTGAGCGCGCCGTAATCGAGCGCCTGCGACAGCTTGCCGAAGGAGATCTTGCCCGAGCCGATGAAGACGACGCCTTGCATGTCCGACAGCGAGGCGAACATCGCCAAACTCGCCGACGTATTGCCGGTCGATGCGCAGGCGACCTTTTTCGCGCCCACCATCTTGGCGTGGGTGAACGCCGCCGTCATGCCGTTGTCTTTGAACGAGCCGGAGGGGTTCAGTCCTTCGTACTGAAGTTGCACCTTGCCCGGCTTCATCCCGATGTGCCTGGCGAGCAGGTCGGCGGTCTGCAGTTGCGTGCGGCCTTCGCCGATGGTGACGACGTCGCTCTCGTGGTTGAAGAACGGCAGCATCTCGCGGAACCGCCAGATGCCCGAGAAATCCAGCCGCCCTTCGGTCTCGGTGCCCTTCGTCGCCCAGCGGTGCTCGAAGTAGGTCATCGACTTGGGAACGGGCAGCCGATTCCAGTCGTACTCGATGTCGAGCAGCGCGCCGCATTTCGGGCAGGCAACGTGAATCTCGTCGACACCATAGGTGCCGCCGCAAGCGGGGTTGATGCAGTGCTGATGGGCGCGGTCACTCATGAGTCGTCTGATTATCTGCGCGATGCGTCGAAAGCCAAATTCGGGGAAATCCGAAGCCCGAATGACGAATGACGATTGCGGAATGACGATTGCGGAATCTGCCATCGCATTCGTCATTCGGTATTCGTCATTTCCTACTGATTCGGATTTCTGGTTTCGTCATTCGGATCTGCCCACTACCAGCTCGAACGAACCTTCTTCTCCCGCTCGGCATCGCGACGGCGTTGATTTTGGCTGGCGCGATCGAGGGCTTTCTTCTCGCCGGACGTCAGGCTGTGCATGCCCTTCTCGGCGACCTTGGCGAGGATGCGGTCGACTTCCTGTTGCTCGTGCAGTTCGGCGTTGCGTTCGCGCTGGACGCTGCGGCGACGCAGGTCTTCCATCTTGCGGCGGAGCACCGGCCCGCCGATCAACGGGGCAAGGAATCCGAAGCCAAGCCCGCCCAAATGCGCCGCGCTGGAGAGATCGCCGTATGCCATGGCGCCGAGCGCGAAAATCACACCCAGGATCAGCACCGCAGCGCGAATCGGAACGAGGAAGAACAGCAATACGAGTTGGCGGTCCGGGAAGAACAACGCCACCGCGCCCATGATGGCAAAGATCGAACCGCTGGCGCCGATGAGGCTGGCTTTCGGCTGGAAGACCATCGCCAGCGCCCAGAACACCAGCCCAGCCACTACGCCACCGATCGTGTAGAAGCCGAGGGCTTTGCGCCAACCCCAGAACTGCTCCATCGTCGGCACGAAGAAGTAGACGACCAGCATGTTAAACAGCAGGTGCAGCGGCCCGCCGTGCAGGTATTGGTAGGTCACGAACCGCCACGGCTGAATCCAGCCGAGTTGTCCGACGAAGGTGAGGGCAAGCCAATCGTTGATCGGTCCCCCGCCACCCATTCCACTGCCAGTGACGATCTGCACGACGTAGATCGCGCCGCAGACAATCATCAACCACATCGCCAACGGCGTGATGGCGGGCATGGAGAACCGGATCGGCGGAATGCCGCCGTTGTCGTCGCGGTTGTACGGGCGATCCTGCCAACCCATTACTTATGCCCCCCGGTGCCGCCCTGCCGTTCAAACTTGTCGTACAGCAGCAGCGTCGCGATGGTCTTGCTGTCGACGATCAGCCCGTGGCGGATCGCGTCGAGCGCTTCGTCCCAGGTCATCGGCGACAGTTCGATCTCCTCGCCTTCGTCTTTTTCGCCTTCTTGCGGCACCAAGTCGGTGGCGACGAAGGTGTGCATCTTCTCGGTGAGGATGCCCGGCGACGCGTAGAAACTGGCCAGCGGCTTGAGCTTCCGGGCCAGGTATCCGGTTTCTTCGATCAGCTCGCGGCCGGCGCAGTTCATCGGGGCCTCGCCGGGCTCGAGCGTGCCGGCGGGAAGTTCCAGCAGATACTCGCCGACGGTGTAACGCAGATTGCGGATCAGCATGACCCGCCCGTCGGGAAGGATCGGCAGGATCACCACCGCGCCCGGGTGTACGCAAATCTCGCGGATGTGCCGCGCGCCGTCGTCGGACTTCAGATGGTGCAGCTCCAGACGGATTTTCTTGCCCGCGTACAGCACCTGCTTCTCGACGACTTCGTAGTTCATCATGGACGGGCAAGTATAGCACCGCCCGTGCGGGGGACGCGAACGGGCCTTCGCTGCGCCTATCCTGTATTGCCCGGGATCGGTCGTGCGGTAGCGCGCGTGCGCTAAAAGACTGTCATGACGGTGCGCCGACATTGCTTTCGCCGCGCCAATCCGTCATTAAGGAAGCTGAATGAAAGATCCGCACGTCCTGGCCACCCTGCTGGTGCAGATCGCCGCCATCCTGGCGCTCAGTCGCGGGATGGGTCTGCTGTTTGCGCGCTTGCGCCAGCCGCAGGTGATCGGTGAGATGCTGGCCGGCATAATGCTCGGGCCGAGCCTGCTGGGTTGGGTGTGGCCGGATGCGTTCGGGGCGCTGTTCCCGATTGGGTCGATCAACGGACAGTCGCGGCCGTCGACCGAATACCTGTTCATCGTCGCGCAAGTGGGGGTGGTGCTGTTCCTGTTCCTGGTGGGATTGGAATTCGACCCCTCGATGGTCCGCCGGCGCGGGCGGGCCGCGGTGACAGTGTCGGCGGCGAGTATCGTCCTCCCCTTCGCCGCGGGGTTCGGACTCACCTACGCGATCGCCCCCGTCTTTGACGCCGTGCAACAGGCCAACCTCTTCGCGTCGGCGCTGTTCATGGGGGCGGCGGTCAGCGTGACGGCGTTTCCCGTGCTGGCGCGCATCCTCGCCGAGCGCAACCTGCAGCGCACGCCGGTCGGCATGCTGGCGATCACCGCAGCGGCGATCAATGACGTCGTCGCCTGGGTGATGCTCGCGGTCGTGGTCGCCGTCGCGCACGGAAGCGGTTCCAGCGGGTTCGTCCCGGTTCGGGCGCTGGTACTGATCGGCGTTTACCTGGTGGTGATGCTCCTGGTCGTCCGACCCTTGCTGGAGCGCCTGCAAAAGCTCTACGACGCCCAGGGACGACTCTCTCACAGCGTGGTCGCGGTCATCTTTCTCTGCATGCTGGGCAGCGCTTTTGCGACCGAGGTGCTGGGCATCCACGCGCTGTTCGGTGCCTTCGTCGCCGGTTTCGTGATGCCCAAAGGCACCCGGTTCGTACGCGCAGTCACCGAGCGCATGGAGGATCTGACGATCGTCTTCCTGTTGCCGATCTTCTTCGCCTACGCGGGGCTGCAGACCGATTTGCGGGGCATTCTGTCCCCCCAATACGCGCTGGTGACGTTGCTGATCATCGTCGTCGCCTGCGCCGGCAAAGTGCTTGGCACCGGCGGCGCTGCGATGCTCTGCGGGCAGAAGTGGCGCGAGGCGCTCACCCTGGGCGCACTGATGAACACGCGCGGGCTGATGGAGTTGATCATCCTCACCGTCGGGTTGCAGTTGGGCGTGATCAACGACCGCGTCTACGGAATGATGGTGGTGATGGCGCTGGTGACGACCGCGATGACCGCCCCGCTGCTGCACCTGCTGCAGCGCGGCGGCGTGCCCGATGCGGCAAGGCCGGCAACCGACGATCGCGTCTTCTCGGTCCTGATCCCCGTCGCACGCCCGGAGTCCGGGGGTCCGCTGCTCGGTCTGGCCGCATGGATCACCGGCGGCGAAGCGAAACGACGCGTAGTCGCGCTCACCCTGGACCGCATGAGCGGCGCCGATCTCTACGGCGGCGTCAGCGGCCCGATCGAGCACCTGCGCCCCGCCGAGGCGCTTGAACCCCTGCTGCTGCAGGCCCGGGAGCGGAATCTGTCAGTCGAGCCGATGAGCTATTTCAGCCGCGACGTGCCGTCGGACATTGCGCGCGTCGCCCGTGTCGTCAACAGCGATCTGGTGCTGATCGGGCATCACCAGCCCGTCTTCGGCCGCGCCCTGCTAGGAGGCATCGTACACCGTGTCCTGACGACCGCCGATTGCGATGTCGCGGTCTACGTCGAGCGCGGCATGCAGAAGCCGACGCGCATCCTCGTGCCGTTCATGAACTCGTCCCACGACCGCCTCGCGTTGGACATCGCCGGCAAGATCGCCAAGAGCACGGGCGCGTCGATCTCGATCATCCACGTCTCGCAACAGCCCGCCGACGTGACGCACCCGGTCGTCGAGCGCGCCTTCAAAGATCCGACCCAGAAACAGGCGGTCACCATCAAGATCGTCCCCGGCGATTCCCCCGCCGAGGCGATTCTCGCGGAGATCTCCGACCACGACCTCGTCGTCATCGGCGTCGCCGAAGAATGGGGCCTCGAGTCCTCGCTGCTGGGCATGCGCCCCGAGCGCATCGCCCAGGAATGCCCCGCCAGCATGCTGATTGTCCGCAAATACCTGCCGACGTAGGGAGGGAGGGACTTCCAATTTGCAATTTGCAAATTGCAAATTGCAAATTGCAAATGGCGGCGGGTGCGTGCTTCAACTTCCAAAAAATTGGACGCAACCGCACCCCGATACGCGCATCTGGAAACCGACCCGCACGCGGGGTTTGGATCACCCCTTGACGGCCCCTTCGGTCAGGCCGCGAGTGAACAGGCGCATGGTGGCGATGAACAGGACGATCACGGGCAGACTCGCCAGCGCGTAGCCGGCCATCAGCGGGCCCCAGAGCTTGATGTATTCGCCGTTCATGCGGAGCAACTGCACCATCACGGGCAGGCGAGACTGGTCGCGCATCACGATCAGCGGCAGGACGAAATCATTCCACTGGCTGATCGCGAACTGCACGCCGACGACACCCAGAATCGGCCCGGAGAGCGGGGCAACGATGCCGAACAATTGCCGGAAGTGGCTGGCACCGTCGATCTCGGCGGCTTCAAACAGGTCTTGCGGCAGGTCGCTGATGAACGAGCGCAGGTAAAACACGCCGATGATCTGCCCGCTGGACGCACCGACCAGAATCAGCGCCGTCAGCGTGTTCAGCAGGTTCATGCTTTTGAGCAGATTGAACAGCGGCACGAGATTGGCGATCGTCGGCATCATCATGAGGATCAGGATGGCGTTCCACAGCAACGCCGATCCCGGCACGCGCAGCCGCGCAAAGAAGTACGCCGCCATCAGCGCAAGGACGAGCGTCAGCGCGGTGGCCGAGATCGTGATGAACACTGAGTTCGCCAGCGACGGGGCGATTTGAGTCCAGGCATAGCTCCAGTTGATCCAGTGCGTGGGATAGGTCAGGGTGGCGGGCGCAGTGTAAAACTGGTTGTTGTCCTTCAGTGAGACGATCAGCATCAGATACAGCGGCACATAGGCGAACGCGAGCACAAAGAGGATGAATCCGTGCTTCATCGCCCGGAGCAGCCCGGCCGACACCCTCTGCCAGCGCCGATGCGCTTCGGTAGCCCGGCGGGCTTCGATCCGTACGCGGCGCTTGCGGTAGCGTTCGACCTGTTGCGCGAGCCGTTCGGGGGAATCGTTAACCGGCCAGAGGGAGCGGACGGCACCGATCAGGTCGCCGTAGGGGAACACCGCAAGCACCACCAGCGCCGCCAGGGTGATCGAGTCGAGGAACTCGTAGATCGCGAACGCCACCAGCAGTGCGATGATCCGCAACGCGTATTTTCGAACGATCGACAGCGACGACCAGTCGGCGAACGCGTCGAGCGATTTTTTCAGGCTCATCACGATCACCGTCAGCACAATGCCGACCGCACAGGCGGCGCCCATTTTCTGGTCGATGAACGCGCTGCGAAGCATGAACAGCGCCGGCACGGTCACCACGCCGCCCGGCCCGCCGTTGAGGCCCGCCAGCGCGAGGATCATGCCCGCGTCCTTGATCGTTTCGATGATGACAAAAACCAGCAGCAGGTTGATTGAGCCCGCCATCAGCGGCAACTCGATTTTGGTGAAGCGCGAGAACCAGGAAACGCCGTCGACGTCGCCGGCTTCGTTGAGTTCTTTCGGGATCGACTGCAGCTTCGCCAGGTGGGTAAGGACAGCGATTGAGCCGACCCACGGAAACCCCCAAACGATACACGCGGTCAACAAGAGCCGGCCGTCACCCAGCCACGCGGGTGTGTGGCCTTGGACGAAAATCCCGCCCCAACTGAACATCTGATCCGCCCACACCAGCACGTTAAACAGGCCGGTGGAAAACAGGAATCGGTTGAGATAGCCGAAGTTGGCTTCGAAGAAAAACGACCGCCAGATCAGCACGACAACCAGCCCGGGAATGACCATCGGCGCGACGAACAGCACACGGTAGAGGAACTGCGATCGCGTCGATCGCACTCGATGGATGCAGACCGCCACCGCGACTGCCGGGACCATTTTCGCCACGTTCCAGATGCCCAGGATCAGCGCCACGCGGAATGACCGCCAGAAATCCTGATCTTTCAGCAGATCGCGGTAGTTTCCCAGACCGACGAACTCCGAGATATCCGCCCCATTCCATCGATAGAACGAATGGGCGACGCCGCTGGCAGTGGGATAGTACTGAAACAGCAGGATCAGCGTGATGGCCGGCAAAATGAACCCGTAGATCGGCCAGTGGTACTTCAGATGCGCGAGTGGGATCGGTTTAGGCGTCATGGGAGTGATTTAGGGTTCAGCCGGCGACCGGTCGGCCGACCCGGCAAGCGGTCGGGAACTGGACTATTGTTTGGACGGTGAAAACTGTTGTTTGAGGTGTTCGATCGCGTCCGGAAGGAACTCGTACGGACCGACAGGCCGCTCCGGGCCGTTCTCGACCATTCGGCGTTGGCCCTCGTGCCCTACTTCCGGAAAGACTTGCCTGCCGGCGACGTAGGAGCGGTAAGTGATCCAACGCGGGTCGTCGCCGCGTGACTCGCCGGCGGCGAACAACTGTCCGCGCAGGCCAGCAAGGAACCGGTCATTGTTCAGAATTGCCCGCCGCCAGTCGCGTTGCTGCTCCTGCCAGTCGCTCAGGCCCTGATCAATGTAAAATTGGGTAAACTCTTTGATGAATCGATCAATCGTATAGGACGGGTCGGTCTGGAACAGCGAAAAGCACTGCTGCCACTTGACGGTCGTCTTCCCGCCTAAGCCGTCGATGACCGTGGTGCCGAACATCCCTTGATTGACCGGCGCAAATTTCGCCAGGGCATCGGGCATTTGAGCCCCGCTGACGGATGGAATCCATCCGATGATTCCGTTGAGCTGGGAATTGCCGTTCAGGCTCGACAGATATTGCAAAAACGCTTTGGCCAGTTCGGTGTTTTCCGGACGAAAGCGGGTGACGGCGAATGGAAAACCCGCTCCCGCCGGATCGTACACCGGACCGAGCGCCAGCGATCCGTACTCCGGATCATTGGAGGCGGGGTGGGGAAAGTTCATAATCCCCACCTCGAATTTGCCTTTCGCGATGGCGATAAGCGAGCCGGCATCCCAGGTGCCGGAGGAGATGAAGACCGCTCGTCCCTGGGCGAATAGAAAGACACCCTCATCGCGCGACAGCCCGGTGAAGCCCGTCTGATAAAACTGCTGCAAGTGCTCCGCGACCGAGAGCTTGGCGTGCATGGACGGGAGATCGAAACCGAGGCGCTTGGTCTTGAATGCGACGTACGTTTCGTCGGCCCCGACCGTGCCGTCGCGGTTGAAATCCGCACGTTGCAACGCGGAGAAGGTGAGTGGATCGGCGACCTGCGCGTTCCACATCGGGGAGTGGTAACCGGAACCGACAATCGGTGTGTAGTTGCGGCCGGTGTGCGGGTCGCGCTGGGCACCGATGGTGCGGCAGAGCTCCATAAAATCGCGAAGATCCTTCGGCGGCTCGTCCAGGCCCGTCAGTTGCTTCAACAGATCGCGGTTGTAAAACACCCGGGTACTAAACCGCGAGAGGTTCAGCCGGATAAATTGTTGCAGCTCTTCCTGGTAACCCGAGCGCATGTTGTCAGAAAACGTATTCCGCAGGGGCACGCCTTCCATCACCGTGCCGGCGTTGTAGGGGTTGGGCTGATTGGCGATGTCGGTCAGCGGCACACAGTAACGGTTGGCGTAGGAAATCCAGATATTCGTCGGCAGGCCAAGCCCCCATTCGAGCAGATCCGGCGCGGTCCCACCGATCATCTGGCAGAAAACCCACTGGCCGTAAGTGCTTTCGGGGATCGAGTCCTGAACGACGACGACATTCCCGAATCGGGCACGGACATCGGGGCGCTCGGCGAACTGTTTGCCCAGCACCTCCAGCCCCTCGCGCACGCCGCTCTCCAGTTGCCAGTGCCCGATGCGAAGCACATGAGCGTCGGACGGCAGGCTCTTTTCGCGGACTTTGAGGATCGTCACCGACGCCCAGACGAAGGCCATCACAAGCACCGCGACCGGGATAAATTTGGCAATCATGGAGCGCATTAGTTTCCCCTCGCCGGGCGAAGCGGTTCTGTGGGTGACTGGACCGGCGCTTGCTGCGTTGCCGGAAGCGTTGCCGGATGCGTCGCCGGAAGCGGTCGCAACGGCGTGGCGATGGCCGACTGCACG
>JBBRFH010000142.1:0-8912 GCA_038224615.1 Tepidisphaerales bacterium
CTGGCGCAACTGATGTACCAGTTCCCGCTGGGCGTCTTCGCGATCGCGTTGGCGACGGCGATCTTCCCGCGCCTGGCTGCCGGCGCGGTCGAAGCGGGGCGCGAGGAGTTCAAGCGGATCACCCGCCAGGGCACGCTCGCTACACTTTGGGAAGGCATCCCCGCCAGCGTCGGCCTGATGCTCGTCGCCGACCCCGCGGTGCGGCTGCTGTTTCAACACGGGCAGATTAGCGCCGACGACGCAACGCTGATCGCCCGCAGCACGCTGTTCTACGCCGGCGGAATCTGGGCGTACTCACTGCTGCAGGTCATCAACCGCGCCTACTACGCACTGCACGACACGCGCACACCGCTGATCGCCAGCGTACTGAACATCATCGCCAACCTCGTCGTCGAGCTGCCGCTGATCTGGTGGATGGGCGAAGCCGGAATGGCCGTCGGAACGCTGGTCAGCTTCTCGGTGCAGGCGGCGCTGATGCTGTGGATGCTGGACCGGCGCGTCAGCGGCATCGGCTTCGCACAACTGATTCTGCCGACGATCAAGATCCTCATCGCCACCGCAGTGATGCTCGGCGTGTGCCTGGTTATCAAGGCGTCGCCGCTGTTTCCGACCGGCGCTTCTCGAACCGTGTGGTTCACCCAGCTCGGCCTCATCGCCAGCGTCGGCGGCACGGTCTATTTCGTCGCGTGCAAGCTGATGCGTTTGCGCGTCGCGATCAAGGGCGAACACTGAATGCCTGCCGCGAAGATGCCCTGCACGGCGCGCTCCGATCGAAATGTCGAATGGCGGATGCCGAGTGTCGAATGAAGAGGCGGCAGTCGGATCCAACCTCATTCGACATTCCACACTCGGCATTCCCTCCGCGCGGTTTGCATTCCGACGCGATACCTCAGAACCCGACGGACTTGAGCGGCTCGCAAATCACCGTCGCACTGTTGCGCCACCACTCCGCGCTGCCGGCTGTCTGCTGTCAGACACTTGTAAGACATTCGTTGACAGTGTCTTACATACGCGTTGGGTTCCCCGCCCCATCGCTTCCGGCCTCCGCCGTCGCACGGCAGGGGTCCGCCGCGCCACGGCAGAGACCCGCCGCGCCACGGCAGGGGTCCGCCGTCCGACTGCGGGGGTCCGCCGATCGTCGCCGGACGCCCGGTAGACACCCCGTTTAACCCCGCCCGCGCCTCGGCCGGGCCACGGGTCGCAAGCGACCCGGTTAAATGGTGATCCAACGCGCCCATCGCCCCCTGTTCTGTAGCCTGCAGACCGACTTCGCATGCGCCAGGAAATGGTCCGCGGGAGTATCAGCAGACCCCTACGAACTGCCTTCTGCGCAAATGAACGCCGGTCGCCAGTCGTTTTCGAGACTTCCGTCGCGTTTCCGCGACATCGCGATTTGCGATTGCGACATTCGGGGGTGGCGCGAATCCGCAGATTCACCCAGATGAGCAGCGTCTGCCCCACCCGTTGGTGAGGGCATCGGTTGGTTCATGTCGTCTTCAGGCCAGTGGGGCACTGGCTGCACAAGTACCGCCTTCCTTAAGCAAGCTGAAGGCCGCGATGGTCGGCAAGTAATGCGCCGACACACTGCATCGAGAGCGAAGATGGCGAGGGAGCCGACGGCGTGGGGCAGATTTCCGGCCAACGACGGTGCGCGTGCAGCACGGCCGCGCACATTGGGTACATCAAGGCGATGGTTCAAGCTCAATGTGCTGATCGCCCGCGGGTGGGGATTGCAGGTTTGATCAATCAGCTGGTGCCAATCGTCCGCATTCGCTCTCGAATTGGATGAGGTAGTGGACTCGCCGGCGGGGAACACGTCCGAGTGGCCTGCGGCGGGCGAGCGAATAGGCCCATTTGGCGAGAGTTGCGACTCGCATCGGGTTGTGAAGCAGTGAGTAACCTCCAAGCCTCAGCAGCGATCTTAGCGCATCAGATTTGGCCGGCGTTGACGATGCATCGTTGTAAGGCATGCTGGCGAACTCAGGAAAAGCGTGCGCGATGGTGTCGGTGTGAAACTTCGTATCGACCGTTATGCTCGGCTCCAGTGACATGAGGAAATCGAAGACGGCGTGATCCAGGTAGGGAAACGCCACGGTCTTGACGCATGGAAACAAACTCAGCGGGCTCAGTGCGACACCGCGCCGCGTTCGGTTCCAGAACGTGAATGACGCGATCGGATTCGCAGCGTCCTGGTGACGATGCATCTCCTCTACCATTCGCCGTCGCGATAGCTCATGGTCTAGACGCGTATCGAATGGGGGCGGCAGGAAGGGTTGAGTGGTCCGGCCATCCGGGCACCACTTATTGAGTATCGCGTCCGCAACAGCATCGAACCGCCGCTCTCGAAAAGCTGCCTGTTGTGCTGGCTCCTGAAATAGTCCAGCGGAAAGGACATCCCCCGCAAGTCCGTCGTACAAAATTTCAGTTCCCGCCCGCGAAAAGTGTTCGCCGACCTCGACGAGCCAGTGGCCTTCATCTGTGCAGAAGTGTGCGAGCCTGTTCTTGCGGAATTCATTTTCGGAACTGGATCGGCGGGGCGTAAGGCACACATGTTTGTAGCCGAGCTTGTTTGCCACGGCCGTCGCGACACTCAAATCATCTCCCTGAACCGGAAGAGAGCGACGCAACGTGACGGTTTCGGCCACTGGCTTCTTGTGGCGGTGCAACTCGAGCAGAATGTGCCGCGAGTCCCGACCACCGGACAGCGTGGTCGCCAGCTTTCGACCGCCGAAGTCCTGTCGCTGGATCGCGTGACTGAACAGCGCGGCGTACTTATCCATTGCCGCGATACGATTGGTCGAGTCCGGGGATACAAAAAACGGACCGCCGCTTATCTGGAAACCGGCGGCAGACCAGACCAATCGCGCGTTCGGCGGCAAGTATCGGATGGATTCGAATGGCGTGTCGTCACCCATGAACCAACCCAGCCGCATGAACACGGCCATCGCCGGTTGGTCGATTGGCGGAGGCTGGGCTGGGTCAAAAAGATCTGCCAGACGCGTGCTGACGGCGATCGATCGGTTTTCGACGCGGTAGAAGACGGGAAGCAATCCGTAGCGGTCGCTCTCGACGACCAGCCGCTCTCCATCCCAGGACCACTGGGCCTAGTAGCTCACCTGGGACCTATCAAGTCCTCCGTCTGAGAACGAGCACCACGCGAGTGTACCGTCGGCTTGAACACGACCGTCGTCACCCACTGTCAGTTTGAGCATCATTAGTTAACCCCGGCGTTGCAACGCTGTGGCGAGCAGCGTGAACCTGCAAGGTTAGCCAAGTCTGTCCGTCGTGTCGAACCGGGCGACGGGTCTGCATCATCGAGGGCTTCAAGAACGCAAAGGTGACATCCACGAATCCCGTTCGCTTAAGCATTTCGCCGCCGTTCTTCCCAAGCCTTTTGCACGTCCCTCGGCCGCTTGAGCAGGTTGTCTTCCATGCGTCGGGCGAGGGCAGAAGGGAGAGTGCGGAGAGTCGCCAGTTGGACCCGACCTGATTCGGCACTCGACATTCGACACTCCAGAAGCCCCGCGCGGATTAAACGCCGGCAGGTCCATCCAGTGCTCGCAGTCGATGCCGGTGGTTGAAGCCGCGGCTCTCCCTGCGATCACGCCGGCACCAGTTCCCATTCCATGCTGATCGAGCCGAGCAGTTGGGTGAGGAACTCTTTGAGCTTGGAGACCGGGCATTCGCGCGGCACGCCCAGCGTCAGCGTCATGGTGACGCGGCCGTCGCGACCGGTTTCGGTGACGATCTCCTCGATGTTGATGCTGAGCACGCGGAGCAGGTGGGAGAGCTTTTTGAGCACGCCGACGTGGTCATCGCCTCGGGCGACGAGTCGGAACTGGTGCTGACGGGCACAGGGAGAGTCGCTCGCCCGTGCCACCGTGGAGTGCAAGCCTCGGGCGTTGGTCAATTCACGGAGCTGGTGCGACAGCGCTTCGACGGCGTCCGGCTCGATCCGTACGGTGATGAGCATCGCAAACTGCCCCGCCGCCTCGACCGATCGCAAGCCGGCGATCCGCCCGCTGTTGCGCTGGATCACCCCGGCGATGTCGTCGAGGATACCCGGGCGGTCATCGCCCGAAAGCGTAATGATGAGACTCGTGGGTTCGACGTTCAAAGCTGCTCACTTCGCCTGCAATCCAAGATACACCTTTTCCCGAACGCAACCAGTGAATCGGCACCCTATTTCAATTCGCCTGAAACGGATCGCCAAGTCTGCTCATATCCATACACTCTGGAGACGCACATGCCCACCCTTTCGTTCAAAATCGACGACGTCATCAACGGAAAATCGCGACTCAGCGACGCCCAGGCGATGGAGCTTTACGAGCGCGCCTCGCTGGCGGACCTCGGCGAGTGGGCTCACGCGGTCACGCAGCGTAAGCACCCGCACGACTTCCGCACCTACGTCATCGATCGCAACATCAACTACACCAACGTCTGCACCGCCAAATGTACATTCTGCGCCTTCCGCCGCGACCACGAGGATTCCGACAGCTACACGCTGACGTTTGAGCAGATCGGCGAGAAGATCCGCGAGCTGGTCGCCATCGGCGGGACGCAAATCCTGATGCAGGGCGGGATGAACGACCTGCTGCCGATCGAGTGGTACGAGGATTTACTGCGGTCCATCAGCACGAATTTCCCGACGGTCCACATCCACGCCTTCAGTCCGCCGGAATTTGTGGAGTTTGAGCGGTTCTTCGGGATGGACGTCCGCGACATCCTCCGCCGGTTCAAAGCTGCGGGTTTGGCGACGATCCCCGGTGGCGGCGGGGAGATTTTCGCCCCCCGCGTGCGCCGCCGCATCGGCTTGGGCAAATGCACCGGCGACGACTGGCTCCGCGTCATGCGCGTCGCACATGAAGAGGGGATGAACACCAGCGCCACGATGCTCATCGGCCACATCGAGTTCATCCGCGACCGCATCGAGCACATGGCTGCGCTGCGCGAGATGCAGGATTATGCGTTGTCGCTGAATTCTGAATTCAGAATGCTGAGTTCTGAAAAAATACAGTCGCGTTGGCCGGGCGTGTTCGCGAGGTCTTCGTTTCAGAATTCTGAATTCAGCATTCAGCATTCCGCGGGCCAATACACCGCCTTCATCCACTGGCCTTTCCAGCGCGAGAACACGCCGTTGGGCCGCGCCAAGGAATGGGACGAAGCGACCTACGGCCCGTTCGACGACAGCACCAACGACGACATCCTCCGCGGCCGCGTCGTGCGCAGCGCCGGCGCGGACGATTACCTCCGCACGCTGGCGATCGCCCGGCTGTACCTGGACAACTTCGCCAACCTGCAGAGCAGTTGGGTGACGATGGGCCCGAAGATCGGGCAGCTCGCGCTCTATTTCGGCGCCAACGACATGGGCAGCGTGATGATGGAAGAGAACGTCGTCAGCGCCGCCGGCACGACGTACAAGCTGGAGAGCCGCGAGATCTGCCGCCTCATCCGCGACGCCGGCTGGATCCCCGCCCAGCGCGACCAGTACTACAACGTGCTGCACCGCCATGCCGGCCCGGACAGCCCCGACCTGGTCCCCGACCCGCACCCGCCGGTGCGCGACGTCAAGCAGATCGACAAGACCTTCATCGGCCGTGCCCCGGGCATGGAACCCATCTTCGCCAAGCTCCACAACGGCCGCGGCGAGGATGCGGACCGGTCGACCAGCATCGTGTTGCCCATCCTTGGCGAGCCGCGCTGATTTCCGATCCGCGTGTCCAGCACCCACCGGATACCGATTGACCCGTTTCGCGTCGCAGCTTGCTGCGTGCTCGTCGCGCATGGAAGCAAGCCCGCTGGGCACCTCGCGCTGCGGATTTCGCTTCTCGGCGCTGCGCCGGGAGATTAGGATGCGGGACATGACGCTCGTCCGTCCACGCGAACAATCCGTGATTATCCAGGACGTCGACTGGAACATGTACAGCCGCCTGCTCGATGAGATGGGCCACGGTGCCACGCGCATGGTGTACGACAACGGGGTGCTCGAGATCATGACCACGTCACCGAAGCACGAATTGGTTAAGACAGTTGCCGCTCGGGTTCTGGAGTATATGGCCACCGAGTTCGACTGGCCGATTGACGGGCTGGGCAATGTGACGCTGCGGCGGCGCGATTTGCAGATCGGGCTGGAGCCGGACGAGTGCTACTACATCTCGACGCCGTCGCCTGAGCCGGTCGAGGGCGAGCTTGACCTGCTGACCAATCCGCCGCCCGATCTGGCGATCGAGGTGGAAGTGACGAAGTCGTCAGTTCCGAAAGTGTCGATCTACGCGCAGATCGGCGTGCGCGAAATCTGGCGGTGGACGGGCGATCGATTCGTCGTCCTTGAACGCAACGCCGAGGGCAAGTACGACGAGCAGCCGAAGAGCGCGTTGCTCCCGGCGCTGGACTTGGCGCTCCTGGCCGAGTTCACCCTGCTCGCGCTCCGTGACGGCCAACCCGCAGCCATGAAAAGCCTCCGCCAGCGCCTTGGCAAGGCGTAGGCCGCCAGCCGGTACAATCCCAGCATGTCCAACAACACCCTGCACGCCCCCTGGCGGATGGATTACATCCGCTCGCTCGAGAACGCCGACACCTCGCAAGGCGGGTGTTTCATGTGCCAGGCGAACGCGGCGCTGGGCGATGCCAGGCAGATGCGCGAGCGGCTGATCGTGTGGAGCACGGCGCTGTCGGTGGTGATCATGAACAAGTTCCCCTACACCAACGGCCACCTGCTGATCGCGCCGCGACGGCACGTGGCGGAGATGGATGAGCTGACGCCCGACGAACTGCTCGATCTGCAAACCCAGACCGTGGAAGTGATCCGGCTTCTCAAGCGCACGATGAAGCCGCAGGGCTTCAACATCGGCATCAACCTCGGCCGCTGCGCCGGGGCGGGTGTGCCGGGGCACCTGCACCAGCACGTCGTCCCCCGCTGGGCCGGCGACGTCAATTTCATGTCCGTGATCGGCCAGGTCCGCATCCAGCCCCAGGCGATGGAACAGATCTACGAAGAACTGATCGTGTCGCGCGGCGGATAAGAGAAAGACGAACCACGAATCTTCACGAATTGCACGAATCAATGCAGGAAAATTGTGACGGGCGATTTAGACGAGTGCAGAAGCAGACTCAATCCATCTATGCGTATCCGAGTCTTTGCCCGTGTTTTATTCGTGTGATTCGTGCCGATTCGTGGTTCGTATTCACGACGTTGTGATCGGCGCCGACTCGATTACCTCAACATTGCTGTAGTCGTCGAGATTGAGCGTGGTGATCTCGCCGTCGGCTTTGCGGAGTTGGATGCGATCGAGCCAGAGCTTGTCGTCGCGGCTGTGGGCGTACCAGGATCCGGTCGCCTGCTGGCCGTAGGAGATGATCGTTCCCTCGATCACGGTGCCCAGCGAATAATTGCGGGCGGCGATTTGCTGGGTGATGCGCACGCGGGCGCCGGGGACGAGCAGCTTTCGGTTATCGGTGACCATTGCGTGTGCGAGTATCGAGGCTCCGGGGCCGATTGTCCAGCGCCGAGCGGCCGCCGGGGTTCGACATTGTGACGCGCATCGCTACATTACGCGGCTCGTGGCCGACACCGAATCCGACCGACAATATCTCCCCTCTCCGCTGGTCGCCTTGGCTGGCTGGATCGTGCCCGGGCTGGGGTATGTGCTGATCGGGCAGCGTGCCCGCGGGCTGATCGCCGGCATCACCATCGTGCTCACGTTCGTGTTTGGCCTGCTGATCGGCGGGGTGCGGGTCGTTGATGTGCCCGGATACGACGCCTACGGCAACGCCACCATGGTCAACGTCCGCGGCGAACGGGTGTGGACGATGAAGCAGCGCTTCAGCACCGAAATCCTGAACAAGCCCTGGTACATGGCCCAGACGCTGGTCGGGCCGATCAACTTCGTCGCGACCTACGCGTCACTGCAGATCGCGCCCGAACACCGCCAGGCGACCGCCCGCATTTTCGACATCGGCACGCTGTACACCGCGGTCGCGGGAATGCTCAATCTGCTGGTCGTCATCGACGCGGCCTACCGCAGCACCAAGCCCAAGCCGGCGTCATCCGAGGTACACCGATGACCGGCCTGCTCGCGTACACGCCGTTCGTCATGCCCCTGCCCCTGTGGGACTACTGGCCGTGGCTGGCGGTGCCGCTGACCATCGCGGTGTCGATCGTCTACAAGACGATCAAGTGCCGCGAAGTCCACCAAATCCCCCGCGAGGCGGCGGTGATCGCGCTGTGGATCATCCTGTCGATGATCGGCGTCGGCGCGGGCGTGCTGCTGGTCTACCGACTCCTGGTGTGACGGTATCGTGATGGCTTCGCATGAGCTTCGCGAAGGCGCAAGCGACGCGCGGGCGCGCTTTTGACCAACATCGCGTCGCTTGCGCATTCGCGGGGATTTTCGTGCGCTTGAGCTAAGCCGCAAGCGAGACAGCACTCCGCATACGCTTCGAGTGCGGGATCGAATAGCGCGACCTGCCGCGCGACGTCGATCCGATCAAGCTCGCCCGCTACCACATCACGGTCGTCTGGGTAATCGTTTACCGTCCAGACGCTCCGCGAAGACAACCGCGAACCACCGCCGATCGACCACGCCGCCGAGCGTGCGCTTGGTCCGGCAAGACATCGCGTTGCTCACCGACACCTGCAAACCCGCCAAGCGGCGCGGCAAACGGTTACCCGCCCGCCCCAATTCAAAGACTCGCAACCCTTATCCGCCCCTGGATCGGTGAAATAGTCGGAAGGTATGACCTGCAAAGCACCCTGTGCAACCGCGGCGGACAGAAGAGCCGCGCAGCAGGCGACAGGCATCAGACCTGAAGGGTCGCGTCCCCTTAAGTTACCCAAATATTTCGGACCTCTCCCGCTCGTCGGCCCCGGTTCCCAGAGAAGACCGATACAACGCTTTCTTCACTGACAACTG
>JBBRFH010000143.1:0-8898 GCA_038224615.1 Tepidisphaerales bacterium
GGGCGTCCATGCGCAAGCTCCTTATTGAAGGTGAAAGACTGAAAAAACAGCGAAGCTTCGCGACCGATCCGCCACCATACCCCCCAGACCGACCGGGCGCAATCCTAACATGCGCCGAACTTCATCTGCGATCGCCCTGGAACCCGCAGCCCGTCAAAGCCCCGGCCATGCCTGGCCGGGGCGTGACGACCGTTGACCCAGCGCCATTTCGGTCAGCGCTTCTCGCAAGAAAGTGCATCGGACTTTCCCCAATCCGGAAGCTCACCGGCACCGCGTGCGTAGACGCATGCGACGTCGGCTTGTACTGTGCGGAGATCAAAGGATCACTATGTCCCTTATTACAACTGAACTTCGCGGCTGCATCGGTATTCTGACCCTGAACCATGCCGCCAAGCGCAACGCACTGTCGGCGCCGCTGATCGAGGACCTGATTGTCGGCCTGCAGGAAATGCGGGAGGCGAAGGCCCGCATCGTCATCCTCCGCGCCCCGGCGGGCTCGAAGGTGTGGTCGGCGGGGCACGACGTCACCGAACTGCCCAAGAACGGCCGCGACCCGCTGGCGTACAACGATCCGCTCCGCCGGGCGGTGCGCGAGATCGAGCGGCACCCTTCGCCGGTGGTGGCGATGATCGAAGGCACGGTCTGGGGCGGCGCTTGTGAGATCGTCATCGCCTGCGACTTCGCGATCTGCGGCGACACCACGACGTTCGCCATCACCCCGGCGAAACTGGGCGTGCCGTACAACATCAGCGGCCTGCTGAACTTCCTCAACTCCGCGCCGCTGCCGACCGTGAAGGAGCTGATCTTCACCGCGACCCCGGTCACCGCCGAGCGGGCGCTGCGGACGGGGCTGGTGAACCACGTTGTCCCCGTGGCAGACCTGGAGCGCTACACCACCGGCATCGCCGACCAGATCGCCAAGGTCTCGCCGCTGGTCGTGACGTGCATGAAGGAAGAGCTGCGGATCATCTCCGACGCCAGCCCGCTCTCGCCGGACACGTTCGAGCGAATCCAGGGCCTGCGCCGCGCGTGCTACGACAGCGAGGACTACCAGGAAGGCATTCACGCTTTCCTCGAGAAGCGGACGCCGGTCTTCACCGGCCGGTAAGGCGCCTGCTCCGGGGCTGGTGACCTTCAGACGACAGAAGTGGATCAGCCGATTTCGGCATGATTCGTTCCCCTTAAACGGGCAAAGCCCCGGCCAGGCATGGCCGGGGCTTTGAACCGTGTCAGGCAGACTGCGAACCGTCGTTGGCTTACATTGCCGACGAGAGGTTGTAGCCGGTTTCGCCGTGGAGGACGACGTCGGTGCCTTCCTCTTCGGCCTTGTCTTCGACGCGGATACCGATGGTCGCTTTGATGATCAGCCCGAGGATCAGCGACACGCTGAAAGCGAGGACGACCGCGATCAAGAGAGCGATCGCCTGCGTGTAGACCTGGCCCCAGCCGCCCATGACCGGACGGATGGCGAAGTAGCCGACCAGCAGGGCGCCCAGCGCTCCGCCGATGCCGTGTACGCCGAAGGCGTCCAGCGAGTCGTCGTACTTGAAGACCTTCTTAAGCTGCGTGCCAAAGTAGCACACGCCGCCGCCCAGCAGACCGATCAGGATCGACGACATCGGTGCAACGTGACCGGCGCACGGGGTGATGACGACCAGGCCGGCGACCATGCCCGAGGCGAAGCCGAGAATCGTCGGCTTTCCGTCCTTGAGCCATTCGACCATCATCCACGACAAAGCGGCCGCCGCAGCGGCGATCTGCGTGTTGGCGAAGGCGCCCGCGGCAACGCGGCCGGCAATCGGGCCTTCAGCGCCCGGGATGCCGATCGCCGAACCGGCATTGAAGCCGAACCAGCCGAACCAGAGCATGCCGGCACCGATCAGCGTCAGCCCGAGCGAGTGCGGGGCCATCGGACGCGTGCCGTAGCCGACCCGCGGGCCGACCACAAGCGTGAGTGCCAGCGCGGACACACCCGCCAGCACGTGTACGACCGTGCCGCCGGCGAAGTCCAGCACGCCCATCTGGAACAGGTACCCGTTGACATTCCACACCATGTGGGCCATCGGGCAGTAGACGATCAGCGACCAGAGAACCAGGAACAGCAGCATCGGGCCGAAGCGCACCCGCTCGACGACCGAGCCGATGATCAGCGCGGGCGTGATGATGGCGAACATGCCTTGGAACATCACGAAGACGATTTCGGGGACGCCGGTATCGACCGCGCCGACCGTATCGCCCGAGGTCAGGTTGCCGCCGAAGTTCGTCTTGCCCTCAACGGCCTTGCCGTCGGCACCCATAAGCGCTTCGCCCATCGACTTCAGCCCGACGAGGCTGGAGTCAAAAGCAATGATGCTCTTGGTGGCTTCGATCTTCTTGCCTGGATTTGCCGGATCGTCGTATTCGGCCTTGCCCACGCTGATCAGCGCCTTGGTGGTGCCGTCGGCGTTATCGACGACGGGGAAGACCATGGCGTACTCGACGCCGACCCAGAGGATGCCGATGACGCCGCAGCAGACCATGACCAGCAGGAACGTGTTGAGCACGTTCTTGGCGCGGACCATGCCGCCGTAGAACAGCGCCAGGCCGGGCATCATGAACAGCACGAGGGCTGAGGAGATGAGCATCCATGCCGTGTTGCCGGTATTGACCGGGAGCAGCAGCGGCGCAGGTGCCGCCGGGATTGTTGTGGGAGCGGCCGCTTCCTGGGCGAACGCCCCCGTTGAAAGGGCGAGCACGCCGAGGCCCAGCGCCAAGGCCGGGAGACACCACCGCCGGAGCGGAGAGCAGAGAGACATGTGAAACCACCTGTGTGAGAGAGAGTCAGGCATGCCCCATGCGAACCAGCTCGCCGGGGGCCACTTACGTCGTCATCGGAAACCCAAGGTGCCCGAAGACACGGAGGAAGGTCCTTCCCTTCCGCCGTGCATGAACGTTGGAGTTCAAAGTCCGTGCCAAAGGGTAGACTGCAACTTTCGTAAGACTTCCTCACGCCTTGTGGGATTTTGGTGTCGCAAAGTTGCGCAGCGGGCACGCAAGGCTCCGCCGACTGCCTAAGACGTAGGCACGACAGGTAGCGACCGAGGGGAACCCCTTGTGGCGGTCAGAAAAGGGGTCAGGTCAGAAAAGGGGGGACGCACGTCGATTACGCCGCCGGGTTGTTCTTCACCCTGGCGCGGTGCTGCACGTCAATGCTTCATCCGCCGCCGGCGCGTTGCCCGTGCGGACCGATCCACCGCGACGAATCGGTGTCGCCGATCCACGGCCCGCTCACCACCGACCGGCCCGGGACGACAACTTCGCCGCCGTTATTCGTGGGTCGGTGGCTGTCACCTGTTTTGCTTTGGCGTGGTCTTGGCCTCGTCCATGTGCCGCAGCACCGTTGACCATAGCGAGCAACTCGCCCACCATAGCCTTCATCTGATCAGCCTGGCTGGTGAGTTCCTCGCTGGCCGACGCGGATTCCTCGGCACTTGCGGCGTTGGACTGGGTGACTTTGTCCATTTCGGTCACGGCCTTGTTGACCTGGTCGATCCCGCCGTTCTGTTCCTGGCTGGCTGCGCTAATCTCAGCAACCAGGGCGTTCACTTTGGTGATCGTGCCAGTGATCTCGTGGAGATCCTTAGCCACCTCGGTGTTGATCACGACGCCTTGTTTGGCGTTCTGCACCGATTCTTCGATCATGCTGGCCGTGTTCTTGGCTGCTTCCGCCGAACGCATGGCCAGGTTTCGCACTTCTTCAGCCACAACAGCAAATCCCTTACCAGCCTCGCCGGCGCGAGCGGCTTCGACGGCCGCATTGAGAGCCAATAGATTCGTCTGGAAGGCAATCTCGTCAATCACCTTGATGATCCGCGCCGTCGCCGCAGCACTCTCATGAATCTCGCCAATGGCCGTGGACATCCTTTCCATCGCGATATTGCCTTGATCGGCAGCGTGCTTCGCTTCGGCCGCAAGGCTGGCTGCATGGTGGGCACTTTCGGCGTTCTTCTTGGTCATGCAGGCCATTTCTTCGAGTGATGAACTTGTTTCCTCCAGCGATGCCGCCTGCTCGCTGGCACCCTGAGCGAGTGACTGGCTGGAGGAAGACACCTGCCCAGCCGCCGAAGCGGTCTGGTCGGCAGCGTTGCCGAGTGCGTCAGCAATACGGCGCAAACTCTTGTTGATCCCCCGGCTGATGATGATTCCCAGACTCAGTGCCAGCGCCACGCCGACGACCATTGCCGCAATCGACGCGATCTTGAGCGTCCGCGCTTGGGCGGTGGCGGATTTCGTGGCCTCCGCAGCGGCGGTGTCATTACTCTCGACGATCTTCTTTAGCAGGCCCAACGCGTTGGTTTCGCTCGCTCTGCAGACGATCATCCCTTGTCGCTGCATCCGGTCCATTATTTCGGTGACTTTGGTGTCGGCCTCAAGAGCCATCGCAATGATATTCGCCATTGCATCGGTGGCAGGACGGTCGATGCCGGTGACGGCACGGTCTACTACCTGACCAGCCGTGGGATCAGTCTTGTCGAACTTCTTGAGAGCTTCGCGGTACTGAAGGCCCAACGCTGCATGTTTCTGCATGACATCTTCGGCCGCGTTGGCATCCAGTCCAAGCTGCGGCAGAATGTCCACCACATTCTTGAGTTTGACTTGGACCGTCTTCTCCGACTTCTCGAAACCGGCAAAATGCTTGTCAAATTTCGCCGGGTCGTTGCCACGCAGCAGAATATTCTTCCACTCCTGAATCTGCTGTTTAAATGCTACCAGCGCGGTGCCGGCATCATTGTTCACTTGTTTGATTCCCTGGGTATACGATAGCTCCGCTGACTTGGCATGTTTGGTGTGAACCGACAGCAATGCCTCGTGCTCATCATTGACTTTGAAGAATGCCTCCGTGTCCTTTTCCCACTGTACCCACGCAGACACAAACTCTTTCCAGGCGGTCGCTTCCTCAGCCGTGTGCGGCAGCGTCTCGTATATCTTCATCGCCACCTGATACTCCACCCTGGCTTTGGCGGCGGTCTCCGGCTGACGCAGACGATCCGTGTTCTTCAGATTGGGATTGAGAAGCGCCCGCTGCGCGGCCTTGATCCGCTCGGCATTCTCGCTGATCTTAAGCATGCTTTGCACGCCAGGCAGGCGCGTCATTCCAACATCTCTAATGGACTGGTCGCTCTTGGTAGCCCCATAATAACCCACCAAGCCCAGCAGCAACGCGATCGTAGCCACCGCCATGAATGATATGGTCAACTTGCGTCCGATTGTCGAAACTACCTTCATCGCGTTCTTCCTCTTCAGCCACGTTTTTTGTGCGCGGAGAGACATTGTGTCACTGCTTCTGCTCGCTCCTGTGGTTCACCACGGAGTTGAAATAAAAAGGGTTACGGCATCTCCTATATCGGTTGGGAAGCCGCATGAGTTAAGAGGCATAGCAGCTATGAGACCGTTTTCGTCTGTATTGATGGGCTTGTTGGTCGGAGCGCTCCGCGAACCCGATGACTCCGCCCTCAAGCGCGCCGCACCGTTTTCTGACGGGTAAAGCCGGTGTCCGCCGCGTTCTCGCCGCCCATCTTGATCCGCCCGGCGACCGGTGCGGCCTGCGCCATCTGCGGCTGCGGACACCCGGGATATCGAAATTTCAAATCGCGCGTGCCCGCAAATGAGGTGCTTGTCTCAATAACCGGGTTCGTGCGGCCCAGGCGCATCGGAAATCGACTACACGCTGCCTCAGAATGCAGTGCTCCATATCCGGCCGATGGCGCAAAATTGAAATCGGGTGCAGCGCGGGCGGGCCACAGGAGCAGGGTTCGTGGCGCCGAGCCGGGGATGTCGTCCACGGTTGCGCCAGGATCGGCGCGGCGTGCGACGGGGACGGATTTGTGGGGCCGGCGGAAGTTATCGCGCCGGCGATCTGAGGGGATGGGTGCGGGAAATGCGGAACTCTCTGGCGAATCTGTAACTCTCTATCGGGGAATACTTTATCGGTTCTTCAGCACGATCCTCGGCACTGGACGTCGACGCGGGGCCCTTTTTGAGGCGTATCAATCGCGCACCGGCACCCCCCCCGCAGTGCGATTGAACAAAGCGTGCGATCAGACGGCAATCGCCGCGGGCGGCGCGAGCATGTGCTTGCGGAGTCGCACGATGTAGACCGCGAGCGCTCCGCCGAACAGCAGGCTCAGGCTGATGGTCATGGCCCGGGAGACGCCTTCGTGGCGCTGGACCTGCTCGATTTGCGCCGGGTCATTGGAAGTCTGGCGAATGAACTCGGAGGCGGGGACGACGAACGCGGTCACGACCGTCGACAGGGTCATCAACACGGTCGCGATCAGCCCGAGTAGCCAGCCGCGCAGGTCGTGGTGATACATGCGCCACGCCGACACCAGGAATGCCCCGCCGCCCATGAGCACGACGAGCATCGCCGCCGGGCCGGTGAGCAGGACGCCGAAGAATCCGACCACCCCGATCGGGACGGCCAGCAGCAGCACAGCGCCCATCACGCCGAGCGTGACGATCCCGCCGAGCAACGCGAGCGAGCAGCGGTCGGTCCAGCGCGGCGTGGGGTCGTAGTACTCGCACGTTTCGCGGACGGCAGCGGGGCGCATCATCAGCAGCATGGAAAGCGGCAGCGCGATCATAAAGATGCTGGAAAAGACCGCTCCGGCTACGACGAAGCCTACCGCGGCGCTGCTGCCGAGGCCCTGCTTGCTGAACTCCTCCTTCATCATCGGAAACAAAGCGCAGACGAAGACGAGCGTGCCGATCCCCGCGAGAGTCCAGTGCGTGCAGAGAATCAGTGCCAGCGGACGGGCCCAGCGGCGCTTGAGAATGGCGCCGATGCCGATTGACCCGAACGCGATCGCCAGCGCCAGGTACATCGCGATCGACGCGATCAACTGTCCCATCGGCATGACGACGGCGCCCGACTGCCCGCGCGGGCGGGGCATCATCTGCGATACCGGGATCGCCGCCGTCAGGCAGCCCAAGACCAACGCGGACAGCAGGAGCAGGATTCCCACCGTGATGAGGGCCCACGTCTTATCCGTGAAGCCCAGCAGGGTCGGCGGCGAGCGGTATTCGAGCTGCGACATGATTCAGCCGATCATCGCGAGGGGATTCGATGACGCAAATCCCGCCGCCGCTTGACGCTATCGCGCGGCCCTCACACAATTGACGGGCTATAGCCATGGCCAAGACCATCCAACACCCCGCGTTCGAGCCGCTCAAAGCCGCGTTTGCCGAGGTGAAGTTCCTCGCCAACGAGTTTCGCGACATGACGACGCTCGTCGTCGGCCGCAAAGTGATTCTCGATGTCTGCCGTTTTCTGCACGACAACCCGCGCACCCGGTACGACTTTCTGGCGGAGTTGAACGGCGTCGATTACCTCAACTATCCCGGCGCCAAAGGCCGCTTCTGCGTCAACTACGGGCTGTCGAGCACGCACTTCAACAACCGCCTGTGGCTCAAGGTCTTCCTCGACCCCGAGCGCGACACCGCGCCCGGTCAGGACGTGCCCGACATCGACGCCGAGAAGCTCGGCGACCCCGGACTGATGATCCCCAGCGTCACCAGCGTGTGGGCCGGTGCCGAGTGGATGGAGCGCGAGGCCTACGACATGTTCGGCATCGTCTTCACCGGCCACCCCGACCTCCGCCGCATCTTCACCTGGAGCGGATTTGGGAGTTACCCGCTGCGTAAGGATTATCCGGTCCGCGGGATCGGCGAGCGCGAGGACTACAAGATCGTGACGCGCGATTCGGCATAGCCGAATCCGCGTCACCTGATAAGTGATGCGTGGTGCGTGAAACAGTCTCGCATGGAGGTTTCATGACCTTTGAAGAATGGGAGATGACGGTTCACGCTGACATCCGAGGCGATACTCTCTGGCGAGTCGAGGCGTACCGTCTGTCGCTGTTCCTGTCTGACCTGGCGTGGGCCGACTGCACCAAGTTGCTGGAAGATCATCGGACCCATGCCATCTCCGATCAGTTGTTCCGCTCCACTGGGCGCATCAGTGCGCAGATCGCCGAAGGTTACTCGCGGACAACTGCCAAGGAGCGAGCGTTATACTATGCATACGCATTGGGCTCGCTGCGCGAATCGCGAGATTGGTACTTCAAGGCTCGGCCGGTGCTCACGGAACGAGTTTCTGATCATCGAATCGAACTGGTGACGAGCGTGATCCGACTCGTCCTGACTATGCTCGGAAATGAGCGACGAACCCGTCGCAGGCTGGACGACCCGGCACCGCAGTAGCTTCAGCTTCACGCACCACGCATCACTCATCACGCTTTATGTTTGAATCCCTCACCCAGCGTCGCTACCTCATCCCTTTCAAGGCCTCGCGCCTGCCGCAGCAGATCACCGACGTGCTGATCATCGGCGGCGGCGTCGCGGGCCTGCGCGCGGGGATCGCGGCGGCAGAAGGCGGGGCGGACGTGCTGCTGCTGGCCAAGGACACCATCGAGCAATCCAACACCTGGTGGGCCCAAGGCGGCATCGCGGCGGTGCTGCAACCGCTGGACTCGGTCGAAGCCCACGTGCGCGATACGGAACTCGTCGGCGTCGGACTCTGTGACGAGAGCGCCGTCAAGCTCGTCGTCGAAGAAGGCCCGAAGCGCGTGCTCGAACTGCTCGGGTATGGCGCGCACTTCGACAAGAAGGAAGGCAACGCCCACAACCTCGCCTACGGGCTCGAAGGCGGGCACAGCTACGCGCGAATTCTCCACGCCTACGGCGACGCGACCGGGCGCGAGCTGGCCCAGACGCTGATCAACAAGGTGCGGTCGTTCGACAGCGTCCGCATCAGCGAGCACACCTTCGCGATCGACCTGATCACCCACGAGAACAAGTGCGTCGGCGTGCTGGCGATGATCGGCGGGAAGATCAACGTCATCTGGGCACGCCGTACCA
>JBBRFH010000144.1:0-8797 GCA_038224615.1 Tepidisphaerales bacterium
GTTCAGGGTAGCGTTCCTGCTGCCAGCCGTCGGCCGATAGGTACTGCTCGAAGTAACCGTTGCGATAGAGCAGGCCCACGCCGACCAGCGGCAGGCCGATCTCGCTGGCGGACTTCAGGTGATCGCCGGCCAGGATGCCCAGGCCGCCTGAGTAAATCGGCAACGACTCGTGCAATCCGAACTCCGCCGAAAAGTAGGCGACGTGCATGTCGTCGTCCGGGTAGGTCTTCTTGAACCACCCCTGCTCATCCATGTGATGGCGGAACTGCGTATAGACGCGACTGAGATGGGCGAGGTAGCCGTCGTCGGATGCGGCCTCCTGCAATTGCTCCTGCGACAAAACGCCCAGCAATTTGATCGGGTTGTGATATGACTTCGTCCACTGCTTGCGGTCGAGCCGGCGGAACAGTTCGGCGGCA
This sequence comes from Tepidisphaerales bacterium, assembly GCA_038224615.1. Taxonomy (GTDB): domain Bacteria; phylum Planctomycetota; class Phycisphaerae; order Tepidisphaerales; family Tepidisphaeraceae; genus JBBRFH01. Next base: position 420 of record JBBRFH010000144.1, read on the forward strand.
TCGGGCTGCCAAACCCACCAGAAATTTTTTGCCAGTTCCAATAACGGCTGCAGCTTGGCAGGCACGTCGGGAAAGACCTGAAAGGGGCGGATGCTGGTGCTGGGAATGGTTGCCATAGTGGTTTCTCGTCCGTTAGCGCGTTCGCGGTTCGACAGGAAGTATAAAAGGCAGCGGTTGCCTGTCGACCACCGCTACAACGGTTTGATCGGTACAGACCTCCCTGCTCTACAGACTCTATCGGCAGGTGCGACAATGCGCATGGGCGGGAAAAACCCCGTGGTCCGACAATTACATGCCGCAACCGGTCTAGCGACGCTCAATCCGCCTTTTCGATGCGCTTCAAATAAAACTGCGATTCGCTTGCCCGCTGCCCCACCAGATGCAGGCTGATGGGGTAATCGAACTTGCCGGCGAGAAAGAAATCGAAGATACGGAGGCCGTGCTTGGTCTGGCGCTCGATGTTGGCGTCGATCTGGTCGGTCAACTCGGCCGGAATGAGCCGCTGGCGGTCGTAATCCCATTGCGGGTCGATGCGGACCAGCAGATGTGCCTCGCCCCACTCGATCGGATAACCGAGAACATGGCCGGAGCCGGTGTGCGGGATGTAGAACCAGAAGCAGAGGAATCGATCCTTCCAGACGGTGCTGGTGGCGTTGTCGGAGCCGGTGATCAGCCGGGCGTGGCTGGTCCGAATCGCCTGGCCGCCAAGCGGCTTGGCAACCCAGACCCGGCGCTCGCGACAGTCGTACAATCCCACGTGAGGGTACTTGCCGTTGAAGTGCTCGGTGCAGAGCTTGGTCGATACCTGCGCGCCGATCGGCCCGGATTTCCCGTCCGGTGAAGGGGTCACAGATGCGTCGGATTTTTTCTTGCCGAAGCCGAACATCGGACGCGAAGCATACCGTCGGCAAAACTCGGATGCGACCATACGTTGGTGAATGGTGACAACTTGGTACAATCCCCTCCTTAGTCCCGGTCAACCGGGCCGTGTGCGCGTCGCGGTCCCTCGGCTTCGATGTGCCGGCCGAGGTATTGTGGGACGATGCGCGAGGAAACAGTGCCTGTGTGGGAGCGTGAATGACTGACTCGTCCCTGTTGGCTGCCGCTGAGCTGACCAACTATATCGATGGCCTTAAGCTCTTGCCGATCGTCGTGCTTGCGACGGTCTGGTTCCGACTCATGACGTGGGTCGATAAGGACGCCCACGACGCGCGGCTGCCCAGGCCGATGGTCAACATGATCAACCTCGGCGGGATGCTCCTGGGCATCGCGATGATCCCGATTCTGCCGAACTATTATGCGGCGCTCGGCGTGTTCATCTTCTGCATGCTCGCCGAGGCAGCGTATTACCTGCTCTGGCGAAATCAGACAGTCGGCCTGGCCGATCTGAAGGTGCAGTTCAACGCATGGATCAAGAGCTTCAGAAGCAAGAAGGCCAAGGAGGTCACAGCCTCAGAAGGCGGTGTCGTGCTCTATGACAATCGCGGCAAGGCATTGCCCCCGCCCGTCGATGACGATCCTGCACGTCCCGCATTTGACGCACTTCAGGGTGTCTTCCAAGGGCCGGTCCGTCTCGGCGCTCAGCGTATCGAACTGCGGCCCAACGACGGCGGCGCTGTCCTGCGCTACACCGTCGACGGCGTCACCTTCGAGGGCAAGACGTTTTCCAGGGAATCCGCCGCTGCCGGTATCGAGCTGGCCAAGCAACTCGCCGGGCTGGATCCAGCCGATCGTCGCAAGCCGCAGACCGGCAAGATGAAAGTCGCTCAGGACAAGGGCAAACGCGAAGTCGAGGTCTACACCGCAGGTTCGACCGCAGGCGAGTTGATGCGACTGAGCCTGGACTTCAAGAAGCAGTTCGAGTTCCGCATTGAAACTCTCGGTTTCCTCCCCGACCAGCTCGAGGCGATGCTGAACACGATCGCCGACAAAAGCGGTGTCGTGCTGCTCACCGCGCCGGAGAGCCAGGGGCTGACGAACCTGTGCTACGGCGTGCTTAAGCGACACGACGCGTTCCTGTCGAACATCCAGACCCTCGAGCGCGACGCGGTGTCCGACCTTGAGGGCATCACCCAGAATAAGATCGCCGCCAATGCGCCCGCCGCCGAAGAGTCCAAGCAGGTGAGCTGGATGATCTCCCAGGAGCCGGACATCATCCTGGTCGATCGGATCGACGACCCACGCAGCGCCATTGACCTCGCCCGCTACGCTGTCGATCGACGCGCGTACGTCGCGATGCGTGCGCCGACGACATTCGACGCGTTGACTCAATGGCGCAAGCTCGTCGGCGACGACAATCTCGCGGCGAGCAGCCTCAAGCTCATCGTCGCCGAACGCCTGGTGCGGGTGCTCTGTCCCGCCTGCAAGATTGCCTACGCGCCTGACCCGGAAGCATTACGCAAGATGAACATGAAGGCGGACCACGTCGACAAGCTGTTCCAGGCCCGCAAGGAACCGATGCGCGACCAGAAGGGCAACGAGATCATCTGTCCCTTCTGCCACGGTTTGGCGTACCAGGGGCGTACCGGCGTGTTTGAAATGTTCCGCGTCGATGACGACGTCCGAAAGGCCGTCATCGAGGGCGGCACGGTCAACCAGCTCAAGGCGCTGTTCCGCAAGCAGAAGCAGCGTTATTTGCAGGAATCGGCGCTGGCGCGCGTCGAACTCGGCGACACAAGTGTTGAGGAAGTGCTGCGCGTGCTGAGGAGCCAGGCGACGACTTCCTCGTCCTCATCGCGCGGCCCGTCGCGTCCACCGCCCACGCCGCCCCGACCCGACAAAGTCACCTAGCCTCTTGGCGACGCGGATTCGCAGCTTCTCGATCCAGACGACTCAAAAGACCACGAACGCCTCATGATCCTCTCCGTCATCATCATCGGAATCCTGGCCGGCGTGACGTACTACCACTACGTCCAAGGCATGTTCAGTTCTGCGATTTCCGCGTTCTGCGCGTTTATCGGGGTTCTGATCGCCTTCGGTTACTACGAACAACTGGTCGGCATGGCCGGCCAGGGCAAGATGGCCGACTACGCCGCGGGCGCGGTGCTCATCACGCTCTTCGCGGCAACCTATATCCTGCTGCGAATCGTCATCGACCAGTGCGTGCCGGGGAACGTTGAAGTGCCCCTCTACGTCGAGCGCGCTGGCGCGGGCGTTTTCGGATTCATCACCGCTCTCTTCTGCGCTGGGGTGTTCGCGGTCGGCGCCCAACTCATGCCATTCGGGCCTTCGATCGGCGGGTACGAGCGGTTCCCGACCGTCTCCGCCGACGAGGTCTCCGTCCCTCACGAGGCCCTCGGAGCCGGCCAGCATCGCGATGCCATCGGGCGCATCACCAATCAGCTCAAGGACAACGATCTTGAACCCACCCGAAGCAGCGGCCTGCTTGTCCCCGTCGATGATTTCGTCATCTCGCTGACGAGCGTGTCGAGCTCAAATTCCCTCGCTGGAGCGCAGTCATTCGCCGACGTGCATCCAAACTTGCTCGACCAGGCCTATGCCAATCGCCTGTGCCCGGATCACAGCGGCTGGCGTGTTTTCATCAACTCGCCGAAGGTTCCCATGGCGTCGCTGAATGGCGTCTTCACCGTCAGCGGCAACGTTGAGGCGGCCGACTCCGAGATCGTCGCGTTGCGCCCGAACAAGTCCGTGCTGGCATTCAAAGCCGGCAGTAGCGACGTCATCCTCGTCCTGCGGGCGACGTTTGCCAATACCGCCCAGGACACCGACGGCGTCGTCCGCATCACGCCGGCCGCCATCCGGCTGGTCGTGGGCGACAAGGTCTACCACCCGGTCGGGACCATGTTCGCCACCAACAAGCTCGGGCTGAGCCGCCTCGACGATCAGATCCTGATTCCCAACGCCCTTCGGGCGGCAGATTTCGCGTTCAGCATTCCCAAGTCCCTCGCGGACACGCTGAGCAAGGCGCCGGCCAAGGGGGTCGCATCGAAGGCCATCGGCTTCGTCGAGTTCAAGATGTACAGCCGCACCATCGTTACAGCCGGCATGGCGAACCCGTATACCGGCCCGTCCGCTGAAGTGGGTGTGCTGAAAAAACCCGCGGCCCCCATCAATGGCGGGCCGACAACGTCGCGATAAACGCGCCCGCCTTCCCATTTGCGCACGCCTGAACCGGCGGAATCGCCCGGTTTGGCCGCGATATTCGCGGTGGAGGCCTGTTTTCTGATAATTTTCATTAACTTGGCACATGCTTTTCAATAAGTGCCGATGTGTGACGTATTAAGAGATGAGAAGGTCGCGGTGACGGGGATTCGCCTCGTCCGCGACCAGCCTCGGGTCCGAGTCCAACGCAGATGTACTTATGAGCCGTGACGGTTCTTCATCGCAGTCCACCCGTTCAAATACCGAAGGTGTATCGCTGGATTTGCCACGCACGCTGTTCGGCTACGACGTCGTCCAGCACCTTGGCGACGGCGCCGGAAGCCGCATCTACGCGGTGACGCACGGATCGACCAGTCAGCTCTACGCGCTGAAGCATGTCCGGCGGACCAACGACAAGTCCCTTCGCTTCATCGAGCAACTCGAAAACGAGTACGCCGTCGCCAAGCAACTGCGCCATCCGCATCTGCGTGGCGTGGTGAACGTTCACGTCCACCGTACCCTTCTGCGCCGCGTAACTGATGCCGCGCTGGTGATGGAACTCGTCGACGCAATGCCGCTGGACGTCCACCTTCCCGCGCGTATTTCCGATACGCTGGGCATCTTCATCAAGACCGCTCATGGGCTGGCCGCGATGCACGGCGCAGGCTTCGTGCATTGCGATCTCAAGCCTGCCAACATTCTCGCGTCCGCCAACGGAGCGGAAGTGAAGGTGATCGATCTCGGCCAGGCGTGTCGAAGCGGCGTGGCCAAGCAGCGGATCCAAGGCACGCCCGACTACATCGCGCCTGAGCAGGTGAAGTGCAAACCCGTATCGCCGCAAACCGACATCTACAATTTTGGTGCCTCGTTGTATTGGTCGCTCACCGGCAGCAAGCTGCCGACGCTGTTCACGCTGAAAAAGGGTGAAAACAGCTTCCTGGTCGACTCCCAGATAGCGACGCCCGCGCAGCTCAATCCCCTGGTCAGTGAACCGCTATCGGCGTTCGTCACCGAGTGCGTCCGCACCAACCCCGCCAAGCGACCTGAGTCGATGACGAGCGTCGCTGCGCGACTCGACGTGCTGCGCGACTCCACTCGTCGCGCCGAAGACGCCCGCCGCGCATCGGTGGCGTGACGCGCTTCGCCACCCGGCTCACCGCATTCGCTGTTAAAACTCGGCGACTTTTCCGGTCGCCGCCGATTTGTAGATCGCCTCGATCATCTGCATCAGTGCCACGCCTTCGGGTGCGCCGACAACCGGCTTCGCCTGATTGACGATGCAGTCGCGGAAATGTCGCATCAGCGCTGGGTGACCGGCGAGCTTCGGCTGCTTCATCGGCGTGGCCTTGGATTGCCCGCGGTCATCGAAGCCGCGGTGCAGCTCCGGGCCGCGCGGGGTGTAGACGTCGATGGCACCGGCATCGCCGAAGAGTCTCAGCGTCGAGCCTGCCTGGCTGGGCGGCTGGTTCATCGCCCACGCGCAAGCGATTTCTGCCGACGCGCCGTCGTTGAATTTAAGCAGGATCGACGCCGCTTCCTCCACCGGCAGCTTCTCCAGCGCCGACTGCGCGATGGCGTAACCGCTCTTTGGTTTGGATGGATCAAAGAAATGGACGAGCAGGTCGACCAGCGGCAATGCCAGGTCGATGATCGCCCCGCCGCCGCTCTTGGTGGCGTCCTGGTACCAGCCGGTGCCGCGCGGGACGCCGCGGGTGCGAAGGAACGTCGCCCGCGCGTGATAGAGCCTTCCCGCAAAGCCCTTCTCGATCGCCTGCCGCGCCGATTGCTCGGCGGCGCCGAATCGACGGACGCACGAATAGAGGACGACCCGCTTCGCCTTCTCCGCCGCCTTGGCGATCGCCTTGGCGTCGCGGCTGTTCGGGCCGGGCGGCAACTCGATCAGCACATGTTTGCCCGCCTTTAACGATGCCAGCGCCACCGGCGCGTGCAGGTGCGTTGGCAGACAGATGCACACCGCGTCCATCGTGGGATCAGTGGCGAGCCGCTCGGCCTGCTCGACCAGCGTCGCGATCTTCAGCGGCGCATCGCCCATCGCCTTGAGCCGATCCGGTATCAAATCGGCGGCCGCGATCAGCTTGTACCCGCCCGACGCCTGTGCCCCCATCGCGTGTGCCCTGCCCGACGCCCCGGCCCCGATAATCCCGAGGCGAACTGCCTGTGACATCCGTGTCGCTCCTTCGTGTGCGAAAGCGAACCATTGTCGGCATGTCGCACGCCCACGCAATCGAGCAGATCACCTGATGCCGATACGGGGCTCTGGAAGCGCGCCGATGACGAAGTCGAGCGTGGTGTTCAGCGTCGTGTCGTCGTCCTGCACGCCCTGAAGCGTGTCGGAGTCGGCACCGCCGTCCAGGACATCGGCACCGATACCGCCGATGAGCAGATCGTGTCCCGAGCCGCCGTCGATGGCGTCGTTGCCCGCAGCGCCGGCGAGCGTATCGTTGCCCGCGCCGCCTGCGATGCGATCGTTGCCGGGGCCTGCATCCACCACGTCGTCGCCTGCGCCGGCGTCGATGGTATCGCGGTAATCGCTGCCCAGGATGCGGTCGATTCCTTCGTTGCCGAAGATCAGTGACGGCCCGAACGCCTGAATAAGGTCGTCGCCCGCGCCGCCCACCAGCGTGCTGATTCCGTTGCCTGGCTCATAGAAGGCGATCCAGTTGCTGGCGCGGATGAAGTCGTGTCCGGTGCCGCCTTCCAGTCGATCGCCGCCGCGCGCCGAGTCGAGCGTGTCGTTGCCGTCGCCGCCGGAGACGGTGGCGTTGCCGGAATCGACGACGACACTGTCCGCCCCGCGACCCGCCGCGATGAGCGTGCCGTTGCGCACCCGGCCGTCAACATGGATCTGATCGTTGCCCGCGCCCGCATCCACACCGATCTGTCGGACGTTCGCCACTTCGATAATCCGACCGACGCCATTCACCGTGACGTACAGCCGGGCGGTGCTCGGCACGTCTGAGACCGCATCGAGCTTGTCGATACGAATTATATCTGCCCGGGCCGTGCCGCTGACACGCAGCACGCCTTTTGTGAGCGTAATGAGCGGCGCACCAACAACTTCGTCAGTGCGGATCGCCTGCAAACGGTTGTTCCATGCGACCAGAATCCGATCGGGATCAGACGCATCAATGTGCTGGTTCAGCGCAATGACGTATCCGAAGTCCGTATCGAATGCACCGGCATCACTAACGCGATAGACGGCTGCGTTACTGGCGACGACGTATCGGCCTTCGCTGTCGCACGCGATCTTCCAGCCTTCGTTGGACTGCTCGCGCAACAGTGGCGTTGTGAACGCGCCGCCGGCGAAGCGCCGATCGACCTTGCCGGCGGCAGTGAATCGCACGCCCACTCCGTAATGAATATCGGTGCGCGTTCCGTCGGAACGGTCGTAATAGGTGAACTTCGATCCGACTACGAATACTCGGCCGTCGTCGTGCAGATACATCGCTTCAAACCCCGCAAGGACGCGGCCGGCATTGGCAATCCCGCTGGTGCCGTAGGACTTGTCCAGTTGGCCCGCAGCGGTGATGCGCGCGACAGCCAGGCCGAGGCTGACATAATTGCCGTTCACCCGGCCCACCGCCCCTCCGGCGACGTAGAGGTTGCCATGCGCGTCCGACTCGATCGCTCCCTGCGATCCGACGATCGTGCCGGCGTCGTTGATCAGCTTAAGCGTGCCGTCTTTGCCGAAAGTGAGGTCGATCGAGCCGTCGGCACGATAGCGCCGCAGGAAAGCGTCCTGCCCGCCACCGGGCGTAACGCGGCCTTCCAGACGCAGGACGATCTCGCCGCGCGCGGTGATGTTGAATTTGCGCGCCGGCGTGTACTCAACTGCGCTGGCCTTGAGCACGCGCCGCCCGTAGGCGTCGCCGAAGCCCATGTCCTGTCGGCCGCGTTTGTCGAGCCGGATGATCGCGTACTGCGGCTGCAAGCCCACCTCGCCGGGCTTGGTGTCGAACGTGCCGAACAGCAGCACGCTGCCGTCGCCCATCTCGCGCACCGCGAGGAACGAATCGAGCGTCGTATCCAGTGTTCCCAGCCGCCCGAACGACGTGTCGCGCGTGCCGTCTTCGTTGAGGCGGACCAGATCGTACTTGCCGCGCACCTCAGTGACCGTGTCGCCCACCCAAACGTCTTCTTGTGGGTAAGAGGTCCGCAATTGTTGAATGCGCGGCAGCAGCAGCTTGCCGGACGACAAGCGCAACAGCTCAATCGCTCCATAGCTCGGGTCGTTGGTGAACGATGTCGTCCCGAAC
>JBBRFH010000145.1:0-8770 GCA_038224615.1 Tepidisphaerales bacterium
GTTACTTGGCACAACCGGGTAACGATGAAGGTTCTCGATAACCGCAAGTAACAAGTAACAAGAGCCAAGTAACGAGTAACAGGTAACGCACATGAGCAGAAGCAGCAAAAAAGGCCCGTTCGTCGACGAGAAGCTTTACAAGAAGGTCTCGACGCTCAACGAGCGCAAAGCCAAGTCGGTCATGCGGACCTGGGCTCGCGCATGCACGATCATCCCCGAGTTCGTCGGGCACAATTTTGAAGTGCATAACGGCAATAAGTTCATCCGCGTGTTCGTGACCGAAGACATGGTCGGCCACAAGCTCGGAGAGTTTTCCCCGACCCGCTCGTTCCGCGGTCACTCGGGCAAGAAAGAGGTCGCGAAGTAATTCGCGACTCGAGTTTAACCGCGTCGTTCGCGACGCGTTTCGGGTTAAAAGCAATGGCTTTCACAGCAAAACACAACTTCGCCCGCATCGCCCCGCGCAAGGCGCGGCTCGTGATGGACCTGATCCGCGGCCGAAAGGTCGACGACGCGCTGTCGCTGCTTCAGTTTTCCAAGAAGCGTGCCGCCGTCTATATCAGCAAGGTCGTCAAGAGCGCCGTCGCCAACTACCAGGAGCAGAACACTGCCCCCGGTCAGGACGAACTGATCGTCTCCGAGGCCCGCGTCGATGGTGGCCCGATCATCAAGCGATTCCAGCCCAAGGACCGCGGCAAGGCGTATCCGATCCAGAAGCGGACGAGTCATCTGGTGGTCAGCGTGGACGAGGCTGCGGGCAACTAACCGAGCAATCATATGGGTCAAAAGGTCAATCCAATCGGCTTCCGCGTCGGCATCACCGAGGACTGGAAGAGCAGGTGGTTCGCCCCGAAGTCGGCGTACGGCGAGTTCCTGGTCGAGGACGTGCAGGTTCGCAAGTTCATCGACGACAAGCTCAACCGTCGCCCGCCGTTCGCGGCGGTGTCGGATATCATGATCGAGCGGACGCGTGAGGAAGTCACCGTCACGCTCAAGACGGCCCGTCCGGGCCTGGTCATCGGCCCGAAGGGTGCCGAACTGGACAAGCTTCGCGAAGAGCTCGAAGACATGATCCGCCGCAAAATCGCGCCGATCAAGGTCATCGAGATCAAGAACCCGGACCTGAATCCGCAGTTGATCAGCGAAGCGATCGCCGAACAGTTGAAGAAGCGTGCCAGCTTCCGACGCGTGCTCAAAATGCGTCTGGAATCGACGATGGCGGCGGGTGCCAAGGGCATTCGCATCCAGGTCTCGGGTCGGCTCGGCGGGGCGGAAATCGCCCGGTCGGAGAAAGCCACCCAGGGCTCGGTGCCGCTCACCACGCTGCAGGCCGACGTCGGTTACGGCTTTGCCGTCGCCAAGACGACCTTCGGCACGATCGGCGTGAAAGTGTGGATCTACCGCGGCATGAAGGGCGAGGAAATCCTCGACACCGACGTCCGCGTCGGCGGACCGATGCGTCGGATTCGTCGCTAAGTTGATGGTTTAGCCGCGTCGACGATGACGCGTATTGAGAAGACTGAGAGGCACCTATGCCCCTGATGCCAAAACGAGTGAAGTTCCGTAAGAGCATGCGCGGCAAGAATCGTGGCAACGCGACGCGCGGCAATACGGTTGCCTTCGGCGAATACGGCCTGATGGCTCTGGATCATTGCTGGCTGCCCGCCCGCACGATCGAGGCCTGCCGCGTCGCCGTCGCCCACTTCCTGCGTCGTGAAGGCCGGTTGTTTATCCGTATTCAGCCCAACAAGCCCGTGTCGGCAAAGCCGCTCGAGGTGCGAATGGGTTCCGGTAAAGGCGAGCCCGAGTACTGGGCCGCCGTCATCAAGCCGGGCGCGGTGATGTTTGAGATCGCCGGCATCGACGAGATCACCAGCCGCAAGTGCATGGCCCGCGTCGCGCACAAGCTGCCGATCCGCTGCAAGTTCGTGTCCCGCAAGCACGCGGCCGCCTAAGGGCGATGGATTCTGGAGTAGAGCGATGAAGAAGAACGAAAAAAAAGAGCTTCTGGACAAGAACGACGACACCCTTAAGCAGGAACTCGCCGACAAGCAGAAGCACCTGTTCGACCTGCGCAGCCAGGCCGTCACCGAGAAGCTGGAAAACCCCACGCTGCTCGGCAAGGCCAAGCGTGAGATCGCGCTGATCAAGACGATCCAGCGCCAGCGTTCGGCCAAGGCGGCGTCAAACTAATTGTGTTCAGCGCCGCGTCCCGACGCGGGTTTCGAGACTGAGAGTAATCATGGCAACCGCAACTACTGAGACCACGGCCCGCACTGACCTCCGCACCATCATCGGTGAGGTCAGCAGCGCCAAGACCGCCAAGACGATCAAGGTCGTCGTGCAGTACCAGACCAAGCACCCGAAGTACGGCAAGTACCTCAAGCGCTCGAGCGTCTACCACGTGCATGACGAAAAAGGCGAAGCCCGCGAGGGCGACAAGGTCGAGATCGCCGAGTGTCGGCCGTTCAGCCGCACCAAGCATCACAGGCTCGTCCGCGTCGTTGAGAAGGCCCCGGAGAAGATCACGCATGACACGGGTGATGCGATCACCGGTGCCAGCGGTGTGAAGCAGGACGAAGCCGCAGCCGAGTAGTCGCATTTGCAGTTTGCAGATCGCGATCTGCGAATTTGGAGTTCGAGAGATGATTCAGCAACAGACATACGTCGACATCGCCGACAACAGCGGCGCCAAGATCGCCATGTGCATCAAGGTGCTTAAGGGCTCGACCACGCGGGGCAAGTTCACCCGCAAGGTCGCGACGGTCGGTGACGTGATCATCGGCGTCGTCAAGAAGGCGCTTCCGAACAGCGACGTCAAGGACGGCGAGGTCATCCGCGCCGTCATCGTTCGCACGCGGCAGCCGACCCAGCGTGCCGACGGCTCGTACATCCGCTTCGACCGCAATGCGGCCGTGGTGATCGACAAGGAAGGCAACCCGAAGGGCACCCGCATTTTCGGTGCCGTTGCCCGCGAACTGCGTGAGAAGAACTACATGAAGATCGTTTCGCTCGCCGCGGAAGTGGTGTGAGTAAGCAGTCGATGGTCAATAGTTGATAGTCGATCGCGAAAATCGACATTCACAACTATCGACTATCAACTATCGACTATTAACGGGTATTTGACATGGCTCAACGAATCAAAAAAGGTGACACAGTAGTCGTCATCACCGGTGCCGAAAAAGGCAAGACCGGCCAGGTGAAGCAGATCCTGACCAAGGAAAACCGCGTCATCATCGAGGGCGTCAACCGCGTGTGGAAGCACGTCAAGCCGTCGCAGCGTTTTCCGCAGGGCGGCCGAATCCAGAAGGAAGCGGCAATCCACATGAGCAATGTGCAGCCGGTGGACCCGAAGACCGGCAAGGGCACCCGTGTGAAGTTCCAGACGCTCGAAGGCAACAAGGTTCGCACCGCCAAGAGCGGGACGATCCTCGGCAAGGTGTAATTAACTTTTAGATCCAAACAGCGGCGTGATCGCGACTGTTCGATCACGAACCTGAAGGAAACAAGCAATGGCAGAGAAACCAAAAGACAAGGCCGCACTCGCCGCCAAGGAAAAGGGCAAGGCCGCGCAGGCCAAGGCCAAAGCCGCCAAGCAGGCGGGTCCGGGCTACAAGGTCGCCAACGAGGTCATCAAGCCCGTCGGTGAGCCGCGCCTGGCCAAGCTCTACCGCGACAAGATCGTCGGCGAGCTGCAGCAGGCGTTCGGCTACAAGAACCGCCTCGCCACGCCGAAGCTCGAGAAGATCGTGATCTCGATGGGCCTGGGCAAGGCGATGGTCGCCGGCGAAAAGGCCAAGATGGACTCGGCCGAGAAGGAACTCGCAGTGATCGCCGGCCAGAAGCCGGTCCGCTGCAAGGCCAAGAAGTCGGTCGCTAACTTCAAGGTCCGCGAAGGTATGGAGACGGGCCTGAAGGTCACGCTCCGCGGCACGCGGATGTACGAGTTCCTCGACCGGATGATTTCGCTGGCCATTCCCCGCGTGAAGGACTTTCGCGGGCTTAGCCCGAACGGTTTCGACAAGCAGGGCAACTATAACTTCGGCTTCACCGAGCAATCAGTGTTCCCCGAGGTGGACGTCGCCAACATCACGAGCCAGCAGGGCATGAACATCACCATGGTGACCAACGGCGCCAACGCCAAGGAAGCCCGTGAATTGCTCAAAGGCTTCGGGTTCCCGTTCAAGACCGATGAGAAGGCAAAGGATTAGCAGATAGTCAATGGTTGGTAGTCAATAGCCCCGGCTATCAACTATCGACTATCCACTAGGAACTAGACATATGGCAACTCAAGCCTGGATCGCCAAACAGAAGCGTCGCTCGGCCCTGCAGAAGAAGTTCTTCGAGCAGCGTCAGGCATTGAAGAAGGCCGGCAACTACGCCGCGCTGGCCAGCCTGCCGCGCGACAGCAGCCCGACCCGCGGCAAGAACCGCTGCGAACTCACCGGCCGCAGCCGGGCGTACCTGCGGAAGTTTAAGGTCAGCCGTATCATGCTCCGCGAATTGGCGCTAAAGGGCATGATTCCGGGAATGAAGAAGGCTAGCTGGTAAGGCGCAGTGCCAATTGACAATTGCCGATTGCCAATTGGTGATCGACGAGTGTCAGTCGGCAATTGGCAATCGACAATCGGCAATCGAGATTTAACGATGAGCATGCAAGACCCCATCGCGGACCTGTTGACCCGCATCCGTAACGCAAACCGCGTCGGACGCCGTTACGTCTTTGTTCCCAAGAGCAAGACGGGCCTCGGCATCCTGACCGTGCTGAAGGACGAAGGCTATATCGACAGCTTCGACGAAATCGAAGCCCTGCCGATCAGCCAGGTCCGTATCCAGCTCCGTTACGCATTGAGCGGACAGAGCGTGATCCACGATATCAGCCGCGTCAGCAAGCCCGGCCGGCGCGTTTACAGCGCGGTCGAGAAGCTGCCGAAGGTCCTTGATGGCCTGGGCATCTCGGTCGTGTCGACGTCCAAGGGCGTCGTCTCGGACCGCAAGGCCCGCGAGTTAAACGTCGGCGGCGAAGTGCTATGCACGGTAAGCTAAGAGGTGTTACGGGTTATTTGTGACTTGTTACTTGGCGCAACAGAACGCTCGAAAGAGCACTGAGCACAACCGAGCGACCAGCCCCGCAAGTAACCAGTAACCAGTAACGAGTACGACCATCAAGTAGCAGCCAGACTTTGGGAAGCCGTCAGCCAACCCTGATGCGAGCAGACCGAAAGGAAGATTGAAATGTCACGCGTAGGTAAAAAACCCATCCCCGTCGGTAAGGCCAAGGTGGCCATCAACGGCCAGAAGGTCAACGTCGAAGGCCCCAAGGGCAAGCTCGAATGGACCGTTCCCCCGTCGATCACCGTTGTCATTGACGGTGCCAACGTGCTTGTCACCCGTCCGGACGACGAGCGCCAGAACAAGGCGTTGCACGGCCTGACCCGCGCCCTGATTAACAACATGGTCGTCGGCGTCACCGATGGGTACAAGAAGACGCTTGAACTCCGCGGCGTCGGCTACAAAGCCGAACTGCGTGGTAAGGAAATCGTCCTGTCGGTCGGCTTCGCGAACCAGATCAAGGTGCCGGTCCCCGGCAACCTGACGGTCACCGTCGAGCCCGGCCAAGGCGATATCACCAACCGAATTGTCGTCGTCGGCGTCGATCGCCAGGCTGTCGGCGATTTTGCGGCTAACGTGCGTAAGATCCGCAAGCCCGAGCCGTATAAGGGTAAGGGCATTCGCTATGAAGGCGAATTCGTCAAGATCAAGCCCGGCAAGGCGTTCGCCGGCGCTGGTGCGAAGTAACGAGAATAGAAAAGGATCAACTGAGCTCACGGTTCGAAGCGTGGGCTCCGAGGTTGAACAATCATGCGAGAGAAAAATAAAGCAAAGGCCCTGCGTCTCCAGAAGCGCAAGTGGTCGATCCGCAAGACGCTCATCGGTACGGCCGAGCGGCCGCGCCTGTCGGTGTTCCGGTCGGACAAACACATTTCCGCGCAGATCATCGACGACCACGATGGCAAGACGCTCGTGTCGGCGTCGAGCCTGCAGAAGGACATTCGCGGCGATGCCGCCAATGGTGGCAATGTCCCGATCGCCAAGATCGTCGGCAAGACACTGGCCGAGAAGGCCAAGGCCGCCGGCATCACCGCCGTCGCCTTTGACCGCAACGGCCGTCGTTATCATGGGCGCATCAAGGCACTGGCCGATGCGGCTCGCGAAGGTGGACTTTCTTTCTAACGCAGTTGAACCGTCGCCTCGATGCGACGAATGAGCAATCATGAGCGATCCGATCAATCCTGAAGCCTCGTCCACCCCGCCCGCCGAAGCCTCCGCTCCGGCGGAAGCCCGTACCATCGTTCCCCCGACCGCACCCGGTTCGCAGCAACAGCAGCAACGCGGTGGCGGCGGTGGTGGTGGTGGTGGCGGACGCGGTGGGCAGCGCGGCGGTCAGCGCGGTGGCATGCGTGGCGGTCCCCGTCGCGGCGGCCGTGACAACATGGAAGAGGGCGGCATCGAGTCGTCCCTCGTCAAAATCTACCGCTGTGCCAAGGTCGTCAAAGGCGGCCGAACGTTCAGCTTCGGCGCTTTGGTCGTCGCCGGCGATCGCGCCGGCAACGTCGGCCTCGGCTACGGCAAGGCCAACGAAGTTCCCATGGCCGTCGAAAAGGCCACCAAGGACGCCCGCCGGTCCATGGTCAAGGTGCCTCTTAAGGGCAGCACCATCCCCCACACCGTCAAAGGCCGGCACGGCGCGTCGTCGGTCGTTCTGGTTCCCGCTATGCCCGGTTCGGGCGTCTCGGCGGGCAAGAGCGTCCGCCCCTGCCTCGAACTGGCCGGCATCACCGACATCCTCACCAAGGCCTACGGCTCGACCAGCCCGAAGAACCTCGTCAAGGCTACGCTCGATGCCCTCCGTCGCCTCCAAAGCCGCGAAGACGTCGAACGCGACCGCGGCGTCAAGATCGAAGCCGCCGGCGGCAAAGAACTCGCGAAGGTCTAGTTCATCATTATTCGTTTCACCACGAAGACACGAAGCAGGCACGAATAGTCACGAAGAAGCAGATTTAGAGATCTCCTTTCGTGTAGCTTCGTGTGTCCTTTGTGTCTTCGTGGTGAATCTGTTTCAAAGGCGAGGCGCGATCCACATCGATCGTCGCCGTTAGTCACAGGAGTTTGATATGGCACAGGCACACGAGATCACCGTCGGCCTGAAGGGTAAGAAGTCGCAGCGCAAGGGTCGCGGCGAATCGAGCGGTCGTGGCAAGACCAGCGGCCGTGGTAACAAGGGTTCGGGCGCTCGCGTCGGCACCTACATCCGCCGAGGCTATGAAGGCGGCCAGACCGAAATCTTCCGCCGCTTCCCCAAGCGCGGGTTTAGCAACTACGACTTTGAGACGAAGTTCAACATCGTCAACGTGTCGGACCTCAACTCGTTCGACGAGGGTTCGACGGTCGATGCCGCGGCGCTGAAGGAAAAGGGCCTCGTCCCTGACCTCAAGCAGCAGGTGAAGATCCTCGGGCACGGCGAGCTGACCAAGAAGCTGACCGTCGTCGCCGGCTGGTACAGCAAGGGAGCCCACGAGCAGATTACCAAGCTCGGCGGCGTCGCCAACAACGCCAAGGGTGAGGCTTTCCAATTCCCGAAAGAGAAGAAGAAGTTCATTCCGCGTGACAAGCCCCCCGTCGTCGGCAAGAAGAAGGCCGCCGAGGCCGAAGCCGCCCAGGCCGCCGTGGAAGAAGCCAAGTAAGTTCGGTCATTGCCGGTTGCCGATTTGCCGATTGCTGATTCGGCTCCGATGTGGACAATCTCCACGCTCGCGAGCGAATCGGCAATCGGCAATTGGCAATCGGCAATCTGCATTGAGTCGTCCATGATCAAAACGCTCCTCAACGTCTTCCGTGTCCCCGAACTGCGCAACAAGATCCTGTTCACGCTCATGATGCTGGCGATCTTCCGCATCGGCCACTCGGTGCCGATCCCGGGCATCGACCAGCACGCGATGCAGGTGATGGCCGAGAAGCAGGCGGCCAGCGGGCAGGACTCGGCGGCGGCGCGGCTCGCGTCGTACGTCTCGCTGTTCTCCGGCGGCAACCTGTCGCACTCGACGCTGTTCGGCCTGGGCGTCATGCCGTACATCTCGGCGTCGATCGTTTTCCAGCTTCTGACCACGGTCGTTCCTTCGCTTGAAAAACTCAGCAAGGAAGGCGAGTCCGGCCGGCGAAAGATTCAGGAATGGACACGCTACTCCACCGTTCCGATCGCCGCCATGCAGGCGTGGTTCTGGCTCGGCTCGATGGGGCCGTCCATGATCCAGAGCACCTGGCAGGGGCCGATGTTCTGGTTCACCGGGGTGGTCGCGCTCACCGCAGGCTGTGTCTTCCTGATGTGGATCGGCGAGCAGATCGACGAGTACGGCCTCGGCCAGGGCATTTCGCTGATCATCATGGCCGGCATCGTTTGCCGCATGCCTGATGCGCTCGCACTGCTCTACAAATCGCTCAACTTCAGCGGCCAGCACGACGCCACCGCCACCATGGGCCCGGGCAAGCTGATCGTCCTGGTAGCGCTGTTCGTGTTCGTCATCGCGACGGCGATCCTCATCACCCAGGCCCAGCGCCGCATCCCGATCATGCAGGCCAAGCACGTGCGCGGTCGTCGCGTCATGGGCGGAAGCAA
Organism: Tepidisphaerales bacterium; assembly: GCA_038224615.1. Classification (GTDB taxonomy): domain Bacteria; phylum Planctomycetota; class Phycisphaerae; order Tepidisphaerales; family Tepidisphaeraceae; genus JBBRFH01. The sequence continues at coordinate 8,675 of JBBRFH010000145.1, forward strand.
GCAGTACCTCCCGCTCCGCGTCAACATCGGCGGCGTCATGCCCGTCATCTTTGCCCAGTCGCTAATGCTGTTTCCCGGCGTCGTCCTCGCCAAGTT
>JBBRFH010000146.1:0-8745 GCA_038224615.1 Tepidisphaerales bacterium
GGAGTCTGGTTTCTGCCGCCAACGCGCAAGCGACGGTCGCGATCGCCACGGCTAATTCGCAGGGTGCGATTCATCGCACCATGCTGCGTTCACGCGTGCTGAAACGGATCGCCGGCGGGGACGAACGTCACCGTAACGCCCGAAACCATCGGCCGAAGCCAGTCGGCAAAATACTTCATGCCGGCTTCTTCTGAGTTGGCGTGGCCGAGCACGATCAAACCCTGCTTCTTTCCCTCGGGGGCGGCGGCGGATTGGTCGCGAACGTACTCGTTAGTTTCCCACTCGCGCGTTTCGCCGATCAGGACGACGTCGACGCCGGGCGTACGCAACAGTTGTCGATGCGTCGCCCAGCCGGGACAACCGGCGCTGAACGCGACGCAGCGAACCGGCATTTTGCCATCACCAACAAATCGCACTGCGGCGATGCCGAGCTTCTGCTTTGCGTCGAGCGCCAGCTCGTGCAGCGTCGTCGGCGACGCCAGCTTAAACACGCGCGGATCGTCCGCAGTCTCCAGACCGCTCCATCCAAGCGCCGCGGCCATGCCGGTGAGGATGCCGTCGGGCTGCCGGCGATGCCAGGCGTCGTGGCAGCGCCAGATGCTGAGCTTGTGTACGTCGATGAAGGCGCGCTTCTCCTCAAGCACTGGATCGTTCTGCAGTTCCGATGAGAACTCGCCGCCATAGAACGTAGGCTCGTGCGTGACGATGAGGTTCGCGCCGAGACGCACCGCCTCTTCGCACACCGCCCGCGTCGCCTGGAACGTAACGACCACGCCCGTGGCGATCGCCAGCATATCCCCCGTATGCAGCACGTCGGCGGTCCGGTGCGGATCGACTTCGGGCAGCGCCTTCTGAATGACTTCAACGATTTGGCCGACAGTGTATTGCGTCATGTTTTCGTGGCACGGGTTTTCAACCCGGATTTGCTTTCTAAATTGAAGACACGGGTTGAAACCCCGTCGCGACTCCGCCCGGCACACACCTATGGCATACGAGTATTGTACTCGGTGCCGAAGACGCCGGCGTACTCGTCCTCGAACGGGAGCGCCGCGCTGTTGAAAATCGCGAACGCCTTGGGGATCGGGTGCCGGTCGATGACCGGATTGCCGCTGAACCGCCACACCATCTCACGCGAGCCGGCGAGACGGTCTTCCCGAAAAATGCTCGCAATAGCGTCGACGATAAAAGTAACGGCGCGGCGTGCCGATCTCGGATCATCCATGAGGTTCGTAGGCACGCCCGTAGCATAGCGATCGCACGCCCAGACAACAGCCAGACAGAATGCCGCAAGCGACGACAAGCGAACGACCCGCGACTCGACAGTGCCTCTGCATGAAGCCGCGTGCCTTGGCCGGCGCGCGAGTTCGTCGTCCAACGCCTCACTGACCGAACACCCTGCCCCGCACACTGGGCAATGTCATCCTGAGCGAAGCGAAGGATCTTCTGGCACTGGCAAGGCCCGTGCGAGAACCAACGGGCCTCAACGCGGCGAGGAGATCCTTCGCGGCGCTCAGGATAACAACGGTGCGGAGCAGTACGACGTGTTCAGCTCTGACTCAGCGCCGCCCGCTCGTCGATGCGGACCAGCGCCTTGCGCAGCGGACAGCGGGTGGCGTCCACCTCGCGATCGTATCGATAGAAATCGAGCAGCGACTTTGACCGCGCCGCCAGCATCCGGCGGACCTCGCGGCGCTTACCGGCGACGCGCGGGATGATCATCATATCGTACGCCGTCGTCTGGTGGCGCATCCACGCGATGACGGCGGCCTCGGCACGCTCGGCGACGGGGATCCGCTCCGTGCGCGCCACCGTGCCGCTGCCCACCGGCGTCGCGTGATCGGCGACGAGCTGTGCGAGCTGATCCTGCAACTGCTGATGACGCGGATGGAACGCGAGAAACTGTGCGACCGCGTCCCGAAACTCGCCGACGTACGTGGTCTGTTCGCGATCGCGCCGGACGGCGGCGGCATGCTGCTTCTGCGCGTAGCGCGGATCGGCGCGCTCGATTTCGAGCTGGGCGAGGATCGGATCGATGACTTTTGCGCTCGTCCAGACCCCGCGCGAAAAGAGCTTGCGGCCGCGCTTTTCCTGCACGGTCCACGTCGGGCCGGCGGCTTTGATGCGGCGGGTGAGCGCGGGGTCGCCGGGCGGCACGAGCACCCAGTCGGCCGGCACCGTCAGGACGCGGCCGTCGCTGGTCCGCACCGCGCGCGGGCCGGGACCGGGGGAGACAACACGGGTTTGGTCAGGCATCACTTAAGGTTCTACCGCCGCGACGCCGCACTCCGCAATCGCGCCGCAACGTCCGGTAGTGCCGCCGTCACCCGCGTCCGGGAATCGCGCGATCCCCGCGATACGGCACGGGGTCGGCAACGCCCAGTTCGCGGAATGCTTCCAGACGAACCAGGCATGCGTCGCAATGCCCGCAGGCGCGGCCGTCATCGGACGGGTCGTAACAGGTGCTGGTCAGTCCAAAGTCGACGCCCAAATCAAGCCCGCGGCGGATGATCTGGGCCTTGCTCATCGCAATCAGCGGTGCGTGGATGCGTAGCGCGTGGGTCCCTTCAGTGCCGAATCGCGTCGCGAGGTTGGCCATCGTCTCGTAGGCGCGGATGTACTCCGGCCGGCAATCGGGATAGCCGGCATGATCGGCGGCGTTGACGCCGATGAAAATGTCCCCCGCGCCGAGCACCTCCGCCCACGCCAGCGCGTACGACAGGAAGATCGTGTTGCGCGCCGGCACGTAGGTGGGCGCGACGCTCGAGTTCATCTGCGCCGTGGTGCGATCGGTCGGCAGCGGCAGGTCGCCGGTCAGCGCCGATCCGCCGATCTGGCGCAGGTCCATCTCGATGGTGCGAGAGTCGACGGCGTGCCCCGCATCGGCGACGCGCCGCGCCGCGTGCAATTCGTACACATGGCGTTGTCCGTACCGGAACGACAGCGCGTGCGGCGCGAAGCCTTCGGCGTGCGCGATCGCCAGGCAGGTGGCCGAGTCGATCCCGCCGCTGAGCAGGACGACGGCCTTGGGGCGCGGTGATGGGGTGAGAGGGGACATCTGGCGTGTGCTTATCGCAAGATCAGCCGCCGCGTCAACCCGCAACCTGGTAGCGAGTCGGATCGGGCACACCGGCGAGATTGAAGGCCTCGCGTCGCTCGATGCACGTCCCGCATAGCCCGCAGTGGACATCGCCGCCTTCGTAGCACGACCATGTTTGCTCGAACGGCACACCGAGCTCCGCGCCGCGCTGCACGATCTGCGCCTTGGTCATCAACGCGAACGGCGCGAGCAACTGCACCTGATGCCAATCCGCCAGCTTGATCGCCGCCGCCGTTGCCGCGATGAACTCGGGGGTGCAGTCGGGGTAGAGCGTGTGGTAGCCATGATGGGCCGCGAACGCGACGGCGTCCGCCTTCAGGTCGATCGCCCATGCCGCCGCCACCGACAGCATGATCAGGTTGCGATTGGGGACGACTGTCACTTTCAAATTCTGCGTTGCATACTCTCCGTGCGGCACCGCGACGTCCGGATTGACCAGCCCCGAACCCGCCAGCATCCATGCGATCCCCGATAGGTCCGCCGTCCGGTGCTCGACGCCCAGTCGTTGGCAAGTGGCGTGCGCATAAAGAAGCTCGCGCCGATGCCGCTGCCCATAGTCGACCGACAACGCCCGCAGCGCGTGCCCCCCGGCGATCATGTGCTGTAGCAACACCGTCGAGTCGAGCCCCCCGCTCAGGATCAGCACCACACTCGGCGGCCGTCCCGATGCACTGTTCTGCCCGCTCTGAACCATTTGTGTCACCGACCTCGCACGATACAACCGCATCTCGCGCCAGGCCATGCCGGCTCGCCCGCACTGCCGGGTGTCCAATCCACGGCACGACCACAGCGCGGCAAGAAGGATTTGGCAGGTCTTGCCATCGCCGGGCAACGTGGGATAGACTGCCGTCGCTCCGATTGTGCCCAGACCGTCAAATATGGGCAATAACCCGGGCAATAACTCCGAAACGCCGGTCATAAGTATCGGCACATAGGGAGTTATTTGCGGGCGTAATTCAGTGGTAGAATGCCAGCTTCCCAAGCTGGACGTCGAGGGTTCGAATCCCTTCGCCCGCTCTGATTGGAAATCTCGCTGAACGCATGACTTGCGTACCTGTCGACAATCGGCAGTGCAGCCTCGGAATGCCGGAGAATGACGGAATGGTTCCGTCATTAGCCTCCGAAAAGGTGCTGCATGCCACGCGTTTCCCCCGACTAAATCTCGAAATACCGCCTGCACCGGACGTCCGGCTGGACCATCGTTACGCTCAGCGGTCGCGACCATCTGCTGGGCCGTTTCAACTCGCCCGCAAGCAGCCAGGAATATTGTCAACGAGCGAGGAGAACTGACTGACCCCGACGGCACGTTGGGTAGGTTCAGAGCGGGTCAGGGCATGCGATACCCGAATCGTCCGACAGTTCCACCGTCACTCCGCCGCCCGCAGCCGCGTCATCCGATCCACCTCGGTGCGCGCCTGCGCCGAGCCGAAGTAGCCGTTGCGTGCATAGAAGCCGAAGTTAACGCCGCGCTGAATGGGAGGGAGTTTAGTATTCATGCCGGTAAGCGATTGTCGCGCCGGCAGTATGGTGTACAAACGTTGCCGTTTTGGCTAGTGCGGCGCGCCCCCCGATGCGGCACGGGGGCAGGAATTGGCTGGCGAAGCCGTGGGAATTGACGTCGATTTCGGCGATCAACTCGAACCCGCGCCAGCCGCCGGCGGCACGCATGGCGCTGGCGGCGGTGGGGACCGATTCGCGCTGCTCGGACGGCTGGCCCCAGCGCGGCAGTTGCCAGTAGCCGGCCGGACGCGTCAGCAGGTGCTGGATCAGCAGCGTGCTCAGCACCAGCGTCGCCAGGATCAATACCCCGGCGACGGCGGCGTGGCGAAGGGTCTGCAGCGCCATTGCCTTGCCGACTTCGCTCGCCAGTTCGAAGGCATCGCCCGGAAGATCATCCGCCGCCAGCAACGACTGCCGCGCGACGGCCGCGACCAGCGCAGGCGGCGCCGCCGCCTGCGTTGAATTCACAGTCACCGCGCCCCCCAGCGCCGCCGCCGTCAGGACCACGCCCCGGTGACGGAAGAACGCCCGCAGCTTCTCCAGCGCCCGCGCCACCCGCATCTGCGCCGCCGGCTCGCTGACACCCATGGTCCGCGCCACGTCGGCGAAACTTCGCAACTCCAAAAAGCGCAATACCACCGCTTCGCGATCCCGCGCCGCCAGACGGGCGATGCCGTCGTCCAGGTCGGGCGAAAGCTGTTTCCATAACGCGGCAGAGGCAGTCGTGGCGGGCTCGGATCGTCGTGCATCGGCGGCCATCTCGGCGGCCCTCCGTTCGTGCTTTCGGCGGCGGTTCTCTCGCTTGATCGCGTTCAACGCGGTGTAACGCGTCGCCTTGTGCAGCCACGCGGCCAGCACCACCCCCTCCGGCAGCCGCGCGGCCTTGCGCATCAGCAATATGAAGACCGCCTGCGTCACCTCATCAGCCAGCCCCGACCTCCCCACCTGCCGAACCGCCGCGCCATACACCATGTCGGCATGCCGCGCCACGAGTTCCCCAAACGCCACCTCGTCGCCACCGGCGACGTAGTCGCGAAGCAGATCCTGATCAGTAACGCGGCCGGGCATTCACCCACCTATGTACGCCCGCCCGCCCGACCCAACAAATTTATCCGCCCCGACCAACGCCCCGTCCCCACTCCGATAAAAACCCCGGCCGCGCCCCGCGAACGCGTCCGCGATGTTGGCAGCGCAGTTTCGGCCAGAAAAAGACATGGCCGCGCCGCAAGAAAACAGGACTTCTCCCGCCCCCGACAAGTCGCCTGCGCCCGTTTGTCATCCTGAGGCACTCCGAAGGATCTACTGGCACCGTCATGGGCCTTTACGTGGCGAGCAGATCCTTCGGAGTACCTCAGGATGACAACGCGCAGAACCGGTCGATAAACCGCAGGCACGCGTGCCGTGCGCTGCCGTTGGCCGGGGACGAACGCGGCCGGGTGTGGCTGTTTCGTTGGCGCACCGGCTGGGCCGATGTTCGCCCGCCGTGCTTCAGAATGAAGTCCATGACGCCGCCGGGGGGTCGAAGCCACGACGGCAGGTTCAGTGTTCTTCCAAGGACTTGATCGTGCTGTCCTCGGGCAGCGGCAGTTTGCCGTCCTGGTGGGCGCGGTGTTCGCCGGCGGTCCAGAGGTTGCGCGGGGGGACGGCACCCCACGTCGGGCGGTTCATGCCCTCGTAGCGATCGAAGACCACCGGCGGCTGCGCCAGACGTGTGGCGTCGGCGTCGAAGCGGGCGTCCATCGGAGTGTCCGTCGTGATCGGGGTGAGTTGGAAATCGAACCGGTGCGTCCCCTGATCGGCAAACACGTCCGGGCCGACCGCGTGCTTGGTCGGCCCGCTGCCGTTGGCCATGAGTGAGCCGCGGACCAGCGACCATGTCCACCGGGTGCCGTCCAGACTGGCACTGTTGACGTGCTGGGTGACGACCGCAAGCCCCGGCCCGCCGAGCGTGTGGGCCCATCCATGGAGAGGCCATTCGACCGGCGCGGCGGCGCGGGTCACCGCACCGCCGGGCTGCCCGCAGCGCCATCGCGCCGGCGCGGCGCGCAGGTCGATGGGCATCTGCAGGATGCGGAATCGCTCGGCGAACGTCACGTCGACGCGCAGGTCAATCCGCGGACGGTCGTGATGCAGCGTCAGCGTCCAGCGCAGTGAGGAACGCCCGAGGTATACATCGGTGAAGACGCGGGCGCGGAGCGGGCCGGTTTCCTCGACCGTCCATGTGCAGCCGTTGAGGGTGTCGGTGACGGGACCGTCGAACTGGGTGATACTGAAGCCCCAGGTGTCGGCGTTGTCCTCGCGCAGGTGCAGCGTGATCCCGGTGTTGAGCAGGTCGTGGCCGCCACCGCGGATCTGCGCGATACCGCGATCGTTGAGTTCGATCGCGACGTGATCGTTCGCGATGCGCGTCGGCGTGGCCGACAGGTTGCCGTCGACCTTCGGCAGTTCGGCCGGTGGCGCATCGTCGCGCAGGAGGATGACGCCTGCGGCGCCGGCGCCGACGTGGGCGGGGAAGACGATGTTATGGGTCGGCATCGCGAGGTTCTGCGCCCGCACATGCTGGTAGGGAATGGGCTTGCCGTCGGCCGTCGAGAGCCAGCGGTTGCCCCACTTGTGAACGAAATCGACGAACGGCTCGTGTTCGATGAAATCGTCGAACGGCAGGGTTCCGGGATTCATCAGCGCGATCTGCTGTTGGTTGACCGGCGGGAGATGCCGGCGCGCCCAGCGGCGCGTGACCTCGAGCATGATCTCCTCGGCGTTAATCCGCGCGCGGCCCTGCATGGCGCGGACGCTCTCCCATGCGGCGTTGATGCTCGTGCCGGCGAGGATGTCGTGAAACTGCGTGAACAGCAGGTCCTCCCACGCGCTGTCGAGCTTCTGCGTTTGTCCGGCGTGGTCGGCGGGATCGCCCCACTGCTGGATCGCCGCTTCGGTCTGCATCAGCAGGTGTTCGCCGTAGCGCTGCGGGCGCTTGATGTCCTGCATCACGACGTAGCAGCCGGGGAAGGTGCGCTGCAGCTCGAAGTCGACGATGGGCAGCTTCTCGCGCCGGGGATTCACCAACTGAAAAAAACGCTGCGGCGTACTGAACTGCAGTTCGGCACCCTGAAAGGCGTGGCGGTTGTTGAGAATGTACTCGATGTTGCCCTTGGTCGGCCCGCCGCCGTGGTTGCCGACGCCGTAGAAGCACATGACGTGTCCGATGGCCTCATCGGCGGCCTCGATCGAGAGCATGACCTGGCCGTAGAGGTCGTCGGCGCGGGTGGTATAGGCCGCGGGGATACGGAAGCCGAGCACCTCGCCCCCGCCTGGTCCGCGCCAACGGAAGGTAGCGCCGGGCACCGGTGTCTGCTGCTGACTCGGGCGGTGGAAGACGTAGCCGAGATAGTGCTCGCGCGCCAGGATGTCCGGCAAGGTCGCGGCGTGGCCGAAGCTATCGACGTTGTATCCGACGTCGGGGGTGACGCCGAACTTCTCCTTGAAGTAGCGCCGCCCGTGCAGGATCTGTCGACGAAAGCCTTCGCCGGTGGGCAGGTTGCAATCGGGCTGGATCCACTGCCCCCCGGTGATGTGCCATTGGCCTCCGGCGACGTGCTGCTTCACTCGCTCGAACATCGCCGGGTTGAGCAGTTCGATCTGGCGATAGAGCCACGCCTCGCCACGCGTAAAGATGAAGTCGGGGTACTCGTCGCAACGATCGAGCGCGCTGCCGAAGGTGGCGATCGCCTCGTCAACGCCCTGCTGCCATCGCCAGAGCCAGACGGGATCGAGGTGGGCGTTGCCGATCATGTGAACAATCATGGTTCGGGGGATACTAGCAGAAGCGTCGCGATTGTCTGCCGCACCGCGTGTGCTGCGGCGCGTCCCCAACAAACACCGCCGCCCGCAGCGGGATGAGATCGGGGAACACGGCGGGCTCAAGCTCATCTACATCGACCCGCCCCTTCGACGTCGGGGCCGACTTCTCGATGGACATCGAAGTGGGAGACGGCGGCGACACGTTCCACAAACGCCCCAACATCCTCGAAGAAATCGCCTACCGCGACACCTGGGGCAAAGGGGCCGACTCGTTCATCTCCATGATCTACGAACGCCTCATCCTCATGCGCGACCTCCTCGCGGAGGATGGGAGTATCTATGTGCAT
>JBBRFH010000147.1:0-8691 GCA_038224615.1 Tepidisphaerales bacterium
CGGTGTCGATATCGAAATTCAGGACGACGGGCTGAAAGCCGAGGCGGAGGAAAACGCCCAGGCGTCGACGGGGCAGGTCGGCCGGCCGGCTGCCGTACCACCGGCGACCCCGGGTGGCGGCGCGGGCAAGCCCGGCCAGCCCGATGCCGCCGCCACCGCCGCCACGCGGGCGCGGATGCAGGCCATGCAGCAGAAGAAATGACGCACTTGCGATTGCCGATTTGGGATTTGCGATTGAGGCAGATCGGCGAGGTTTTGAAGCGGTAAGTTCAATCGCGGGTCGACGGTCGACAATCGCAAATAGGTACTCTTATGAGCCAACTCGCATCCAAACCCACAGGCCCCGCCGCGCCGGTGTCATCCGCGCCAGGCACGCCCCCGATCGACCAACTCCAGGGGCGTCCGCTCGGCCGTGTCCTCACCAAGATGGGCAAGGTCACGCGAGAGCAGGTCGTCGAGGCGTTGACGTTCCAGAAGGAAAAGGGCCGGGGCACCGTCCTGGGCCGAATCCTGATCGACCTGGGCTACGTCAAGGAACTCGACGTCAACATCGCGTTAGCCGCCCAGCGCGGGCTGGAATTGATCGACCTGTCGGGCATCAGCATCTCCAAGGAGGCGATCGACGCCGTCCCGCAGCAGATCGCCACCACAAGCAAGGTGTTGCCGATCGAGTTCGACCCCAAGACCAAGAAGCTGACGGTCGTGATGGCGTCGCAGGAAAATTTCCGCGCCGTCGACGATCTGCAGTCGCTGATGGGCTACCGCGTCACGGTGAAGATCGGCGATGCCGACCAGATCGAAAGGCTCGTCGGCAAGTTCTACAACGCCGCCGCCGAATCGCTGGGCGAAGTGCTCGGCGAGATGCAGACCGACGAGGCCCTCAAGGATCTCGGTAAGCGAGGCGAGTCGATTGACCTTGACGCTCTCAAGGACGCCGCCGACTCCAACCCCGTCCGCAAGCTGATCAACCTCGTGCTGCTGCAGGCGATCAAGGACAAGGCATCGGACATCCACTTCGAGCCGTTCGAGGACGAGTTCAAGATGCGCTATCGCATCGACGGCATCCTCTACGAGATGATGCCGCCGCCCAGCCATATCGCGCCCGCCATCAGCTCGCGTATCAAGGTCATGGCGAACCTCGACATCGCCGAACGCCGTATCCCGCAGGACGGACGCATCGAACTGAGCGTCAACAACCAGCCGATCGACCTGCGTGTCAGCGTGCTCCCCACGATGTTCGGCGAGAGCGTCGTGATGCGTGTGCTGGACCGCAGCAACGTCTCGCTCGACCTCGACCGCGTCGGACTCCGCGAGGACGACCTTAAGCGTGTCGACCAGCTCATCCACAAGCCCAACGGCATCGTCATCGTCACCGGCCCGACAGGATCGGGCAAAACGACCACGCTCTACTCCGCGCTTCGCTCGCTCAACGACCCGAGCACCAAGCTGATCACCGCCGAAGACCCGGTCGAATACGACATCGACGGCATCATCCAGTGCCAGATCAAGCCTGACATCGACCTGACGTTCGCCCGCATCCTGCGCGCCATGCTGCGTCAGGATCCGGACATCGTGCTGATCGGTGAAATTCGCGACAAGGAGACGGCCGAGATCTCGGTGCAGGCGTCGCTGACGGGTCACCTGGTGTTCAGCACGCTGCACACCAACGACGCCCCCAGCTCGATCGCCCGTCTGCTGGATCTGGGACTGGAGCCGTTCCTGGTGACGGCCACGCTTGAAGGCATCATCGCCCAGCGACTTGTCCGTAAGATCTGCCTCAACTGCAAGACCGAGTACGTGCCCGCCGAAGAACAACTCATGGAGTTGGAACTGCGCCAGGAGGACGTCGCCGGCCGGGTCTTCTACTTCGGCAAGGGCTGCGAGTTGTGCAACAACACCGGCTACAAAGGCCGAATGGGCCTGTACGAAATCATGACCCTCGACGACGACATGCGCGACATGATCATCCACCACGCCAGTACGCAGGTGCTTCGCGCCGAGAGCAAGAAGCGCGGCATGCGCACGCTGCGCGAAAGCGGCCTGCTGGCGATCTACGACGGCGTCACGACGATCGAGGAAGTGGTCCGCGAGACGATCGTGGAAGAGTAACGCCAGGGAATTGGCGGGAGATCGGATGCTTGATCCGAGTTCACGAGCTTTCCTGCGTGCAGGACGGCTCAGGCTTAAGGCAGCGAACGCCTTGATGGCGCCGATCTTTCAGGGCGTGTACGGCGCGGACGCCATGTATTTAGCTGGGTACGCGGTCGAGTGTGTACTCAAAGCCGTCCTTATCGAGCGGACGGCGACCGGGCATCGTAATGCCATGATGGCGAGTTTTGAGAACGAAGGTGGCTGGCACGACCTGGAACGGATCAAGGAACGCTTGCGTCGCAGCGGAGTGAAATTACCCCCGCAACTGCGTTCACATTTTAGAACTGTGTCAGGGTGGCGTGTGCAGTCACGCTACCAGTCAAAACGCGTCAGCCGTCGCGACGCTGAGCAGTTTATTCATTCGACGGATATGATCGTCTCAGAGCTGTCGCGGCTACACTTGGATGAAACCGCAGGGAGACCGTAATGTCGATGGAAGAACAGATCAGCGCGGCGCTTCGGCCGACCTTTGGCGAACAGGTCCGGGCGTACCGCTACAACTCGGTAAGCATTCGGGTACGCATTGTCTCTGAACGGTTTGCCGGTCTCGATCGGGTGGGCCGGGAGGAATTGGTCAATCCGCTGATCGAGCGGTTGCCCGACGACGTGCAGGATGACATCACCATACTCCTGCTCCTGACCCCGGCCGAGCACGCAAAGCGGTTTGAACGACTCGATCTGCTGGACATCGAATTCGATGAGCCGACCGCCAGCGCCATCCGCTAACCAACGCCGAACTTTCGCAGCCGTAGGTTCCGCGCCGTTCGAGGTGGACAGCGCGTACAATGCCGACGGTAAACCACACTCAGGCAGCGGAGCAGTATGGCCACTTATACCTTTGAAGCGATGAATTCCTCCGGGCAGGAGGTCAAGGACGAGATCGACGCCGGCTCCTCGGAGGAAGCGATCCAGAAGATCCGCGCCAAGGGCTATTTCCCCACCAAGGTGAAGGAAAAGGCCGGCAAAAAGGCGGTCCGCAAGAAGAGCGGCGGGTCCGGGCCGGCCGAAGAGGAGATGCAGCCGCTCACCCCGAAGAAGAAGCTCCCCTTCGCGATCGGCGGCGTCCCCCAGAAGCAGCTCGTCACCTTCACCCGACAGCTCTCCACCCTGCAGGACGCCGGTCTGCCCATCCTGCGCTCGCTGCAGATCCTCGAAAGCCAGCAGCGCCCCGGCCTGTTCAAAGCCATTATCGGCGGCGTCGCGGATGAAGTCGAAGGCGGCGGGTCGCTCTCCGAGGCCATGGCCAAGTACCCCAAGGCCTTCAACAAGCTCTACGTCAACATGATCCACGCCGGCGAGCTCGGCGGCGTGCTCGACATCATCCTCAACCGCCTCGCCGACTTCATGGAGAAGGCCGCCAAACTCAAAAAGAAAGTCATCGGCGCCATGATCTACCCGGCGGTCGTCATCACGATCGCCGTTGCCATCGTCTCCATGATCATGATCTTCGTGATCCCCAAATTCGCCGAAATTTTCCGCGATTTCAACCTCAAGCTCCCCACCGTCACCCAGATCCTGGTCGACTTCTCCTACTGGATGGCCAACCAGTACGGCTGGGCCTTCGTCATCTTCAGCCCGATCTTCTTCTACGTCACATGGAAGCTCATCCGCATGAGCGAAGGCGGGAAGTATTACTCGGACGTGATGCTGCTGCAGATCCCGGTGCTCGGCCAGATCATGTCCAAGAGCTCGATCGCCCGCTTCACGCGGACGCTCGGCACCCTGATCTCCGCCGGCGTGCCCATCCTGGACGCGCTCAACATCACCAAGGAAACGTCCGGCAACGAGGTCTACGCCCGCGCCCTGGCCAAGGTCCACGACGCCATCCGCGAAGGCGAAACCATGGCCGACCCGCTCCGCGCCACCAAGGTGTGTGACGCCATCGTCGTCAACATGGTCGACGTCGGTGAGGAAACCGGCGACCTCGACAAGATGCTCATCAAGATCGCCGACAACTACGACAGCGACGTCGACGTGCTTGTCAGCTCGCTCATCAGCATTCTCGAGCCGATCATGGTCGTGGTGCTCGGCGTGATCGTCGGATTTATCGTTATCGCACTGTTCATGCCCATGGTCAGCCTGATCCAGGGCATGTCCGGCGGCAACAATAAGAAGTGAACGTCGGCGAAATTGCCGATTGCCAATTGGCAATTGCCCATTGGACGAGCAGAAGGGTTCATCGCGGAAACGCGATCGCGGAGGAGACATCCGGTGAAATCGGCAATCGGCAATCGACAATCGGCAATCCGCGTGGGCGGCTTCACGCTGCTGGAACTGCTGGTGGCGATCGGCATCATCCTGATCCTGATCGGCATTTCGGTCCCCGTCATCGCCAAGGTGAAACGCTCCGCCCAAGCCGCCAACACGCGACAAATGCTCGCCCGTATCGAAGCAGGCTTGCAACAGTATTTTGACGAATTTCAAGCGTATCCGGGGGCGTTCCTTCAGCCACAACTCAAGCCATTCAGTAACACTAAGCCATACATTGACTACCCGGCCAACGTGGGCGCGCAGCTCAATGTCACCGCAATAACCTCGACGGAAAATCTTTACTTGGCGCTCGCCGGCGGGTTGCAATACACCGCGGTGCCGGCGTCGTTCGTGGTCAACGCAACAATGCTTCAGAACGCCGGCGGCCCGCTCAGCCTGAACCCTGGAAACGTCAAGCGATATCCCGCGATGATTTCCATCACCGCCGATGAGACTACGTATAAGGTTCTGAATCCCGCTTCGGCGACGCCCGTTCAGGGGCAGTGGAACGCCGCCAACGGAACATTCGTCGGCGACACCCAGGTGCCGGAAATCGTCGATAAGTTCTCCACGCCCTCGCCGATCCTTTATATGCGGGCCAATCGTGGGGCGGCCAACTTCTACACCGACCACACCGGGTATGCCGCCGCCGAGGCGACGACGCAGTATCAGATCAAGCAAATCCACACCACCTACGCCGGCGTCTATCAGCCGCAGGCGAGTGAGTGGCCGATCGACACCATCGCCTTTCCGGCGCAGGGCGGCGATAACTACTCCGGGCCGGTCAACAATGTAATGACGTCTCTCGGTTCGTCAGCGGGCGTGTACAGCTACTACGGCAATCCTGACAGCACGGCGCTTCAGCCGTTGCAAAAAGACGGGTACATGCTGATCAGTGCGGGTCCGGACGGCAAATATGGCACCAGCGATGACATCACGAACTTCCGCAACCGCTAATCGTCGCCCGGCCGGATTCACGCTGCTGGAGCTACTCGTCTCCATCGGCATCATCCTGCTGCTGATCGGCATCCTCCTGCCTGCGGTCGTCAAGGCCGTCCGCGCGGGCAAACGCGCGTCGATCGCCGGGCAATTGCAGAGCATCTCGGTGGCGCTCGAGCAGTACAAGCAGGATTACAACGCCTACCCGCAGGTGACCGTCGCGAACACCGGGGCAGCCGTCCTGGGCAAGGCGCTGATGTCGCCGGGGCCTATCGCCGAGCCGATTGGGGCGATTGCGGCGTTCAATAACGGCAACACATACCTCGCCGGCGATCTGGTCAGCGAGACGGCGACCAAATACGTCAGCATCCTTGCCAACCCTGCGCCGAGCGTCGCACCGAGCGATGCAACCGGCTCAACGTACTGGAAATTGGCGATCGCCACGGCACCGGTTTACAGCGGTGGCGTCGAATATACGCCGGGACAGGTCGTCCTGTTCACCAGTGGCGGCATCGACCTCATCTATGTGTGCAGCTACCGGACGCTCGGCAACGCGCCACCCACCTCGCCGACCACAGCTAACGCGTACTGGTCTGAGTTCAACTGGTCTGATGGCGGCGACGAGCAGAATTACCGCGTGAAACGCGGTTCCCCGATCAAGCGCCCGTATTTGCAATCCGGGACGTTCAAAATGGTCGGCACGACCATCGTCGATCGCAACGACAACCCGATCCTTTACTTCCCCGCATCGAGCGCGCCACGCAACATCAGCGCCGCCAGCGGCTATCTCAGCATGGGGTCGACGTCAGCCTACAACTGGACGAATAATGGCGTTCAATTCAGTTGGACAACGCCTCCGTCTGCATCCGGCGACCCTGAAGCGCCCAAGCGCATTGCCGCATTGATGGGCGACACCAACATGAACGGCTCGATCGACGCCAACGAATCCGCCGCCACCTCTGCTCCGTTCGTCCTCTGGAGCGCCGGCCCGGATGGACGGTACGGCTGCGGCATCGACAACGTGTCTTCCGAAGTCGCCCGCTGTGACGACGTGACGAATTTCCGCTGATGACCCGATGCATTTCCCCGCATCAACCCGGCGCAGCAGACGCGCCTTCACCATCCTCGAACTGCTGACCACGCTCGCGTTCCTGGTGATCGTGCTTGGCGTGCTCGTCAGCCTCGCCCGCTATGTGCGCGCGACCAGCGCGCAGGATGTTACCCGGCGGACGCTGGCGGAACTGGAAGACGCCTATCGGCTGATCTATCCCGAGCGGTCGAACGCCACGCCCACCACCTGGCCGGCGTCGGAGGTGCCGCCGGTGGGCTTGGACGAAGGGCAGTTTCAGCAGTATGTGCAGCGAACCAGCGTTCCGCTGCTAAGGCGGCTGATCCAGCAGGCCCGCGAGCTTAAAATCGGCGCTGAAGCAGAGTCCGGTTACAGCGCCGTCGGGCAGGGCATGATCGAGGCGGAACAGGTCGTCCGCGATGCCTGGGGCAACCCGATCGCGTTCCTTGCCGGCCAGCACCCGGGCATCGGCATGGCCCCGCAAAACCGCCCGTTTTTCGTCTCCGCCGGGCCTGACGGACGGTACCTGACCCGCGACGATAACCTCTACAGCTACGAAGTCTTACGCCCAAGTTCCGACGCCCAGCGACCGATCGGCGGTGGACACGGCGAATAATGCCCATGGGCGTACACGCAGCGCGCCGCACGCACCGGGAAAGCATCAGGAGCGAGGAATGTCCATTCGACCAACAAACCAATCCCGTCCGTCCGGCCGTGCCCGTGGCTTTACGCTGCTCGAGGTCCTCATCGTCGTCGGTATCCTCGCCATCCTGGCGTCGATCATCACCATCGCAATCAGCTCCGTCATGGCCAGTTCCAAAGGCCGAGCCACCCGTGTGGCGCTTGAAAACTGCATGGCGCTTCAGACCGAGTATGAGAACGCCACCAAGTTGCCGGGCTCGCTCAAAGCAACCTACAGCGTCAGCAGCGGCGGGCATGTGATCGCCACGATCATCGCGATGGAGAAGCTCCGACAGATTCCCAAGAACAAGGACATGCTCGACCGCATGTCTGCCGGCTCGCTCAAGCCGGTTGATACGACGCTCGTTGCGCTGTGGAACGCCGTGCCCAACTACGGCATCGGCGAAATCGTCCAGAACCCGGCCGGTTCGGGCACGCTGTACCGCGCCAATTCACAGCCGAATAACGCAAAGACGCCCGGCACCGATCCCGAATGGTCCGTCGTCGCGCTTCCGGTCAATACCCTCGCCGATGCCTGGGGCAATCCGATCTACTGCGCCGGCTCTGCGCTGCGGCTCGACCAGACCTACAACGCCTCTCAGACTTACCGTACCGGCATGGTCGTCAATGACGGGACGCTCGCGTACAAGTGCGTACAAAACGCCGCCGGTATCGCGCTGAGCAACGCGTCGTACTGGTTGCAGGTTTCGTCCACGCCGTCCTTCTCGCGCACGGGGAAAGACAACCGCATTTTCTGGGTCTCAGGTGGGCCTGACGGCGACCTGCTGACCGACGACGACAACCTCTACTCGTTCGAGAACTGACCCATGAATCGCACGCAGCCAACCGCCCGCGGATTCACGCTGATCGAGATGATGGTCGTGATCGGCCTGATCGTGATCCTCATCGGCATCGCCGTGCCCACGTTCCGGCTGCTGTCGGGCAATCGCAGCACCGAGAGCGGCAGCAATGTCATCGGCGCCATGCTCGCCCGCGCCCGCGCCGACGCCGTGGGTTTGCAGGAAGTCCGCGGCGTCGCGGTCTACCGCGACCGCATCACCGGCCGAATGACTGCCGCGTCGGTGGCCGTGAAATCGTCGCCATTTGAGGCATGGGCCGCAGGCGTTCACACCGTCGGCGAGTACCTGGTAGTCAGTGGAAAACTTTACATCTGCTTCAGCGAGACCGCCGCTACAGATCCCGCGCCGTTCACCGACGCAGCTCACTGGCGCCAACTCGATACCAATCAGTACAACGCCGCCACCGGCAACGGTGGATCTAACACCGCCCCGACAGGCCTCATCCTCGACGCCATCGCCGACCGCGACCGGCAGGTATTGGCGAACGGAATCGTAGTCCGCGGTGCCGGCGACAACATCGGCGTCACGGGCGTGGGCTACTACCGCTACTACTCGCCCATGGTCGTGCTCTTTGATGCCAAGGGCTCGCTGGTCTCCAGGGCGTATTACGTCTTTAGCGATGGCTTGCTGGGCATAGACATCGACCCGTCCAAAATCGTTCCCAACCGTCAGGCCGCCGCACCCGCGCCGACGCCGCTTGGTACGTCCCCGATCGTGGCATACGCCGAATCTCAGATCGGC
>JBBRFH010000148.1:0-8660 GCA_038224615.1 Tepidisphaerales bacterium
TGCGCTCAGAATGACAGGGGGGGAGCGCAGCGAAAGGGGGGCAGCAGCGGGCGATTCGATCAGATCGCTGCTCGGCTTGGCAGGCGGCGGTCGAGCGTGGGGGTGAGCAGTTGCGTCATCGAAAGCGCGAGGATGGCACCGTAGTTGAACGACACGAAAACGGTGCAGACGGCGCAGAGGACGCCAAACAGGATCGCGTAGACGCCGCCGGCGCGGAGGCCGATCGGGCGGATGCCGGGGAGCACGGCGAGCATCAGGGTCGTCAGCAGGATCGGTGACGCGGCGAAAATGTAATGGATCAGTGTGATGCCCATCGCCCAGCCGACGCGATGGTTGAATGGCACGAGCCAGCGGCGCGTCAGCTCGTCCTGCCCGACCACCGTGGGCATGGGCAGGATCATCATCGCGACGTAGCACGCCGCCAGCATCAGCAGGGGAACGCGGAAGGAGACGACGCCGCGATAGATGAGGAACAATCCGCCGATCATGATCGCGACCGCGGACGCGCAGCCGGCGCGGGTGGGGTGTCCGCCGATGACCAGGTCTTCCAGCGGGGGCAGGTCGTCGGAGACCAGGCGAGAAATCGTCTGCGGAGGCCTGCCGATCGGGGCCACGCCGTGGAGGAAATCGCTCAGCCGTTCGGACGCAGCAGGGAAGACTTCCCACACCCTGGCGTCGCGCACCGGCGCTGTGCCGTACCAGGGCTCGGCGGTTGCGGTGGAGCGTGGGACGGGCCGGTCGAGCACGTCGCCGGCAAAGGCATCTTCACGCTGCAGCACGCGATGGGTCTGCACCAGTTGCGCGCCGCAAGCGGCCATCAAGAGCAGCGTGAGTGGGACCGGGTGAAACCGCGCCGTGCCGCTGCGTCGAATGATCCATGTCGTCAGTGACAGCAGCATCCCCGCGCCCAGCAGCGCCGGCCAGCGGGCGTTGTCGTCGAACAGGCGCTGGTCGATGTCGAGTAGCGTCGCGGGGAAGAAGAGAGTGATCAGCAGCGAGTGGGCCACGAGCGTCACCCGGCCGGGGGTTGCCACCCACGACTGCATGCGCCAGATCATCGCCCGGCCCATGAATCCGCCGAGCAGTACCATCAACCACGCCGCGCCGACCCGCCAGCCGAACAGCGCCAGGGCCGCAAGCAACGGAAGCGACAGCGCCAGCAGCAGCCGCAACGGGATCAGCCAGCGCACGTCCAATCGCCAGCGTGTACCGACCAACGGCGCCGACGGCGTTTGGATCAGGATCGGATTTACCGTCGTCATGTGGCGATCCTCTTGAGTTGGCGGATCGCCGGCAGCAGCGGGAGATACGACGGGCACGCCGCCGAGCACAGGCCACACTCGACGCATGCGCTGACGGAAAATCGATGTCCCATCGCCACGTCGCCGCGCTGTCGCGCCTCGAGCAAAGCGGCGGGTTCGAGCTGGACCGGGCAGACGCTGACGCACGCGCCCGATCGCGTGCAACCGAGCGACGCCGGCGTGGTTGCGCAGGCGACGATCGAAGCGATGTGCAGCCAGAGCTCGGTGTCGCCAATACGCGTTTCAGCGGCCAGGTGGCGCTCTGCGAGAGGCGGGCCTTGTCGAAGCGTACGCGCGGGGGACGGGGCAAGGTCGCAGCGCGCCAGCACTTCGCCCACGCGCTCGTCGGGTCGCGCCGAGAGCCGCAAGCGCCGCCCGTTGGTGCGATCGTCGATGATGACCGGCAGCAAAGCCGGCTCGCGCCCGTCCGCGATCGCGCCGAGGTGGGCGGCGGTGATGGAATCGAGCACGAGCACGCCCGCATCCGTCGGCAACCGGCCGAGCCTCAGCGATCGACGAAAAAGCCGCTTGATGAGGATTGATGGCAACAGGTGCGGGTAGGCGCGCTCGATCCGGCGCGGCGTGCGTTCGGTGACGCGGACGAGCCGGATGCCGAGCATCTCGCGCAGCAGCGCCACCCCGCGATCGACATCCGCCGTATGATCCGCGGCGCAGCGGCGAAGCAGATCGCAGGCGGGATCGACGTCCGTCTCCAGGCACACCGCACGATTCACCGGCCGCCGCAGGGTCTGTTTGAGTTGCTCCAGCAGATCCGGCGACGACGCCCGCCCACCGGCCGGCGGAACCGCGTCGAGACGCTGAATCCAGACGCTGATGTCCGCACGGGGTTGTGAACTTTTTTCAGCCATTGCGGCGTCGTCGTCAGACCTGCCAGTCGCCGAGCGGCGCAGCGACCGGACCGCCTACCTGTCATCCTGAGCGCAGCGAAGCATCTACCCGCCGCGGTAAGGCCCATACGATAAACCAGAGGGCCTCGCCGGTGCCAGAAGATCCTTCGCATCGCTCAGGATGACAGCGCAGTGTCGGCAAGTTGAACATGCTTGTACGACGCGCCGGCGCGCTGCGTTCCCGAATCACGCCGGGTACGCGATCTTGTTCCGGTCGAGAATTGCCTTCAGCGCGTCGACGGCGGTCTTGAAGAGTTCCGGGCCGGTTTCGCCGTGGCTGTGGCCGGCGACCTTAAGGTGCGGTTCGAGCGTCAGGAAACCGCTGTAGCCGGTCTTCATCAGGTCGACCAGGATCGGCTCGATGTCCCCGTCGCCTTCGCCGGCGGGGACGACATGGCCGTTCGCCATCCTGGCGTCCTTGATGTGGATGTGCGTGCTGGAGGCCTTGAGCAGCTTCCAGTTGTCCAGCGGCTTCTCCTTCGCCTGCACGAAGTTGGCGAAGTCGAACGCGCTGCGGAGCTTGGGCGAGTTGATGGTGTTGATGAGGTCCAGGCAGCGGGTGCCGATTTCACCCCAGATGCCTTTTTCGTTTTCGTGAACCATCGCCACGGGCAGTTTCTCGATGTACTCGACCTTCTTGCCGAAGCGGTCCATGACTTCGCCGCGGTGCGGCTCGATCGCTCCCTTGCCCTCGCCGCCGGCGGGGTAGTAGCTGAAGACGCGGATCAGCCCGGTCTGGAAGAACTCGGCCAACTCGACGGCGATCTTGAAGCGGTCGAAGTGCTCGCTGAAGGGCTGGTCGATCGCCACCTTGCCGATCGGCGAACCGATGGCCGAGATGCCGATGCCGGCGTCCTTGAGCTTCTTGCGGTACTCCTCGCGTTTCTCCTTGGTGAAATCGAGGACGTTCTTGCCATCGATGCTGCGCAGCTCGATGTGCGTGACGCTGTTGCGTCGGCAGTGTTCGATCTGCACGTCGAGGCTGGGGTCAATTTCGTCGGCAAAGGCGGCTAGCTTAATCATGTGGGGTGATCTCCAGTGGTCGAATGTTGTGACCGGGAGGCGATTAGTCAAGTGGGCGATTGGCGCGGGACGCCGGGCCGGTACAATCCGGCAACTCGTCCAAGGATGGACAAATGCCGAGCCCGCGACGATTCCTGATGATGGCCGCTTGCATTGCTGGAGCAATGTGCGGTTGCCAAAGCCCACAATCCCCCCAGGCCAGTCAACCGTTGCCCGCGGCAGCGCCGCCTGCTGTTGCGCCGACATTGCCGGCGACCGCGCCCGCCGTCGCTGAGGTGCCGCTGCCGGTGCTGACGCCGGCAGAGGTCGTCGCGCGGCAGGCCGAGCAGCACGTCGCCGCCATCGAGGCGCTGCTCAATGCGCGCAGTACGGAGGACGCGAAGGCGCGCGGCGTGAAGCTCGTCGACGCCTCGCAACCGCCCGCGCCCGCCCCGGCGCGGGTCGATCCGCCGCCGCAACACGCTTCGGCCGTTCGCGTTCCGGGCGTCAGCGAAGTGAAGTTCGACGCGACGCCTGCTGTCGTTCCCTCCCCGTCGAACACGTCCGAGCCGGCGTCACCCGGCACGACCGCCGCCGCCGCCGAGCCGGTGCGCTTGCCGGGTGGGTTCCAGACGAAGTCGGCCTCACCGGTCGACGCAACCGAATCATTGCCCCCGCGCGGCGCGGTCAGCGGTTCGCTCGAACTGGCGCTGGCCAAGCGGGCGCGTGAAGACCCGCGCGACTTAGCGGCGCAACTCGACAACCAACTGCTGATGTTCCTGAAGGATCAAGCCGTTCCCGACGCCCAGGCGCTGGGCAGTCTGCCCGCCGAAGATCGCGACGTGCTGACGGTGGTGATGGATGGGCTGAGCAACTTCCGCAACGCCGTCCGCGACGACAACAACATGCTGATGAACCGCAAGATTCGCCCGCTCGTCGAAATGAGCGAGCGGCTCAAGGCGCGTTCCGACCTGTCGGTCCCGACGGCGCTGCTATGCAAGGAAGTGAAGGGGTACGGCCTGTACACGCCGATCGAACCAGCGCGCTTCGAGGGCGGAATCACGCGTCAGGTGATCGTCTACTGCGAAGTCGAAAATTTCAGTTCGCAGATCAACGACAAGCAGCTTTGGGAGACCAAGCTCGACCAGGAGATCGTCCTCTACACCGAGACGGGATTGCCTGTGTGGAACGACAAGAAGACGCAATACACCGACGCCGGCCGCAACCGCCGGCGCGATTTTTTCGTCAACAAGATCATCACGCTCCCCGCGAATCTGACGTTCGGGCGTTACGTCCTCAAGGTGACGATGACGGACGTCCATGCAAACCGCGTGGCGGAGACGAGCATTCCGATCACGGTCGTGGCGAAGTGAACTTCGCGAATGACCAATGCCAAATGACCAATGACCAATGAAGCCAGTGACGGCTCATTGGTCATTGGTCATTATGACTTGGTCATTACGCCGCAGGCGTTTCAGCTCATCGCCCGCGATTGCTCTTCCAGGCGCTGGATCAGTTCGCTGGCTTCTTCTTCGCGTTCGCCCAGGTGGGAGCTCCAGGCGAGGCGTTCGTTTTTGGCGGCGGCGCGTTCGATACGGCGGCAGGCGCTGATGACCGTGCTGTGGTTGCGCTTGCCCATTTTCATGGCGATCTCGGGGAAGCTCAGCTTGCTCGTCTTGCGGACGAGGAACATCGCCACCGACCGGGCCAGTGAAATCGTCCGCTGGCGTCGGCCGCTCATCAGTTCGCGCATTTCGAGGCCAAAAAAATTGCAGACGCTGCTGAGAACCTGCTCAGGACGCACCGGGGCGACGAGCTGACGATCAAGATCGCCGAGGGCTTCCTGCGTCAACGTCACGTCGGCGGGGCGGCCGGTGAGGCGGGTGTGGGCGCTGATGCGGGTGATCGCGCCTTCCAGTTCACGGACGTTCTGCGTCACGCGCTTGGCGACCCAGTCGACGACCGGCTCGCTGAGGTTGATCCGGTTGCGAAGGCTCATGGCGCGGAGCAGTTCGCAGCGCATCGCGTAGTTGGGGGCGTCGATGCGGACGACCATGCCGCTGACGAAACGGTTGATCAGCGATTCGCCGAACTCCGCGATCAGCTTCGGGTGCTCGTCGCTGGCCAGCACAACCTGGCGGCCCATGGCTTCGATCGCGTTGAACGTGTGCAGGAACTCTTCCTGCGTGGCCTTCTTCCCGGAAAGGAAGTGAACGTCGTCGATGACGAGCAGGTCGAGCTCGCGCATCTTGCGTCGGAAGGCGTCGACACGGTTGTGCCGCAAGGCGAGCAGGAATTCGTTGGTGAACTCCTCGCCCGTGAGGTAGGCCCACTTCTTGCTCGGGTGGAACTCGGCGAACTTCCTGCACAGACCCTGGAGCAGGTGCGACTTGCCGAGCCCGCAGTTGCCGTGGAGGAACAGCGGGTTGTATTGAGCGCCCGGGAACTCCGCGACGTAGAGCGCGGCGTTGTAGGCGAGCTGATTGCTTGCGCCCACGATGAACGTTTCGAGGTCGTGGCGGAGCCGATTGCGGCCGGCACCGGCGAACGTGGAGGCGGGGAGGTCGGACGGCTTTACTTCGGCGACGATACGCGGCGTGGCGGTCGACGCCATGCGGGCGCCGAGCGACGTCGGACCCTTGGGCGGTGCATCGTCGTGATTGCCGTGACGCGGCGTGAAGTCGATCGGCTTCACCGTGCGATCGACCGCACCGGCGACATACCGATCACGCTGCGGCCCCGCGCGACCGGCGGCGACGGTCGCGGTCGAAACATTCGTCGCGGCGACTGCCATGCTCTTGCCGGCGGCGTCGAACAGTTGCGGCATCACGTTGAAGCGAACCGGCATGGTGTGGCCCATCACTTCCTGGGCCGCTTCCTGGATCGTGCGGCTGAAGTGCGTGCCGATCCATTCGCTGATGAAATCGTTGGGGACGGCGATCTCCAAAGCGTCGTGCTTCAGATCGAACCGCGTCGAGTTGGTGAACCACACCTGATAGCGCTGGGCCCCGACTTTTTGCTGAATGGCCTGAGTGAGGCGGGCGAGTTGCCGGTCGTCCGTTACTGCTGCAAGAAAACTCACGACGATCTCCTTCCAATGGACGGCAGAAGATCAAACTTAGCGCCCCTGCGGACCGCGCGCAATACGACAAGCGCGGGACCACCCGAGTAGAAAAGGCGCCAAGCAGACACATCCGCCGCTCGCACCCCGCGTGGCCGAATCCGACTGCATCTCGCAGGCGAACCTTCCCCGGCGCACAATGGGGGCGTGACCGTTCGATCAACTCATCCGTGAGGGGGTGCATCCTTGCAGATCTGCAGGCCTCGAGCAGGCCTGAGAGGTGACGGCGTGCAGTGCTTCCCGTCCAAGGTTGTCGTTCCGTGTGGCATTCCCCGCCACACTCGCGACTTGCACGCCGTTTGTCTTCCAATGACGCCTAGAAAGTTAGCCCGTAACGTCTGTACTGGCAAGGCTTACTTTATCGGATTTTCCATGCACAGTGCGTTGTCCTCGCATGTTCTCGGACGAAAGCGACGTCAAGGAATTGTTTTCAACGCGCAATCAACCCAATTATGGGGCGTGTGCATATCGCGTGGAAAAGTTGAAGTTTTTATCAGGACGTAAAGGAGCGACAATCCGCCGCACGACCGGCACACATTTCCAGGAGCGCCCAGACCGATCGCGGCGCAATTGAGGCCGCCCTTCGCATCTCCGCGTCGCGGGCTGCGCTTATTCCTCCGCCGGCTTGACGTCGTTGAGGCGGTTGAGTTTGCGCACCTGCGGGAAGCCGATGGCGACAGTGAAGACGACGACGATGGAAAGGATTCCGCCCACGACGACCGATGCGACCGCGCCGAACCACTTCGCGGTCAGGCCGGATTCGAGGCCGCCCAGCTCGTTGCTCGAGCCGACGAAGATCTGGTTCACCGCCAGCACCCGGCCGCGCATGCGGTCGGGCGTGAGCAGGGGGACCAGCGAATGGCGGATGACGACGCTGATATTGTCCAGCGCCCCGATCGCCATCAGCATCAGGAACGACAGCAGGTACGACTCGCTCAGCCCGAAGACGATCGTCGCCAGCCCGAAGCCGGTGACCGCGATCAGCAACACCGGGCCGGCGCGCTTGAACGGCGGCATGTGGGCCTGCACCAGCGCCATGCTGACAGCGCCGATCGCGCCGGCGGCACGCAGGCAGCCGAAGCCGAACGCGCCGACGTGCAGGATGTCCTTGGCGAAGATCGGCAGCAAAAACACCGCGCCGCCAAAAAGCACCGCGAACAAATCGAGCGTCAGCGCCGCCAGCAGCAGCTTGGTGCGAAAGACGAAGCGCAAGCCTTCGACCAGATCGGCAAAGCCCGCGGCCTTGCGGCGGGTGATCGTCGCATCGGCGTCGGCGGCGCTGGCTTCGTCAACGGCGCGCTGCAGGTGGGCCGACCGATCCGGCAGGCGCGCAATCAGCACGAACGCCGCAGCCCACGCGGCGGCGGCGGTGGCGTAGGCGAACGTCGGGCCGTGGGTCGCGCCCAGCCACACGATCAGTCCGCCGATCGCCGGGCCGACCATCGAGGAAAGCTCGAAGCTCGTGCTGTTCCATGTGATGGCGTTGGGATAGAGCTTGGCCGGCACCAGTTGCGACATCAGCGCCTCGCGCGACGGGCGTCCCACCGTCGCACCGGCGGCGCCGACGCCGAGCAGTGTGAAGACCATTCCCAGCCACAGTGGGTGATCGTGGAAGCGCGTGGAAACGATGGTGAGTCCCAGCGCGCACGCAGCCGAGATCACCTGCATGAACAGAAAGAGTTTCTTGCGCGAGTACCGGTCCGCCCACTGCCCGGCCGGCAGGGAGAGCACCAGCATCGGCACCGCGAGCACCAGGCCCAGCCAGCCCAAGTCTTCTGCCTTGCCGGTCTTGGTGTAAATCTCCCACCCGACTGCCGCCGTCTGGATCTGCCCGGCGATGACCGTGAGCAGGAACGCGATGAAATACAGCCGAAACTCCGGCACGCGCAGCGCCGCGTACGGATCGTGCCCACCGGCGCGGGAATCGTGCCCCGCGGGAGATTCGTACTCCAGCGCATGCTTGGTCGGCATCGCCGACGCCGGGCGATCGGCGCTGGCGATCTCATCGGGCTGCTCGTAGGACGGGGTGGGCGACGGTGTAGGGTCGGTCGGCTGGGTCATCGGGGTTGCAACGAACCTGGCAGCATCACGCACCCGTCCCGCGAAATCAACGCCACCGCCCGGAAGCAACCGCAGATTTCGCAGATGACGCCGATTACGGAAACAATCGCGCCCCAGCGGTCTTCGCATTCATCTGCGTAATACGTTTCCCGTGTGAAACCCGCGTCCAAACGCCAATGCGAGCCGCGGAGATGCGACGAGCGCGAAGGGAGACGCGAAGAATGGTGATTTGTCTGTGGGGTTTGCTTCGCGGTGTTAAACGCGCGC
>JBBRFH010000149.1:0-8638 GCA_038224615.1 Tepidisphaerales bacterium
CCCGGCCAATCGACTGCTTGAGCGGATCCTTGTAGGCGTCGGCGATCTTTTCGCCGGCATCGCCTTTGAGTTGCTTGACGAGCTGCTCGCTCAGCTCCTGCGCGATCGTCGCTTCGAGCGCCTTGCGCACGAGTTCCGCGAATCGCGTGTTTAGTTCGGTGCGCTTACCCTCGAGATGCGCCTTGCTCAGCGAAGGATCGAGCAGCGCGGTCGAGAATGTCTGCACGTCGGGCGTCATGGCATCCTGCACACGCGACCACAGCTCGTTCGCCTGAGTCGGCGTGCGCTTGCCGGAGACGAGCTTGTCAAACTCGCCGCGCAGCGCTTTCCAGATATCCGCCATCGCCGCTTCGACGAGGGGGTCGATCGCCGGCTGCGTGGTCGGCTGCATTTCGTCCTGCATGAACGACGGATCCGCCGACATGCCGTCGGCGCTCATCATGGAGATTTCGGTCGCCCGCAACAACGCATCCTCACGCATCTGTGCGAATGCACTGTCCTGCATGCCATCAAGCCCGCCAACGGTGCGACCTTCCTCGGCGTGCTGGGCCATCGTCTCGACGCGATAGGCGGTGTCGTCTTCCTTGCTCGACAACTTGAGGGCGGCGCGCTTCAGCAGTTCCGCGTCGGTGCTCGCATCCTTCACGACTTCGATGATCCCCTCGCTCATCTTCGGCTGAACGGCGTCGGCGAACGTCTTGGCCTGGGCCACGACCTCCGGCGATTCGACCGCCGTGCCCATGTCCTTGAGCGGAGCCGTGGTCGCCGGGCCGAAGTTACCATTGTCGGCGACGGCGGTGCGGAGAAACTCTTCGATGCGCTTGTTCGTCTCGGCGACGAATTTCTCATTCTGCAGTTTGCGCGCTTCAAGCGTCGGCGCGAACTGCTTGGTCACCGCGTCGGCAAATCGTGCGGCAGCGTGCTCGCCGAATGCGCCGTCAAATGTCGTCTCGGCGAAGGGGTTCAGAATCGTGGTCCGCGCCTGGGCGATGCCATCGATGATCGGTTGCATCGTATTGGACGGTGGCGATCCCTTGGCGGGCTTGGCGGCTTTGACGATCTCATTGGCGCTGTCGCGTAGCGGTTTGCCAACGCGGGTGCCGAGTTGTGTACGGTAGTGGTTCTGCAGCAGCGGAACGAGCTTCTCCTGCACCTGCGCGAGGATGTCGTCCTGCGTCCACTTGACGAGATTCGCGGCCAGTTGTTTGTTCACGGTCTGCACCAGCTGCCGATTCAGGTCCGCCTGCAGATTGCGGAGGTCCTGCTCGGTGGAACCGGCGTCGCCCATGGCATGAGCGAGCGAATCAATGGGCTTGTTGAGTTGATCGATCGTCTCGACCCAAAGCTGTTCCTGACGCGGGGCCGCGAGGTCGCGCACGAGCGTGTCGTAGATCGCTCGAAGCTGACGGGTCACGTCGGCACGCGCCAGCTCGATCGCCTTGTCGCTCGCGTGATCCACCTTCGCGGCGGCGGCCCTTTGCTGCTCGATCTGCAGTCGAGCCTGCTCGGCCTGCTGCGCCTTCACGCGCTGGTCGTGGATGTACGCAGGAACGCCCCAGCCCAGCCCGATCGCCATGTGCAGCGCGATCGACAGCACAATGAAGACGCGCAGCTTGTTGCGCTTCATGAAGGTGGAGGCCGAGTCGGTGCTGCGCGGCGTGGATTGGATGGCGCTCATCTGTATTCCCCGGGGGCACGGGCGCCTCGCCCGTGCCTGATCGCGTTAGGAGAACACGGGCGAGGCACCCGTGCCACAACTCAGTGGACCACACTTACCGAAGTCGGCTTGATCGCGTCGTCGGGTTTGCCCGGATCGACCTGCAGGCTCACCTTCTGGATCCCGGCCGTGCGGACCGCGTTCCAGACCTGGATGATCCGCTCGTAGTCGGCCTTGCGATCGCCGACGATGACGACGGTCGGCGACTTCTGCGCCGCGACGATGTCGGCGTTGTACTTCTTCAGGTCGATGACGAGGTCGCTGAGCTTGTCGTATTTCAGGTCCGCGGTTTGCGCTCCGGGCTTGAGCACCAGCCCGTCCTCGGTAACCGTGATCTGGTACGCGTCCTCCAGCATCACCTGCTCGGTCGCCTCGGCGGTCGGGATATCGACCGGGAAGCCTTCCTTCATCGTGGGCGCTGTGATCATGAAGATCACCAAAAGCACGAGCATCACGTCGACGAGCGGCGTGACGTTGATCTCGGCGATCCCGCGCCGCCGTTTCCCTTTACCACCCCCGCCGCCAGCTGACATGCCCATTGTGTGTTTCCTAAGATGAAGCAGGTTCAGCCAACGTGAACGAATGACGGTTCGCTGCGATCCTTGATCGGTGCGGCACCGGGCGAGCCGGGTGCCGGCTCGATGTGGTGCAGCCAGTGGGTCATCCGCTCGATGAACATCTCGGCCTGCTCCTGCTGCTCGTCCATGCGGGCCATCAGCCAGTTGTAGGCAAAGACTGCGGGGATCGCGACGGCCAGACCAGCGGCGGTCGCGATGAGCGCGGCGGCGATGCCCGGAGCGACGACGTTGAGGCTGGCCGACTTCGCCTGGCCTAGCATCTGGAAGGTCGCCATGATACCGAGCACCGTACCCAAGAGGCCGATGAACGGCGTCGCCGAGGCGATCGACGCGAGGATATCCATCCCGCGGTGCATCCGGCCGAACTCCGTGCGCGTGGCGTGCTGCATTTCCATCGTCATCCGCTCGTCGGTGCTGCGCGGACCGCGATCGGTGCTGTCCTTGGCGATCTTGTCCGCCGCGTGTACCGCCGCCGCGAAGATCAGCGCCTGCGGACTGGTTCCCAGGCTCGCCACCCGGTCGGCCAAATCGCGCTTGTGCTCCGCGCGCTCGAACTCGCTGAGGAACGTGACGCTCGAACGCGTCGCACTCCGGAGCGTGCGATACTTCCACAGCACAATCGCCCATGAAGCGATCGAGCAGAACGCCAGGAATGCGAGGATGCCGTTTTCTAAGCCGCTGGAAGCCTTGATCGAACTGCTGACGAGCTCCCAGAATGACCCGGAGGCCAAAACCATATGCACCATCGTCGATTGCTCCTCAAACGCAAAGTACAGGCAATACAATCCCTGCGCTGTATACCACCAACCCGCACATTCGTTGGCAAGCTTTGTACCTCCGGTGCCCACCGAGCGCCCAAAATGCCAGCTCGGCGCTTTGTTGAAGCGCGTGACGCCGTCCGTGAGTAGCTGTCGACCGTGCTCAGTCAACGACCATGGGATGCAATTGCCGAGGCGTATCGGGTGCGTCAATGTTGCCGATCGCCGGGCGGGTCTTCCCGGATGACGCCCGCGGCGCGATCCGCTATGGTTTCCCCCGACTATGCGCCACGGATGGATTCTCGCGACACTCATTCTGCTCGTTCACGCCGTTTCGCCCGCGTTCGGACAATCACACCTGACGACAACTGCGCCGACGCCAACCACGCAGCGCTATACGCCGACCGTTGGCGTCCACCCCACCACCACGCCGCCGATCATCGACGGGCGACTGGACGACCCGGCGTGGCGCGACGCCGTGGTGATCGACAATTTCCAGCAGATCTCGCCCATCGAAGGCGGCGTGCCCAGCGAGCGCACTGAGCTCCGCGTCACCTACGACGCTGACAACCTTTACGTCGGCGTCTATTGCTATGACAGCGCCGGCGCTGCAGGCGTGCTCGCCAAGCAGCGCGCCCGCGATGGCGACGTCGCCGGCGATGACGTCTTCACCATCACCATCGACCCGTACAACGACCAGCGCAACGGCTACTGGTTCGAGTTCTCGCCCGCCGGCGCAAAGCGCGACGCGACGGTGGAGAACGGCAGCGTCGTCCGCATCGAGTGGGACGGCATCTGGTACCTCGCTACGCGCGTCGGTTCCGACGGCTGGTTTGCAGAGGTGGCGATTCCGATCAAGACCATCTCGTTCAATCCCGACACCGACACCTGGGGCTTCAACGTCGGCCGAACCATTCGTCGCAAGCAGGAAACCATCCGCTGGGCGGGCATCAGCCGCGCCAGCGCCGTGCGTAACGTCGGCAACGCCGGGCGGATCAACGGCATCGGTGGTCTGCAGCAGGGCCTCGGGCTGACGGTCCGGCCGTTCGTGACCGGGTCGTACGAACTCGACGACAACGACATCAACATCAAGCCCGGCTTCGATGTCTTCTACAAGATCACGCCCGGCATCACCGCGGCGCTCACCGTCAATACCGATTTCGCCGAGGCCGATGTCGACACGCGGCGCGTCAACCTCACGCGCTTCCCGCTCTTTTTTCCAGAGAAGCGCGCGTTCTTCCTACAGGATGCGGGGATCTTCAGCTTCGGTGGGGTGAGCCAGTCGCCGCTGCCGTTCTTCTCGCGACGCATCGGCATCGTCAACGGCGAGCAAAAGGACATCCTCGCCGGTCTTAAGCTCACCGGCCGACAAGGCCGCGCCAACTTCGGCGTGCTCGACGTGCAGATGTATCCCGACGAACAACTCGGCGATAAAAACCTTTCCGTCGTCCGCGCCACCTACGATGTGCTCGAGCAGTCGAGTGTCGGGATCATCGCGACGCACGGCGATCCTTCCTCGCCCGGCGACAACGGTCTTGTCGGCACCGACTTCAACTACCGTCGCGATGCCGCCGATGGGCGCATCTACGAAGGCCATGCCTGGGCGCAGGCCGCGTACAACGATCCAGATTTCGACGACGCTCCGCCCGGCGCCGCCGGAACCGATGCCGCGTACGGGCTCAACGTCAGCTATCCCAACGACGAATGGTCATGTTCGGCAGGCTGGTCGCAGGTCGGCCCGAACTTCCGTCCCGCGATGGGATTCGTCCAGCGCAAGGGCGTGAACAACTACAACGCCTACGTGCGGCGCCGATGGAACAACGTCGCCGGGCTTCGCGCAATCAACGTCTCCACCTCCGGCGACCTCTACACCACGCTCGACCAGGAACTGCAATCCGCCGGCGTCAATCTGCCCGAAGTCTCATTCGAGACGGCGCGAGGCGACGTGCTAAGTGTCGGCAGCAGCTACAGCCGCGAGAAGTTCGACGTCGACTTCGACATCGCACACGAAGTCACCATCCCCGCCGGCGATTACCCGTTTGTGCGAGGCTACGCGCAACTGTCCAGCAGCGACGCCCGCCCGATCGCGGTCACAACAAAATTCGCCGGCGGACAGTTCTACGACGGCACGCGCGAGGACTACCTCGCCACGCTCGAATTCCGTCCCAATGCCTCAATCTTCGGCACGCTCGAAGGCGAGTGGAACGACGTTCACCTCCCCGACGGCGACTTCCTCGTCCGCATCCTGCGCACGCGGCTGAACGTGCTCTTCTCGCCAGAATTGTCGTGGAACAACAGCGTGCAGTATGACAACCTCAGTGAATCCGGCAGCTTCAACAGCCGCGTCCGCTGGGAGTTCAAGCCCGGCCAGGAACTGTTCCTCGTCGCCAATCGCGGCTTCAACATCGACGACGGAATCTGGAAAGCAACGGATACGCAACTTACCGTGAAGTGCGGTCTGACGCTCCGCTTCTGAACACCACGCCAGATGGCTTACGCGTTCACTTCACGCCACCGAATCGGAGCAAACGCGTCATCGGTCACATGCCCCAGTCCATCACGCCGTCGCGCTGTGGTGGAAAATGATCCATGGCGAACGACTTGGGCGCGCCCGCGATGTCGGTTGTCGTCAGTCGACGGCCTACCTGATTCGCTCATCGAGAAGTGGATCGGCCACCGTCCTGACGTCGCGCCCAAGCATGACAACCAACGCCCGCCCGATGAAGCGTACACGCACTATGCGATCGGCCCGGCGAGAGTACGAAATCGGGCACCGGCCGAGCGCTACCAGCGGGGCAGCGTGCTGATCACCAGCAACCTGCCGTTCAGCAAATCGGAGTTGATCTTCAAGGACACCATGACCACGGCGGCGGCCATCGACCGCCTGGTTCATCACAGCCTGATCCTGGAGTTGAACCTGCCGAGCTACCGGGTGGAGCAGCAAGAGCTTCATGTGGCGCGACATCGGGATGGGCGAATGGCTGTTCGACTTCGACCATGACGCGGAGGTCAGCGGCCTGGTTCCCGCGATGCCGGCCATGGCGCAGGATCCGATCGCTGCCCGCGCCAAAGTGACGCAGGCCGGGCGTTTGTGCTGCAGCGGCAGCGGGAAACCATGGCTCTGCCGCCAGAGATGCTGGCAACGTAAATGCAACTCACCTCACCCCCCATTGTTCGCAAGCGCAAGTTGATTAAAGTGGCCAGAAGATACACCCGTCACGGCCACCGGGCCAAAGATATGGATTACGCCAACCATGCAAACATCGCATCACATTGACGCCGCCGAGTTTGGTTTTCGCCCCGAGGCGACGGGCCTGGAGAACGCCGCCGCCCTGCAACGAGCAGTTGATAAAGGCGGAACCATCGTCGTCGGTCGGCCGGGCACTTACGCCATGGCGGCAACGGTCTACCTCGGCAGCCACACAGATCGAGTGCGACTTCGGGCAGATCAGCGTCGACTACCCCGATGGCAGGCGGGTCAAGGACGTGCTGATTGTGACCTGGTCGTTCAGCCACGCGGTGTTCATGATCGCGACGCCGAACCAGCGGACCGAGTCGGTCTTGCACGGGATGACGACGGCGTTCGAGCACTTCGGGTGTGTTGCAACCGAGATCTGGTGGGACAATCCCAAGACGATCGCGACGACGGTGCTGCGGGGCCGGGAGCGTGTCCTGAACGATGATTATGCGACCCTGGCGAGCCATTACCGGTTCGACCCGCGGGCGTGCATGCCCGCGAAGGGCCAGGAGAAGCCGGATGCCGAGAGCGGTGTGAAGGCGTTGCAGCGGCGGGCGTGTACGCCGGTGCCGCAGGTAAAGGACGACGATGAACTCAACGCCCACCTACTGTCGTTCTGCCAGAGCGAGATGACTCGGAAGGTCAGTTCCGAAACGATCTCTTGAGACCTGCGAGTTGCCTACCTCGCTGGGGGTGGTTAATATCCTTTCTGCAACGGTGCTTATGGAATTTGTCCGTATGCGATTTACTGAAATAATCAGAGTGACGATTAAAAAAGTCTCATCGAAAGCAAGACCAAAACCGGCACACTCGATGGACTGGTCGGCCTGTTGACGGGCAAGGCTTCGGCGATCTCCCGCAGAAAATGTGCCAGCTCTGCCCAACTGGTGTTGAACATCGGCAAGTTCCGCCGGGCCATGACCGCCGTCAGAACGTCACATGAAGTCTGTAAATTGTTAGTCGCCCAGGAAGCCACGCTATGAATTCTCTGCAACGATATCTCGCCACGATCGAAGGCAAGCCGGTCGATTTTTTGCCTCGAATTCCGATCCTGATGCAATACGCCGCTGAGTATATCGGCAGCAACTACGGGGCGTTTGCTTCGGATTATTGTGTTCTCACCGATGCCAACATCGCTTGTGCCCGTGAGTTTGGCATCGACCAGATGAACACCATGTCTGATCCCTACCGAGAGACCCAAGGATTTGGCGCCAAGATCATCTACGAAAAAAACATGGTGCCCCGGTGCGAGAGGCATCCGCTGGAGGACGATGGCAGACTGGATCGCCTGCCCCGGCCGGATCCGATGAAGGCCGAACGGATGAGCGACCGCATCGACGCCGTGCGACGCTATCAGGAGTTGGTGGGCGGGCAATACGGCATCATGGGCTGGGTGGAAGGTCCCGCCGCCGAGGCGGCTGATCTGCGACGCATCGATAACTTCTTCATGGACCTCATCGACGACACCGCCTATATCGGCGAGTTGATGGACCTCTGTGTGGACGTGGCCTTGGACTTTGCCCGCCCGCAGGTGGAGGCCGGCGCCGATACCATCGGCATCGGTGACGCCGCCGCCAGCCAGGTATCCACCGAGATTTACGAGAGCCTAATTCTTCCCCGCGAGCAGCGTCTGGTGCGGGGGTTGAAGGAAATGGGGGCAAAGGTTCGGCTGCATATTTGCGGCAATATCACCCATCTGCTTCCGGGGATCGCCACGCTGGGGGTCGATGTGTTGGATGTCGATCATCTGGTTGACCTGGGCAAAGTTCGCCAGGCGGTAGGCCCGAAGACCGCGCTGGCGGGTAATCTCGACCCGGTGAGTGCGGTACTGCGGTCAAACCCCGAGGCCATTCGCAAGCATGTCCTATCCTGTTATCAACAGGCCGGCAACCCGTTCATGGTCAACGCAGGGTGTGAAATCCCCAGCGGCACGCCGGTGGAAAACCTGAAGGCACTGTGCGAACCGATCCCGTACCGCGTTTGAACCTGACGCTTTGGCCGCTGCCCGTAAGTTGCCCTGCGGGGTAGCTGTTTACCGTCCGAATGCCAATCGAATAAGCCGTAACTCCCCGCCTTACCGCGCTGCGATCCGTTGCAGCCGAAAACCGGAACGAACGGAAAGAACGGAAAAGGGGACATTTCTCATTTCTCGTTCTTCGGCTTCCTCGGCCGTCCTCGCGGGCGCACGGTTGCAAGCAGGCCCAGACGTTTGACCGTTTGTTCTGTCCAAGCTGGGTCACCGAACGGGCGGTCGCGGGTGATGCTGATGCGGACGGCATCGGCATCGGTCGGGGGTACTGCCTGATTGACCACGTCTGCCCAGCCGCGCGGGCGATCGACCGGCCAA
>JBBRFH010000150.1:0-8598 GCA_038224615.1 Tepidisphaerales bacterium
CTTCACACGACCGAACGCTTCCGATAGCAGACGCTCTTTCCGAGACATGAGAAGTTCATCCATCCCGCCGGTTTACCACCGGCATGGGGGTGACATTTCTACTTCGGCTATGGGGTGACAGTTCTACTTCGTTACAACACCGGTTTTCCCGCGAAATTGACACCCTATACCCCCACTTCTATACTCCGACCCTCTTTCGGCGGAAACGCGGCGTCTGATCGACATCACCGTGCGGGTTCCGCAGATATCTCGGTAATTTTGGGAGCCCGTTACATCATGGCCAAGTCCATCAAAAAGGCGCCGAAGCAGGCCGCCAAGAAGTCGTCACCAGCATCCTCGAAGAAAGCCCCTGCCAAGAAGGCCCCAGTCGCCGTCAAGGGCAAGGTCAACCGCGTCAAGCGCGTCTACTTCTTTGGTGCAGGCAAGGCCGAAGGCAACGCCAGCATGAAGGACCTGCTCGGCGGCAAGGGTGCCAACCTCGCCGACATGACGCTGGCGGGTCTGCCCGTTCCTCCCGGTTTCACCATCACCACCGAGAGCTGCGGCGACTACAACAAGGCCGGCGGCAAGATGCCCGCAGGCCTCATGGACGAAGTTCGGGCCAACATCGCCAAGATGGAAAAAGCCACCGGCAAGAAGTTCGGCGACCCCACGAACCCGCTGCTGGTCGCCGCCCGCTCGGGTGCCAAGATGTCTATGCCCGGCATGATGGACACCGTCCTGAACATCGGCCTGAGCGACATCGCCGTCGAAGGCCTTGCCAAGCTCGCTGGCAACACGCGCTTCGCCTACGACTCCTATCGCCGACTGATCAACATGTTTGGCGACACAGTGAGCTCGGTCGACCATGAGCTTTTTGAGCACGAACTCAACGAAGTAAAGAAGAAAGTCGGCAAGACGCTCGACACCGATCTCGACACCGCCGAGCTCAAGCTCGTGTGCGAGAAGTACAAGGAAGCGTACAAAACCGGGACGGGCGAAGATTTCCCGATGGACCCGTACGCTCAGCTCGAGCGCGCCATCGAGGCCGTCTTCAAGAGCTGGATGGGCGATCGCGCCATCCGCTACCGCGAGATCAACGAAATCCGCGGCCTCGCCGGAACCGCCGTCAACGTCCAGGCAATGGTCTTCGGCAATATGGGAGATGACTCGGCCACCGGCGTCGCGTTCACGCGCGATCCGTCCACCGGCAACAACGAGTTCTACGGCGAATTCCTCGTCAACGCCCAAGGCGAAGACGTCGTCGCCGGTATCCGCACCCCGCTCGAGTGTAAGAGCGAGATGGGCAAGTGGAGCACCAAGAGCTGGAAGGAACTGCTCACCGTCAAGAAGCTGCTCGAGAAGCGGTACAAGGACGTGCAGGACTTCGAGTTCACCATCGAAAAGGGCAAGCTGTACATGCTGCAGACCCGCAACGGCAAGCGCACCGCCGCCGCCGCGGTAAAGATCGCCGTGGACATGTGCAAGGAAAAGCTCAT
Source organism: Tepidisphaerales bacterium (assembly GCA_038224615.1). Classification (GTDB taxonomy): domain Bacteria; phylum Planctomycetota; class Phycisphaerae; order Tepidisphaerales; family Tepidisphaeraceae; genus JBBRFH01. The sequence continues at coordinate 1,479 of JBBRFH010000150.1, forward strand.
CGACGAGAAGACCGCGATTCTCCGCGTCGATCCGGCCAGCCTCGATCAACTCCTGCACCCGATGTTTGACCCCAAGGCCGCCCGCGACGTCATCGCCAAGGGCCTGCCCGCCTCCCCCGGTGCCGCCACCGGCAAGCTCGCCTTCACCGCGCAGGAAGCCGAAGACCGCGTCCACGCCGGCGAGAAGGTCATCCTGGTTCGTCGTGAAACTGAACCGGCAGACATCGGCGGCATGCACGTCGCCGAAGGCATCCTCACCAGCACCGGCGGCATGACCAGCCACGCCGCAGTCGTCGCCCGCGGCATGGGCACCCCCTGCGTTGCCGGCGCCGGCGCCCTCAACATCGACGTCAAGAACCGCACCCTGTCGGTCGGCGGCAAGAGCTACGGGCCGGACGACTTCCTCTCCCTCGACGGCTCCACTGGCGAGATCTTCTCCGGCCAGGTGCCGACCGTCGAAGCCGAAATGTCCGGTCCCTTCTCGACCATCATGAAGATGGCCGACAAGTACCGCACCCTCACCATCCGCACCAACGCCGACACGCCGCACGACGCCGAAGTCGCCCGCGCCTTCGGCGCCCAGGGCATCGGCCTGTGCCGCACCGAGCACATGTTCTTCGACCCCACGCGCATCCAGCACATGCGGGAGATGATCCTTGCCACCGACGTCGCGTCGCGCAAGCTCGCGCTGGCCAAGCTGCTGCCCTACCAGCGCGAAGACTTCGTCGGCATCTTCAAGGTGATGAACGGCCTGCCCGTCACCATCCGCCTGCTCGATCCGCCCCTCCACGAGTTCCTCCCCCACAACGAGGCCGACCAGGCCGCGCTCGCGTCGTCGCTCGGCAAGACCGCCGCGGAAGTCGCCCAGCGCGTCGCCCAGCTCCACGAGTCGAACCCGATGCTCGGCCACCGCGGCGACCGCCTCGCCGTCACCTACCCTGAAATCCTCGAGATGCAGGTGCGTGCCATCATCGAGGCGGCCGTCGAAGTGAAGAAGGCCGGCATCAAGGTGCTGCCCGAGATCATGATCCCGCTCGTCGGCACTAAGAAGGAACTCGAGTACCTCAAGACGTTCACCGTCGACACCGCCAACGCCGTGTTCAAGGAAACCGGCACCAAGGTGCCTTACATGTACGGCACGATGATCGAAGTCCCCCGCGCCGCGCTGACCGCCGACGAGATCGCCGAGACTGCCGAGTTCTTCAGCTTCGGCACCAACGATCTCACGCAGATGACGTTCGGCTTCAGCCGCGACGACATCAACAGCTTCCTGCCCGACTACCTGAAAAAGGAAATCCTGGAGCGTGACCCGTTCCAGAGCCTCGACCAGGTCGGCGTCGGCAAGCTGATCGAGATGGCCGTCAAGCTCGGCCGCAAGACCCGCAAGGACATCAAGCTCGGCATCTGCGGCGAACACGGCGGCGACCCCCGCTCCGTCGAGTTCTGCCACAACGTCGGCCTGAACTACGTCAGTTGCTCCCCCTTCCGCGTCCCCATCGCCCGCCTCGCCGCCGCCCAAGCCGCGATCAGCGCCACCGGCGCCAAGACGCACAGCCTGAAGTAAGAAACGTCGATCGATAATCTCGAACCCTGTCGCGCACTGGACTGGTCGGTTAACCGACCAGTCCAGTTGCGTTATCATCCGAACATATGGGGAAGTTCAGAAAATCCAGCGCGACTAATACGCACATCTGGAACGGACACCACCGCTTCGAGCACTGGTACCGCGACAACACCGTCTATTTCATCACCAGCAAAGCCCGCGACGCCCGGCACGTCTTTCGCACCGATGACGCCCAGCGCATCTTCTGGGACCGCTTCAACCATTGGACGAGCACGTACGGCTTCGACCCGTGGATCGTCGCCGGCCAAAGCGTGCGTTGAGCCACTACCCGGCGACGGCATCTTTGGGGCCCCTGTGGCCTACCGGGACGCCGGTGGATCGATGGCGGCGTGCGTCGACAGGAACCTCCGTCGGCGCAAGACGCACTGTCATTCTGAACGCAGTGAAGAATCCGCTCGCAGCGGCAAAGATCGTCAGTGAGAAAAAGGGCCTTGCCTGAGCCAGAAGAGCTTTCACTGCGTTCAGGATGACGAGTTTGCGTTCACTCACGGACGCTCTTCAATTCAGGAACGTTCGCGCCCGCCCACGAATTCGCCAACACGCGAAATCCGGGTCCATTTCAGAAACGATATTCCCCTTGACAGATACCTAACATTATGCGAACATCGCAGATCATGCAAATCGACATGCGCGACATCGAGCGTGTGCTAACCGACGCGTGGCTGGCGGTGCGGGAGAAGGTGTTTGCTGATTCGGACGAGCTGGGCAAGCGGCTGGCGCGGCGGCGCAAACCTTCGCTCACGCGGCCGATCCGGTTTTATTGCATTGCGATCAAAGCCAATGACCGGCGCATCAATCGCATGACCGCCATCATGATGCCGGAGAAGGCGCACCTGGCCCGGCCGGGGATGGCGCATGAAGTCGTCGTCGACAAGCGGCTCGTCGAACGTCTGGTCGAACGCGTCGAGCTGCGCGGGTGGCGCTCGCACGAGTATGCGCAGGCGGCACGGAAACTCGGCGTGTCCGCGAGCACGATCGGGCGATATGTTCGCAACGGCAAGCTCAACTGCGATCGCATCCACGGCCTCGGCGGGAAGAAAATCGCGGTGCCGCTGGTGTGGGCCAGGGACGGGGAGTGCTTCGACCCGAACTCCACGCATGCCTGCGATCGCCCGGACCCGGCCTGGGGGCCGATGTGGATGCACCTGGCGCTCGATGTGCCCGACGAGTTTGCGCAGACGATCGAGCGCGTGCCCGTCTTCGCCCACCATGTTTTGGGCTCGAAAAAAACGGCGAAGCGGTCGTCGTTGAAGCGCGTGGCCGATGATGACGCGGCCGGCGATCCATACGGCGACGCGTGGTTCGACGACGAACCCGAGGACGACCCGAACGACACCGTCGGCATCGACGACGAGGCCCACAGTTGGATGAAGCTCGGCGACTGGGCGCCGCCGCACGAGACGCGTGTCGCGAGCGAGGCAGACGGCGACGCCATCGTCGACACCCGCGCTCCGGACGCGACGCCCGGCATGCCCGCGCGATCGGCCGCGAACTGGCGCGGGTGGCGCTGGGTGTGCCCGGGATGCGGCAAGCGAGTGGCGACGATCTTCTACCCGACGGCGCCGCCGCTGATCACCGAGTATCTGAACGACGAGCCGCGGATCGCCCCGCACGAGGCCGACGCCCCGCCGACGCCGCCGGGAACGTTCGCGTGTCATGACTGCCACCACATCCACTACTGGAGCCGGCTCAATCACAAAAGCTGGAACATGCTCGTCTGCTACCTCAGCGGAGGCATGCTGTACGGAAAGGAGGTGGAGAAACCTGCGTGGTGGGAGCCGCACCGCAAGCGCGCCTACACGCCGCACCGCCCGCACATCACCCGCGGGCACGACGTCGAGCGGCTGCTGATCGCAGGCAAGCGCTACGTCGACATTGCCACAGAGATGGGCATCGCGCTGGCGACCGTGCAAGGCCACGTCCGCCGCATCTACCGCCGCCGCGGCGTTCACAGCCGGCGCGAGTTGATCGCGACGACCAAGACGCAAGACGTCCACGAATCGGCACGAATGGACACGAATGAAGCGAAGTTGGAAACCGTCGAGTAAGGTTTGTCCGGTGTGAAACCCGCGCACCGGCACAAAGGGTCGAATGTCGAGTAGTGATCAGGCCCGGATTGCGTTGCGAGAACAATGCGAGCCGCAAAAATGCGAAGAGCGCGATGATCAACGCGAAGGGAAATATCAAAAAATACGCATGCTTCGCGTCTGCCTTCGCGCTCGTCGCATCTTCGCGGTTCGCATTGGCATTTGAGCGCGGGTTTCACACGGGAATCGTATCAGACCCGGACCAAACCGAATAACGTTCTTCCCAAGTCCGCGCCGCACTGCTTCCCGATCACATGCCGACTACCAACAGACGGGCGAGACAGGATTAAGCGAGTATCGCAGGTATTTTGTCAAACCGGGTCCGAAGTGCAGTCAGTGTCGCTCGATGACAGCGGCCTGCCTCAACTGCTTGCCATCCGCGACAGGTCCATTGCTGCTGATCTGAACCGATCGCGCCAAGACTGCTCCTCCCTTGTCGTCGCGCAGCAGCCATGACCCTGATGGAACTGCCACATCCTTTAGTACGACAACGGCCACATCCGATGCGCTAATCTGTGTTTCACCGAAAAGCATGGAGCTCGCTTTCACGTGAAGACGCGATTTTTCTGCTTTGTCAGGGTCGGCGGTAAGAAACTCGGTTATGTCGCCTTCGAGAAAATCCCCGCTACGCATCAGCACCCCTGATTTAACACTTTTTCCTGCGAGAATTTGCGAGGGGCGGTCGAAAATGACGCGCGCCATCTGATTCCATGCGATTGCTGAGTCCTGTCCCTTGAGGCGGACCCCTTTATCGGGACTGCCCGCCTCAATCTCTGCGGCAAGGGTTGTTCCATCTGTAAGTATCAATCCCCGCGAAGGGATTGATACGTCTTCAACAAAAGCCGCATCAGGCGTTCCGGGCACGAAGGAGATGGAATCGATCGTCGCAGTCACAGGCGCGAAGTTGACCTTTGCCCACGCTCCGACACCCAGTAGGATCGATTCACTTGGTTGGAGCTCGGCCGTGGCGAGCGTTGACCATTGCCGTGCATCGCGGCTCCAGTAGGCGGATGCGCGATTTCCGAGCCGGGTAATGCGCAGCCAAATCGGGTCGAGTATGTTCTCCTGGACTTCAGATTGGGAGACGAGCGGCCGGCTGAATGCGCGTACCCGACCTCCGGACGAGACCGACGCGCAGAGCATCGGTGCGTCGGGATTGCTCGTGAGTCGCAAGATGATGCCACAACTCGCCCGCGTGACGCCCTCGACTTCGGGCATTGGCACGACGCGGGCGACGATCTGCCCGTCGCCGGCGAGCGAGCGGTAAACCCAATGCAGGGCGTCTTTTCGGCCCCAGGCGCCCCAGCCATAGGCGGACAATTTCAGGGTGCCGTCGGCACCGATCTCACTTTTCCCCGCACCCGCGACTTCGCCGATGTCCTCGGCTTTCCATTCGGTCGGAAGCGTGCCAGCCAGCGTTGCCACGAGGCGGGTTGGCGGGCGAAGGTCGAGTCGTCGCACCGCTTCCCACGGCACGTCCTCGGTTTGACCGGGGCTTATCGCAATACGCAAGCCCCCCTCGCGCCATGTGATCTGTCCCCGGAGCTGGCGGCCGTCCACCAGTTCAACCGACTGGGCGTATGCTGACGAAATCAAGCCGAAAACGCAGGCTAGCATCACAAGTCTGTACACAAAGCGCTCCTGTCACATCCCCAGATCACTTGGCAGGCGCAGCGGCGTCGCGTTCGGCCCGCGCCGCGTCGTAGGCTCCACGCAACGCGTTGAATGAGCTTCTCTCGATTTCCTGAAGTTCCCGCTCACGCTTCGCCACGGCTGCTCTTTGATCAGCTAGTTTTTCAGATTCCCTAAAAAATGTCCGTATTTGCTCCTGCGCTGCATCGAGCTTTGGTGAGCGAACCGCAGGGTCGCGGCATATTCGTAGTACGTTCAACTCACGTTCAGTGCGCCAATCGACGTAGGAAAGCTGGTCGCGGGCGACTTCAACATCGTGACCACGATGCGCGCGGACCGCTTCATCGCCCTTCCATTCGATGCATTCTGCCAGCGCACCATAGGCGTCGGACAACTTTAGGCGGGCGTCTTGGTGCCGGGCGATTATTGCGTCGCCTCCGGGCGGGGCTTCGAGCGTCCGTGCATGGAACCAGTCTTCCGTCGGATAAAACTCTGCCTGTCGCTGCCGAATTGAAAAGCGATTTTCCCATACGCCGTGGCCGTAGCGGTTGACGTCTTCAAACCCTCTCCAGCCTTTCTCGGCCTCCTCGGTTCTGCCCGCTTCGTAGTCTTTCGCGATCTGCGACGCCGTCTCCGCGAGCTTATTGATCCATGCGGTGTACAGAACCAGATCCTTTGCGGCGAATGCCTTGTAAGGTGCAACCGACTCTTCGGTGGGAGCAATCCGGTCTTTCAACTTCACGACCTCCTCGCGAAGCGACCATGCACGTTCGTCAGCCATGTCGGCACCGGCCGCGCTCAACATCAGCACGAGCGGCACCGGGATTGCCAATGTGCGAACGATTCGGCGATAACAGGTCATGGACTACACCAACCTCATTAGCACATTGATCACATGCGAACGTCACACGGGTCCGACTGCCGCTTTCACCGCCCGGCTTGCAGCAGTGACCACGTCTGCCAGTCCTTGCCCCGGAAAACCTCGGTCTTTCCCTTTTCGCGGAGTATAACGGTGGATTTCCACCAGGCACCCGAAAAAGTCACCTCACGGTACCCCGATACGGAAAGCGATGAATCCATCACATCAAAGAAAGGCGTTTCATCCTTTACACCCGTCGTATTGTAGTTGTGTACGCCGAGCACTTCCGTGCGTGCCCCGTTTTTAGAGACAAGCTTCGTGCCAAAGTGCTCGGTTTTCATCCCAAGTACCCACAATTCCCCGCCATCGTTGAGGGTATTGGATTCAGGTTTAGCTCCCTCGGTATTGTATTGCCTGATGAATAGTTTTGATCCTTTTTGCTGCACGACGAGTGCTGCGCAGTTGGTCATAAACGCCGTCACGCCCGGATGCACAATCAACGTCTGTCCACCGCAACTGTCGTTCACAACAACACGTCCGGGGTCTTTGGCTTCGATACCGAACGTCGGCCAGTTCGAAAATACATTCAGGTGCTGGAAGATAACTACCTTGGCGCCCTTCGGATCCTTGTCCACCACGAATTTGCCGAGGTTTTCCGGGAATTTGGGATCGTTTGATGCTCCGCCAAGAATGCGGATGAACCCGAACCCCATGATCCGCTCGACCGAACCATGCACCCGCACGTCTTTTTTCAACCAGAACCAGTTCGGGTCTCCTGGTCTGTGGTTAAACAGATAGACCGCTTTGGCTCCGATTTTTGCGGCGTGGTCGATCGCTTTCTGGAACGCTTCGGAATCGTCATTCTCGTCGTCGTTCTTGGCACCAAAGTCGTTGGCGCAGACCCAATCCTTTGGGTCG
>JBBRFH010000151.1:0-8476 GCA_038224615.1 Tepidisphaerales bacterium
CGGCACTGGTCACCGGATCGAGGCCCGCGGACGGTTCGTCGTAAAAAAGGATTTGCGGGTCCAGCGCCAGCGCGCGGGCGAGCCCGGCACGCTTCTTCATGCCGCCGGAGATTTCGCTGGGCAGCTTGTGGGCATGTTCGCGCAGGCCGACGAGTTCGAGCTTGATCTTGACGACGATGTCGATCGTTTGCTCGGGGAGGTCGGTGTGCTCGCGCAGGGGCAATGCGACGTTGTCGCCGATGGTCATCGAGTTGTAGAGCGCGCCGCTCTGGAAGAGCACGCCGATGGATTTGCGGTAATCGTCGAGTTCATCGTCGGTGAGCTTGCACAGGTTCTTGCCCATGACGTCGATCTCCCCGCCGTCGATGCTCACCGAGCCGATCATCATGCGCAGGAGCGTCGATTTGCCCGACCCGGACCCGCCCAGGATCACCAGCGTTTCACCGCGCCGGACGTCGAGCTCGATCTGATCGAGCACGGTGCGCGTGCCGAAGATCTTGGTGGCCTTGTCGACTTTGATGGCGATTTCGTCTGGCATGATTTGAAGACGGTTCACCGCCGAGACGCGGAGGTCGCGGAGATCACCTGAACGCTTGGATGGTTACTTACGATTCGCATTTTAGGGGCGGATGAGTTGCCGGAATGCGACGAGGTCTCCGGGCCGATCTCCGCGTGCTCTGCGTCTCTGCGGTGAGTTTGCATTACAGCCCCACGAAGTAGAAGAACGTCGTGAATCCCAGGTCGATGAAAGTCAATGCGACGATGGTGTAGACGACCGTCTTGGTGGTGGCAACGCCGACGCCCTCGGCACCGCCTTCGACGCCCATGCCGAGACGGCAGGCGATGGTGCTGAGGGTCGCACCGAAGACCGCTGATTTCACCAGGCCGCCGATGAAGTCCTTCATCACGATCGCGGCGAAGGTGGTGTTGACGTAAAGCTCGGGGCTGATGCCGAAGAAGCAGCTCGATACGACGAGCCCGCCCAGGGCACCCATCAAATCGCCGACGATCGCCAGGCAGACCATCATGACCGTGGTGGCGATGACGCGCGGGACGACGAGGAAGCGCACCGGACTAATTGCCTGCGCCTCGAGCGCCTCGAGTTCCTCCGACACCTTCATCGTGCCCAGCTCGGCCGCGATCGACGCGCCGGCGAAACCCGTCAGCGTGATGGCGGCGACAAGCGGCCCGAGTTCGCGGAACATCGCCACGCCGATGATGTCGGCGATCTTGTCGACCGCGCCGTACTGACGAAGAATCGGCTCCATCTGCAGCGAGAGAATGGCTCCGATGCAGAAGACGACCAGGCTGACGATGCCGATCGAGTTCACGCCGACGCGGACCATCTGCGACCACAGATTCTGCCACCCCAGCCTGCGCCCACGTCCGCTGAGCAGCGCGGGATGGACCATCCGCACGGCGTCGCGAAACAGCAGCCCCAGCCCCCCGATGAACTCGACGGTGCCGACCGCAATCCGCCCGAGAGTGGTGATGGGAGACAGCATGATCGGTGTTACGTGATACATGATGCGTGATGCGTGAAAGCGGCGATCCGCAATTTACGGATCGCTCATCACGCCACACGCGTCATTTACTCAGCGCTTCGGCTTCGTCGGCACAAACGGTGAAAATCGAATTGAGTCGCGCGATCTCCAGCAGGCCTTTGACGCGCGGCTGCAGATTGGTCAGGCACACTTTGCCGCCTATCTTGCGCAGCCGTTGCATGGCCTCGACGAGGACGGCGACGGCACTGGAGTCCATATACGGTACGTCGTTAAGGTTCAGAACCAGCTTCTTGGCGCTGGTTTTCTGGAGCAGCGAGAGTAGATCGGTGCGGAGGTCGGGGCTGGAGTGCAGGTCGATCTCGCCGCGCACGTGCAGGATGAGGGCGTCGCCCTCCTGTCGGGCGGCGGTGACGGCGTCGGTGGTGGTTTTGAGCTCGTCCGGCATTGGGAACCTAGTTATCGCTTTCGCTTGATCATCTTCAACAGCATTCCGTCCGGTTGCGGAACAAATTGCAGTTGGTCCATCATCAGCTTCATGCACGCCAACCCGAGCCCGCCGGGCTGGAGCAGGTCGGTCTTTTGTCTGGCGAGATTCGGTACCGCGCCGCTGCCCCAGTCGCGCAGGAGGACGACAACGTCTTCACCTTCGATCTCCACAGTGAGTTCGATCCGGCCATCGTCACGGCCTTTGTACGCGTGACGGATGATGTTGGCGATTGCCTCGTTGGTGGCCAGCCCAAGCTCGGCGACGTCTTCGGGTTCCAGTCCGCGGGCGGCGGCAAAGCGCTCCAGCGCCTTTCGCGCGCTGGCGATCTCCGCGGGGTCGCTGGTCATCGCGAGCGAGAGCTTGTGATCGTCGTCCGTGCGTTCGCTCATTTGCCTGCATCCCGCTCATTGGCCAGCCACTGCTTCCACCGCTCGACCGCCGCTCGCCGGACCGCCTCGTGATCGTAGTAGCGGTAGCCGAACGTTTGCCCGGTGAGCCGGCGGAGTCCTTCAATCGCATAGAACCGGACGGCCGGATCGTCGTTTTCCAGGTCCACCACGAGCTGCTCGGCGGCGGCTTTGTCGTCCGAAGCGATGGCTTTTTTGATCGCCGGGATCTTGAACGACGCATCGTCGTCAGCGATCCCACGACTCACCGACGGCGCACAACCTGCGGTGAGCAATGAGATCAGGATAACCAATGACCGGCCACACATTGCCAGATTATCGGCACGCGGGCCGCAAAATCATGCGGCGGAACGCGCCTATTGATGATCTAAAACGGCCCAGACGAGGTCCATCTCGTCGTCAAACTGCGTGTCCGGCGCCCCCGCTGGGTCCGGACAACCGGCCAGCGGCTGGTTGATGGCGACCCGATCCACCCACCGCGCCGCCCCGTTCCCGTACAGCACGTTGATGCCTTGCTGGTGCCGCGCGTCGATCCGCGGGTGGCTGTTCGACAGGTCGGCAAAGATCGCCTTATCTTTGAACTTATGCAGCCTTGGCATCACAAAGCCGGCGACCGGCGTATCGGGCATCAGCGTCTCGGGACGCGCCCCGTAACCGCTGAAGATGTTGGTCGTTGACGCTCCCGTGACATCCGGCGGCCACGGATTGCTTTGCGTGGCAAACCGGAACTTGTCGGTCCGCTCGGACGGACAGAACAGAATTCGCGGATCCCGGACCATGTTTGCCTTCCAAAGCCAGCCGAATAGCACGATTTGCCTGGACGTGCCGCTGTAGATCATCGAATTGAATTGCTTGGCTTTTCGGTAACCGATCGGCACCTGATCACGGTAATCAAGCCCATAGAACGCGAATGCCTGGTGTACCTGACGCAGGTTCCCAAGACACGCCGACCGCTTTGCCGACTCCCGGGCTTTGGCAAGCGAAGGGAGCAGGATCGAGATCAGCAGCGCGATGATGCCGATCACGACGAGCAATTCGACCAGCGTGAATGCGGGACGACCGGGCATGCCGGGAATCATAGGCACCAACCGTTCCATGCGCGCACACGGAAGCCCGCGCGGCGTTTGGGCCGCGGCGGGGAACACGAAAAAGAGCCCAGCGTCGTTGGACGATGGGCTCTTTATTAATTGTGTCTGAACGTTACCCGACCCGTGGATCAGGCTTCAAGCGCCGTGGCCGGGGTTCCACGGGGGCGGAGGACGCCGTCTTCGACGAGGCGACGGATTTTGCTCAGTGCCTTGTTCTGGATTTGCCGCACACGCTCCTTGGTCACGCCGATAATTCGACCGACCTGTTCGAGCGTGAGCGGCGTCTCCTGCTGCTGATCCCAGTTGAAGCGCTGCTTGATGACCGTCTGCTCGATGTTCGAGAGGTCGGCCAGGTTACGATCGACGATCTGCTTGAGTTCGTCGGCGATGTCTTCTTCGACCGCATCGCGTTTCTTGTCGCCCCAGTCGCTCTTTTCGAGGTCCGGCTCGAACTCGACCGGGAAGCGGGTCCGATGCCGGCTGTGCTTCTGCGCCGTGCGGCTGAACGCCTTGAGGATCGCCCGGCAGGCGTAGGTGCTGAACTTGAACCCGCGGTCTATGTTGAACTTATCGACGGCTCGGAGCAGCGCCATGTTGCCTTCGGAGACGATTTCGGCGAAGTCGATGTCGCCGAGGCGGGTCCGCTTGGCCATCGCCAGCACCAGCGCGAGGTTGGTGCGGGTGAGGTACTCGCGGAAGTGCTCCATTTTGTGGTGCCAGTCAACGAGTTGCCCGGCCAACTCCCGGGTCAGCCCCGTCTCAGCGGCCTGCTTCTGGAGGGCGGTCAGGCGGAGCTTGGAAAAGTTGTAGCGCAGGAACATGAGCCGCTCTTCGGCGGCACTCATGAGTTGAGGCGTGCCGTTGGCCGAGGCGTTGGCGACGTCGTCGCGAGTCGGCTGATACCACGCCACCATCGGCAATTCCGGCTCGCCTTCGCTGAACAGCTTATGCTCGAGTCCGCGTTCCAAAAACACCGGCGAATCCATAAAGGCGTAGTTGCCGAGCAGAATCGCTTCCGCCTTGGCGCGCATCGCCTTCGGAATCGGCGTGGCACGCTTCGGTGCGGATGTCATTGGACGCGGGCTTCTCAGTGTTATTGCCATCCCAGACTCCTTCTTAGGTACTAACCCTCTGAATTCTCGTTCTCGGACTTTGCCTCGTACGGCTATTATTCGCTTGATGCGTCGCCATACGTACTACGAACTGAACCGATTCTCGGATGAGGCTACACAACATCCGTACATTACGTGATTTACAAACTCACTCGTCGATTAGAACCGGTCTTTTCCAACCGGGGTGGACACTTGCATGAGGCAGCATGTCACGCCCTCGATTGCACAATGATCACAATACCGGTGACGCATTAATCACCCCCGTCCGAACGATGAAATCGGCTTTATTTTGCAAAAAATGCGGTTTGTGAACCGCGGGCGGGTAGAACTGGGCGTAGGCCGATGACTTTAGCCTCCGATCGCACCCTTTTCTTTGGCGGGAGCTTCAATCCCGTGCATCTTGCCCACCTCGCTTGCTCGCGTGCCGCAGCACGCGCTGGGGGGTTCGCTCATGTCACGCTCGTTCCGTGCCACCAACCGGTTCTGAAATCCAAGGCCTACGACCTCGCCTCAAGCGAGCACCGGCTGGCGATGCTGCTGCTGGCGGCGGAGGAAGCCTCGGATCGGGATCTGACCTACGCGGTTGACCCGATCGAATTGACCCGCGCCGGCCCCACCTACACCGTCGACACCGCCGAAGCCCTGCACGGCCAAGGCCGGTCGACCGTGGACTGGCTGATCGGCGCCGACCAGGTGCTGAACCTGCACCGTTGGCACCGATTCCCCGAGTTGATGCGGCTGGTCCGCTTCTGGGTCATGCACCGTCCGGGGTATGAACTGGACTGGACGCGCGTTCACCCCGACGCGCGGAAGCTGCGGGATAACCAGGTGGAAGTCCCGCAAATGGATATCAGCGCCACGACCATCCGCGACCGCGTCCGAGCCGGTCTGCGGTTCGAGAACCTGGTGACAACCAAGGTCCGAGAATACATCCTGGCCCATCGGCTCTATATTCCGTAAGCACGATCGATCCGGATGGTCGATTCAGATCAAGCGATTCATATCGAAGGCGCGCCGTCGCGCCGCATGAACCCGCCGGGCTTGCCCGGTGATGCATTGCCAGAACAGTCCGGCGGCTAAAATGGGATGGAACCAGCGATGATCTCAACCCGACTCCTCTGTTTGCTCTGCCTCAGCACGGTCGCGACGACGGTCGGCTGCGCCCCCACCCGTCCGCCGACGACTCGGCCGGTGGAGCCAACGCCCACGATCCTACCGGTGAAGAGCGAGCCGGCGCCCGAGCCGGTCGAGCGGCAGTACAAGCTCGTCGAGATCATCACCAAGCCGGTGGTGGTCACCCAGCCGACCACGACCGCGACCGCCGGCATGCCCGAACTGCGGATGACGCCGTCCGATAACGGCACTCCCAAGTCCGCGCCGACACCCAAGCTCACGCTCGGCGCGATGAAGAAAATCGACACGTCGATCAGCACCGCGCCCTTGGCGCGTCTGCTGGTGATGAAGCTGAACGACATTCCTTACCAGCAGTTCGCCGGCTACGGGGCGCTGGATTTCACCCCGACGCTGCCCGAGGGGACGAACCCCGACGCGATGACCAACGACCTGCTCTCGCGTGAGCCCGCCGGCACTGTTGGGGCGTTCGATCGGCTGACCCGCAAGGAGATTGATCTGGCCTTCGTGTCGCGCATGCCGACCGAGAGCGAAACCCTCGCCGCCGAAAAGGCCGGCGTGCGGCTTCGGACCGATCTGATCGCCACCGAAGCCCTCGTCTTCACCGTCAACATCGCCAATCCCGTCGACAGGCTGAGCAAGCAGCAGCTTCTCAATATTTTCACCGGCAAGACGACCGTCTGGAAAGACCTCGGCCCGGACACCCTCGACGGCCGCTCGAACATCGCCGGGGCGACGATCACCGTGGCGTACCGCGCCAAGGGAACCGGCTCTGAAGAACTGCTCTCGCAGCTTTTGCTCGGCGGCGCGAAGGTGCCGGAACTGCCGATCAGCAAGGCGCTGCAATCGACCAAGCTCGTGCTCGACGCCTCGAACGAGGACCCGGAAACCGTCGGCTTCAGCGTTTTCGCCTACGCGACCAACATGCAGCGGAATGGACAGATCAAGGTGCTGGCCGTCGATGGCGTGTTGCCCGAGCCGAGTCATGTCGCCAATGGCATGTACCCGCTAACCACGCCGCTCTACGTCGTCACCCGCGTCGATCTGGCGGCAGACAACGAACTGGCCAAGCTTCGCGCCTGGCTGGTCGCCATGCCCGGCCAGAGGCTCCTGGCCGAAGCCGGCTACATGCCGATCTCCCCCGAAGCGTGGACCAGCGTTCGATTGATGGGCGCCCCGAAGTAACGCCCGCGACCGCCGGCGCTGCGCGCCTGATACATTTTGATACATCCGCTTTCCCCCCGCCCGGCCGAACCCTCGGCCGGGCCTTCGTTTACACAGCGATGGACCAATGTAGCACCAGGTAGCGCGCTACATCTGATACATTCGTCCCACCATTCCGGCCGGGATTGCAGGATGATCCGGATCGAAAATGCGCTTCGGGCACCTCCCCCGGCGGGAGAGGAACCGGGTCACGCGCGACCTACCCATTCATATCACGGCCGCTCGAAAAAAGCGGCGGTAAAATCGCTCCGCGCGGGGGGCGTCAGTCGTCGTGCTTTTCGGATTTCTCCGAATCGCCTGACGTCGCGCTGGGTTGCGTGGCGGCGGTCTCCGCCATCACGCTGCGGACGCCGAACTGGTGCACGATCTGTCCGCCGGTGTGAGCTGTATCGGCGAGCCAGAGTGCCGGCACCGCGTAGGCCAGCAAAAACACCGCGGTCGCGCCGATGAAGATTCGGTGATCGAGCGGACGCGCCGTCCACCGATACCGCACCACGAGCAACGCCGCGGCGTAAGCGACCGTCAGCACGGCAAACGCGTTGCGCGCCCGCTCGGCGAGGTGCTCGTGTCGCATGAGAACGGTCTCGATCCCGTCGGGCAGATCGGCTGCCTCCTCGGCGGCCTCGCCGCTGGCGGTCGCGAGGAACGCCGCGACGCTCCCCATCACCATCAGCGACACCGCCGCTGACGACCACGCCATACGGTGCCTGCGGACAATCAGGCCGATCACCATCAAGATCGGCGCCACCATCAGCAGCGCGATCGGAAAATGAACGACCAACACATGGAACCCGGACCATGGGGGAATTGGGGGCATCGATCGCTCCGGCAAACTGTGTGTGACTCGCGGCAACGTGCGCGGCGGTTCGTTCCAGGCCGATGGACGGCAAAAAGGAACGGGGTGCGGATGCCGTTCGCCACTGTTCGTGCGACGGAAGGCCTCGGCTACTCGACCGCCAGCGCGCTTCCCTGCTCGTTCCACTTCGCCTCGTCAAACGACTTGGACGTATCGACGCGGACGTGCCCATCCGTCGTCTTGCTGATGGCGAAGCGCGGCAACGGCACGGACGCCGGGCCCTTGATGATCTTGCCATCGTTTGTGAACCGGCTGCCGTGCGCCGGGCAGCGGATCTGGCCGTCGACGCACTTGAGCTTGGAATTGCGGTGGGTGCAGGTGGCGGTCGTGGCGTAGACCGCTTTCTCGGTGCGGACGATGAAGAAGCCATTGCTCTTGGCGAACTTGTCGTAGATCCCCGGCTTGGCGTAGTCGCCGATCGGACCCGCATCCACCGGTCCCGCCGCCGCCGGCGCGTCGGCTGCGAACAGATCGCTGGAGCACAGGCCCAGGCAGACACCGGTCGCGAGCGCGCCGGTTCGGACAATCAGTTCCCGTCGATTCAATGACGCTGGCTTGGAATCCGGCATGTTCGTGCTTCCTTTGAATGAACAACTGCAAGCGCCGGTGCGGCGTCGTGGGCCGCACCGGCGTGAAAGAGATTCCTCACGCAACGACGGAGGATCG
>JBBRFH010000152.1:0-8424 GCA_038224615.1 Tepidisphaerales bacterium
GAACTTCAGCTTGGTCTGCTCCATCGCCTCGCGATGTTTGCCCTCGATCTCGGCCTCGGTCGCGCTCGTCTGGCGCGAGAGCGTGAGCAGGTCCGCCAGCGCAGTGCGCTGCACGTCGCGGGCGGTGGGTTTGATCAGTTCGACCGGCGTCTCTTCGGGATTGGATTCGCTCGTCGTGCCAGTCGTCGGAAGGTCTGTTTCCAGCATTGATACTCACAGTCTATGCGTAGCACGGGCGTCTCGCCCGTGTCTACTTTTCAGGAAGACACGGGCGAGACGCCCGTGCTACGAGAATTCGATCTCTGCACAATCCTAGGGTCTGACGTCGCGGTCCGCCTTGGACAGCACCTGGGCCATGTGGTCCATCGCCGATATTGCTGTACGAAGCGCCATCTCGAGTTGTTCGAGGTACTTCTTCTCGAACTCCTCGGCGACGCCGTCGTTCCAGTCCTCGCGGGTCTGGTGCCACTTGATCATCAGGTCTTTCAGACCCTTGTTGAGATTGCCGCGGCCTTCGTACAAGCCCATGATTTAGTCCTGACGCGTGTAGCGTGATGAGTGTAACGTGAACGTCGAGCCGGCGGGTCAGGCCGGCTTTTCCTCGGGCGTTTTCGCAGCCTCGCCGGAGGCGGCGGGCTTGTCTTCGACAGGCGACTCGCTCGGGGCGGCGGTCTCGGTACCGGTCTCGGTCTCGGTGGCGCCGGGCTTCTCGTCCTCGGGCGCGGCCCGGGTCATGGTGCCTTCGCCATCGGCACCGATACCGGCGGCGCTGTCCGGGCCTGTCGCAGCGCTCTCGGCCAGCGCCGGACCGCTGGCGAAATAGGCGTCAAGCTTGGTCAGCACGTTTTCGAGCATGGTGACCGCATTGGACAGGTCGCTGGAGAGCATCGTCTGCAGCCGCTGCACACCGCCGCGGTACATCAGGTGCTCGCGCTGGAGCTGCCGCGCGTGCTTCTTGCAGGCGACGAGCTTTTCCTCCGCCACCGCGAGCGTCTGCTGCGCCTTCTTGAGCGCCTTCTGCTCGTCGACCGCCGACGACACCCGTCCGGACGCGTCCTTGTAAAGCGTCTTCATCCGCACCGCTTCCTTGCAGTGGGCGACGTTGTCCTGCCACTTGCGGATCTGCTGCGTCCAGAACGAATCCATTTCGCCTTCGAGCCAGCCCATCTTCTTGTGAACTTCGCCTTCGGCGTCGGTGACGGCGGTGCTCGCCGACTCAATGAACTTGATCAGCGCCGTGCGAAAGTGCTTGATCGCTTCCGGATCCTGGACGCGTGCGGCAGTGGCCATGGTTTCATTTGCGATTGGCAACTTGCGATTGGCGATTGAAAACCCGGCGTCGCCGGCGCATTCAATCGCAAATCGACAATCGACAATCGACAATCCTCAGCGTTGTTTCAGGTACTCGTCGATCAGATTCGCCTTCTTGGTCAGGAACGACACATGCTCGTGCGAGGCATCGAGGAAGCCGGCGAGGGCTTTGGCGGTCTGCTCGAAAGCTTCGGCGAACTTGCGCTGTTCCTGGTCGCGCCAGTTCTGCTCCAATTGCCGCATCTTGCCGTGCAGGCCGCTCACAAGCTGGCCGAGGTCATTATTAAACCGATTCAGGTCTTGGGCAAACCGCCGGAGTTCGGACGGGTCGACATTGGCTTTTCCCACGCGTAAGTCCTCCGATGAACGTCAGTTGCTTGTTCCGGACCCGCAATTGTAACCGCTCGCGGGGTCCGAGGACACTTTTTTGACGCAGCAAGAAAGAAATCAACGGCTCGTGCGTTAGATCAGTAGACCTTGCCAGATTCGGTGAGGAAACACTCAAGGAGATTGCTCATGCGTAAGTGGATGTTTGTTGGACCGGCCGCGTTGGCGGCCGCTTTGCTCGCAGTGGCCTCGGTAGGTCACGCGGAAGAGGCCGCTAAGGCCCATGGTACGGCGTCGATCAGTGGCAAGGTGACTGGCGTTGACGGACACCCCGCCGCCGGCATCGAAGTCCGCCTGATGGCGGGTCATGCCGGTGGAAAAGACAAGAAGACCGCCGACGCGCCGGCCAATAAGCCCAAGCGGATGGAAGCGCTCGCAACCGTGAAGACGGATGACCAGGGCGCGTACAAGTTCGACAACCTCGCCGCCGGCACCTACGTCGTGCAGGCGGGTGACCACAAGACAATGGCAATGGGTAAGGAAAAGGTCACCCTGACCGACGGCCAAGCCGCAACCGCCGACATCAAGCTCGAAGCCAAAGGCGCCGACACCGGTGGCGAAAAGAAGAAGAAGAACTGAGTTCGACCCGCGATCCCCTGCCCTGGATCGCGTTCGCAATCCCGCAACGCGTCGAAGCGCTCCCCCGCGCTTCCACGCGTTGCCGCGCTTCCACGCCACGCCCGTCTCAGTCGCTCACCCTGATCCAACCGCGTAAGCCCAGCGCCGACGTGGGAAGGCGATGCCACCGCGAAACGTGGCCAGCACTTCCGCTCGCTCTCCAGCGTAATCGCGGGGGGGGGCAGGGTGGTGGCCTGCCGGTCGCGCTGACGTTGCACAAAAACTCTGGCTTCTGCCGCGACGGCGCAAGCGACGTCCGCCTTGGTATCCGGCGATGGGCAGTCGCTTGCGCCTTCGCGGGCTTTTAGGTGCAAAAGCCGGTCGCGCAGAAACGCCCCACCTCAACCATCCCCGCCCAACCGGGAGAGGGAGCCAGACGCACATGCGATAACCGAGGGTCCGAGCCGCGATCCTGGTGCTGGCGTGCAAGGGTCAACGGCGACGGATTTTGCTTGATTTTGATAGTGCTGTTAGGTTATAGTTCGGGTCGAGAGCCGAGGAAGTTCTGCGCGCGCTCTTGGTTGAGCGCGGCGGCTTGGTTCGACGCCGAAACGGAACGGGGGAGCCGGACCTATATGAAATTGAACAAACAAACCCACCTGCCTAAATGGCAGGATGGCTGCGCCGGGGTGGGGATCCAGATCGGCTTCCCGCGAGCCGAGGAAAGGAGCAAATGTATCAAATGTAGCGCGCCGCCGTGTTGCAGCGTGCCCTTGAGGGTCGACGGGGAACCGAAAGCGCCGTGGGAATTGGATGATCACTTGTGTTTGAAAAGCTGGACATCGTCGATTGGCGTTTCTTTACAGTTGTCCGTTGGCGTGATGAAACCCGCGCACCGGCTCAAAGTGTCGAGCGGCGAGTGTCGCAAAGTTAAAAACCCCACATTGCGTCATGAGAACAATAGGAGCCGCGAAGATGTGATGAACGCGAAGGGGAAACGCTAAATAGTGAGCATTCTTCGCGTCTGGCTTCGCGCTCTTCGCAGCTTCGAGGTTCGCTTTGGCGTTTGGGGTGCGGGTTTGATGACGCAAACGTGCTACGGGAGAAATTGAGGTTCGACGAGTGAACGAACTCGACAAAACGAACACAATTTCTGCGCGATGAGCGGCGCGTAAGTGACTTTTTGCACGCGGAACCGCGCTCGGTGCGGGGAGGATTCAGTTGAACTTGCGGAACACCGGCTGCACCGGTCGACCGACGAGGAACTTCTCGACCCCCTCGTCCAGCGCCCGGCGGTAAATGACCAGGGCATCGCCGACGGCTTCGATTGTCTGGTCGATGTCCTCATTGCTATGGGCCGCGCCAACGACGAAGTTCGGGGCAAGGATCCCCCGCTTCAGGAGTTCCTGCAGGAACAGGGTCCGGAACGGCTGGCTGCGCTGCTTTTTTTCGTTCAGTGTGGCGTAAAGCAGCAGTTGCGGTCGGCCCAGCACTTGGAAGTGGTCGCTCAGGCCGAGCCGGGCAGTGACCTGCCGGATGCCCTCGCGGAGGCGCGTGCCAAGCCGGTGCATGATGCCGATTATGTCGCGTTTCTGGTACGCCTCGATGCTGGCGATGCACGCCGCCAGGCCCGTCGATTCGGCACCGTGGGTGAGCGATAGCACGAAGCACCGCTCGCGGTCGGTGTGCTCGATGCCGGCCAGTCGCATGTACTCGCGTTTGCCGCACAACGCAGAGACCGAGAAGCCGTTGGCCATGCCCTTGCCGAAGGTGCTGAGGTCGGGCGTGAAGTGGTAAAGTTTCTGGGCCCCGCCGATGTGCCAGCGGAAGCCGGTGATCGTCTCGTCGAGGATCATCAACGCGCCGTCCTCGCGGCAGATCGCCTGCATCTGCTGAAGCAGGTGCGGCTTGGGCGTCTCGGTGGTCTCGGCCTCGGTAATGACGGCGGCGATCTGGTTGGGGTATCTGGCGAACAGGGCGCGGACGGAATCGAGGTCGTTATATTTGAACTTAACCGTCTGCTCGATCACCCGCGTCGGCACGCCGCTATTCATGGCGGTGGTGCCGATGAACCAGTCGTCGACGCTGAAAAACGGATGATTGCCACAGACCGCAACCATCTCCCGGCCGGTGTAGGCGCGGGCGATCTTGATCGCACCGGTGACGGCGTCCGAGCCGTTCTTGCCGAACTTGACCATGTCGGCTTGGTCGATCACCTCGAGCATTTTCTCCGCGGCGCGGAGTTCGAGGGCGGCGGGACGGGCGAAGTTGGTGCCCTGAAGCATCGCGGCGTAGGCTGCGTCGCAGACGGGCTGGTAGCCGTGACCGAGCGTGACCGAGCGGACGCCGGACCCGTATTCGATGAACGCGTTGCCGTCGAGATCCCACACGTGGCTGCCCGCCCCACGCGCGATTACCGGACACATGCCGACGGGGAACTGGTCGTCGCCCTTGGCATAGGTGTGGGCGGCGCCCGGAATGATCTGGTGGGCGCGGGCCTGATGCGCGATAGACTGGGTGAACGTTCGGGTGGTCAACGTACGCGTGGACATGAAAACAGCGCTCCCATGTCGCGATCGGCAGATACCGAGGGGGGATTTACCCGGGGCGGCACAAAATGCTGCAAAAGATTCACGGCCGGAAGAACTTGCGTCCGATAGTGTGGAAATGCGGATCGGCATGCCGATAATCGCATCAGGACGCAGTGACATGGAGGTCGCTGGATGGGCGATGTATTAGACCAATCAGAAGTCGACGCACTGCTGGCAGCAGTGGATTCCGGCGCTATGGCGACCGCGACGGCAACCCCGAGCGCCCGCAGCAGCAACGCCGGAGGCGGAAACGACGGCGGACCCGAGATCTTCGGCTCGCGCGGCCGTGGCGGCAGCGCCGTGGACGTGCAGGTCTATGACTTCAAACGACCCGAGCGCGTCTCCAAAGACCAGATGCGCGCCCTCGAAGCCCTCCACGAAGGCTTCGGCCGAAACTTCGGCGCCGCCCTTTCGGGCTACCTGCGGACGATCATCGAAGTCTCGGTCGCCCACATCGAGCAGCTCACCTACAGCGAGTTCATCCACTCCCTGCCCAACCCAACGTGCTTCAATCTGCTTAAGGCCGAGCAACTTGACGGGCAGATGTGCCTGGAAATCAGCCCGCTGATCATCTACCCGATCATCGACCGCCTGCTGGGCGGCTCCAACGCCGACCTGTTCATCCCGCAACGGCCGCTCACGCAGATTGAGCAGCGGCTGGTGCAGCGGATCACCGACCGGGCGATGCACTTCCTATCCGAGGCGTGGAGCAATCTCACGCCGGTGTCGTTCAGCCTGCAGGACTTTGAATCCAACCCCCAGCTTGTCCAGATCGTTCCGCCGAACGAGACAGTGGTAGTCGTCGGGTTTGAGCTGCGGATGGGCAATCGCGCGGGCACGATGAGCCTGTGCATCCCGTACAACGTCATCGAACCGGTGATGACACAACTGAGCGCCCAGAGCTGGTTCACCTACCAGCGTCGGGCGTCGCACGACGACTCGCTGAAGAAAGTGTCGCGGACGGTGTCGACGGCGTCGGTGGAGATGCGGGCGGTGCTGGCGAAGACGCGCATCAGCCTCCAGGAACTGCTGACGCTGCAGCCGGGCGACCTGATCACGACCGAAAAACCGGTCACCGGCGACGTGCTGTTACAGATCGAAGGCAAGAACAAGTACTTCGCCAAGCTCGGCAAGATGCGCGGCAAACGGGCGCTCCAGATCGTCCGGATCGCGCCGGAGATCCCGATCGAGGCCCCGCCGGCTGACCCGACGAAGGCCGGCGGATGAGCGATGCCGCATCGTCGTCCGCGCCCAGACCGCTTCTGGGAGGCGGGTACTTTAAGGAATCGGAGACGGCGTGGCAGTCGCTGATCTTCCTGCTCCCGTGGATCATCGCCTACGAATTGGGCACGTGGTACTTCACGTTCGATCCGGTGACGCGCAGCGAGCAGCGGATTGTGGCGTTCAGCATGCTCCGCGACGCCTTGGCCTCCCTCGGCGCCACCGCCCGTTGGGTCCCGCCGGCCAGTGTCGTTTCGATCCTGCTCTCGATGGCGATCTGCCGGCGCGAGCGGATGCGGATCACGCTGGGGACGCAACTGCTGATGGGGGTGGAGAGCGTCGTGCTGGCCACCCCGCTCCTTGTCGTCGGCCTGGTCGTGGCGCGAATGCCGGGGCTCTCCAACCCCGAGCCCATAGGGGAAAGCCTGGTGCTATCCATCGGCGCAGGCGTATATGAAGAACTCGTTTTCCGCCTCGTCACATTTGCGGCACTCCATTTTTTCCTTTCAGACTTCCTAAATGTGCCCGGGCGCATCACCACGCCTATTATTGTAGCGGTATCGGCGGTGGTCTTCTCGCTGTACCACTACTGGGGGCCGGAGGAGTTTGCACCGCAAACCTTTGTATTCAGGACAGTTGCGGGTCTGTTCTTCGGGAGCGTGCTGCTTTGCCGCGGATTTGGCGTAACCGCCGGATGTCACGCGGCTTATGATATATTGGTATCCCTGTTGAGGGTGGCGTGAGGGCGCAGGTGAAGATTTTACTACCAGTGGGGGCGGGATTCGCTATACTTCGCGTCAGTTCGGACGGGTTGAAAACGTCTGGACGTCAGGGCGTCATGCCGAGGTCGTCGGCGGGCTGAATTAGACGAGGCCCGTCACTTGTT
Organism: Tepidisphaerales bacterium; assembly: GCA_038224615.1. Lineage (GTDB taxonomy): Bacteria > Planctomycetota > Phycisphaerae > Tepidisphaerales > Tepidisphaeraceae > JBBRFH01. Next base: position 6,955 of record JBBRFH010000152.1, read on the forward strand.
CTTAACCGATGCGTGTGGGGCAAGCTGGGATCGCGACGATCTACGCCATAAGTATTTGTATTTTTGGGCCTTTACGATCCGTATGGCCGCGAATTTTTTGCCGGAAGGGCGAAGTAATCCTTCTTTAGATAGAGGGCACGGAAGCAGATGAGCAATCGCACCAAACAACGTCGCTGTAGCGGCCTGACGCTGATGCTGTATCAGCGCGTGCTGCACCCCGAACTATTCAAGATCCATGCCAGCGAGCCGGTCAGCCGTCGTATGTACGAAGCTGACGTGTGGCTCGTCGAAGGCGGACACGTGATCTCGTTCACCGCAGGCAAGAACACCCTTGCCGAAGTAATTGTCAACCAGGCCCCGGCCCTCACCGACCGCGGACTCCTGCAGACCATTCCCTGCCGCGGCGAGCGTTACCACGAGATGACCGCGGGCAACATCAAGTACATGATCTCCACGCAGGAAGAACAGCTCAACCAGACGCTGTACGACGCTTCCCGCGCCGAGATGCGTCAGTACGCGGCCCGCCGCGAACTGATGATGGCCGACCTCCCCGGAGCGTCCGACGGTTCGACCGGCGGCTTCCTGTCGGTCCTGGACATCGAACGACGAAGCCACGAGTTGATCGTGCAGTCGTTCCACCTGTTCGACGACAGCCTGATGGTCATCAAGACCCAGGGTATTTTTGAAGTCACACGCGGATAATTATCGCGTGACCAACTCTGCGGTGAGAACCGCCGAACGACCTCGAAGCCCTCAAAAAGCTTCGAGGTCGTTTTCGTTGAGGGATGCTGTTGCTAGCGGCCTGAATCGCAAGCAGTTAGGATTGCGCAGCCCAAGTGGCTGTGTGTTGGTGAGAAGGCATGATTCGTGGACCCGTCATCCTGACGATCACGGGTGGATCGCTTAACCGGACACCGAGCCTATGCAGATCGCCGCCGTTCATTCTCCCATTGCGCCCCAACCGGCGGTCTCCAGCGCTGCGCTGTCGGCGAACGTGCTGGTTCTGAACAAGTTCTACCAGGCGATCCGCGTGGTCAACGTCAAGCGTGCCTTCTCCCTGCTCGCCAAGGACCTCGCCGAGGTCGTCCACATTGAGACCGACCTCGCCGGCCAGTCGATCTGGCAGAACCTCGACCTCGCCGAGTGGACGCAGCTCAGCCAGCTCAAGCGCCAGTTCGAGCCCGACGGGCACGACTGGCTGCACACGGTGCGCTTCGCGATCGCGGTCCCCCGGATCATCCGACTGCTGGGCTACGACAAGCTCCCCCGGCAGGACGTCAAGTTCAACCGCCGCAACATTTTCGCGCGCGACAGCAACAAGTGTCAGTACTGCGGCCGGAAGTTCAGCACCCAGGACCTGTCGCTCGACCACGTCGTCCCCCGCTCCCAGGACGGCAAGAGCACCTGGGACAACATCGTCTGCTGCTGCGTCAAGTGCAACGTCAAGAAAGGCGGCCGCACCCCCGAGCA
>JBBRFH010000153.1:0-8389 GCA_038224615.1 Tepidisphaerales bacterium
GGTGAAGCAGGGTGCGTCCCGCGATTGGTTCTGACACGCGACAATCCCTCAATTGACACTCTCCCCGAGCGCCAGTAGTTTTGCTCTGCAGTTTGAAGTCGGCCTGGACGCTCATTCTGGAACCACTTTGGCTGCGACCATTGTCATCCCCGCTCGTTACGGCTCCACGCGCTTTCCCGCGAAAATACTGGCGTCTGAGACGGGTCGTCCCCTCGTGCAGCACGTGGTCGACCAGGCGAAAAAGTGTACCCGCGTGCGCGAGGTGATCGTCGCCACCGATGACTCCCGCATCGTCGACGCGCTGCGGCCGTTCAACACCCGGTGCGTGATGACGTCGCCGGCGCATCAAAGCGGGACGGATCGGGTCGCGGAGGTGGCACAGAACCTTGACGACGACATCGTCGTCAACGTGCAAGGCGATGAGCCGGAGATCGAGCCGGACGTGATCGACGGACTGATCGCGCGGATGGAAGCACACGACGACGACATGGCGACGGCGTGTACGCCGTTCAAAGCCCTCGACGATGTGCGAAATCCGAACATGGTCAAGGTCGTGTGTTCGCTGAGCGGGCACGCGATTTATTTCTCGCGGTCGCCGATTCCGTTTGACCGCGATGGTAAGATCGCCGACGCCTCCAGGTGGATGTTGCACCTGGGTATTTACGCGTACCGGCGGACGTTTCTGCTGGAATACGCGGCCTGGCGCCCGACAACCCTCGAAGCGACCGAAAAATTGGAACAGCTCCGTGCCCTGGAGCACGGACGGCGCATGTACGTGATGTCCGTCCAGCGCGCCACGCATGGGATTGATACGGCAGAGCAGTATCAGGAATTTGTCAAAAGGAGTCGATAGTCGATAGCTGAAAAGTTGATAGCCAAACCCCTTGATCTGGTTTCCTGCTATCAACGATCAACTATCAACTATCAACTGACGAACATATGTCATCCATCGACCTTCTCGGCCGTATCGGAAATCAGCAGGACGAATCGGAATTCTACACCCCGATGCCGGCCGGCTATCGTCGCGGGCATCACAAGTACGTGATCGTTCTCGGCACGGTCATCAGCGGCCTGGGCAAGGGCATCTTCAGCTCGTCGCTTGCCAAGCTGTTGCAGGATAAGGGCTTAAAGGTCGCGCCGATCAAGATGGAGGGATACCTCAACATCGACTCCGGCACGCTCAATCCCTTCCGCCACGGCGAGGTGTTCGTGCTCGACGACGGGCTTGAGACCGACATGGACTTAGGCACCTACGAGCGACTGCTGGACCTGGAACTCAATTCGACGAACTACACCACCAACGGGCAGATCCTCAGCGGCGTGCTGAAAAAGGAACGCGAGGGCGGGTACCTCGGCCGCGACGTGCAGGTCATCCCGCATGTGGTGGGCGAAGTGAAACTCAAGCTCCGCGAACTGGCCGTCAAGAGCCAGGCCGACGTGATCTTCGTCGAGGTCGGCGGCACCGTGGGCGACTACGAGAACTCGTTCTACATCGAAGCCTGTCGTCAACTCGCCTACGAGGAAGGCGAAGGCGCTGTGATGTTCGTCGCGCTCACATACGTGCTCGAACCCGGCGCGCTCGGCGAGCAGAAATCCAAGGCCGCCCAGCTTGGCCTCAAGCAGCTCATGCAGGCCGGCGTGCAGCCCAACGTCATCGCCTGCCGGGCCAGCAATCCCGTCAACGAAAAGGTCCGCCAGAAAATCTCGATGTACGCCAACGTGCCGATGCGGCGCGTGCTGTCGATGCACGACCAGACGAGCATCTACCTCGTCCCCGATTCGCTCCGCCTCGCCGGCATCGATCGCGAAGTGCTCACGATCCTCGACCTCCACGACCGCGTCGATCAAGCCAAGGAAGACCGCGAACGCGAGCGTTGGAACTGGTTCGTCGAGCGCATCCAGCCGCCCAAGAGCCATAGCGTGAATATCGCCGTCACCGGCAAGTACGTTTCGACCCGCGACGCCTACGCCAGCATCCTCAAGGCGTGCGAGCATTGCAGCGTACACCTGGGTGTGAACGTCAATCTCACCTGGATTGACACCAGCCAGATTGACCGCAGCAACGTCGCTAAGCGACTGGCCGACTGTCACGGCATCATCGTGCCGGGCGGATTCGGATCGCGTGGGACCGAGGGCAAGATCGAGTGCATTCGCCACGCCCGCGAGAACCGCATGCCGTACCTGGGCATCTGCCTGGGCTTTCAGATGGCGGTCATCGAGTTCGCGCGGAACGTGTGCGGGTTAACCAACGCCAACTCCACCGAATTCGAGCCGAGCTGTCCGGCGGCGGTCATCGACATCCTGCCCGAGCAGAAGAAGATCGAAGGCCTCGGCGGGAACATGCGACTGGGCGGCAAAGACGTCGAGATTCGGCCGAACACCGTCGCCAGCCGCCTCTTCGACGGCGCGAGCCGCATCCGTCTGCGCTTCCGCCATCGCTACGAAGTCGATCCCAAGTTCATCGCGACGCTCGAGGACAACGGCATGGTCTTCAGCGGCAAGCACCCCAGCCAGCCGATCATGCAGATGCTCGAACTGCCCGAGGACGTACACCCGTTCTTCGTCGGCACGCAGGCGCACCCTGAGATGACCAGCCGTCCGCTGCACCCAAGCCCGCTGTTCATGGGCCTGACGCGTGGCGCAATCGCCTACGCCAAGAGCCTCAATAAGGCCGTTCAATTGACGGTCTGATGCGTTTCCGGTGCGAAACCCTCGCACAAATGCAAATGCGAGCCGCGAAGATGCGAAGAGCGCGAAGATCAACGCGAAGGGAAACGTAAAGAATTGAGCATTCTTCGCGTCTGCCTTCGCGCTCGTCGCATCGTCGTGGCTCGCATTGTTCTGAAGACGAAATGCGAGGGCCGATAATTACTCGACATTCCACACTCGACACTCGACACTTTGATCCGGCGCGCGGGCTTCACGCCGGAAACGTCTCACACGGGCGCGGAGAACCACGGCGGTTGCCGATGCTCGTGCGCGGGGTGCTCACGACGCTACACGCCGGTCAACTGATGGCTGCGAAGACTCGCCGCGCGTTAAAGCACGTATGAAAAACGCTTAATGCCCGCTTCCAAAAAAAAGCGGAGGAAGCAAGCGGCTCAGTGTCGTTGCGAGGCCTCGATGGCGGCGGGAGTTCGCGTCACGCGCGTCGCCTTGATGCCCTTTTGGCCTTCTTCGTAGTCGTAATCGACCACTTCGCCATCGCGCAGCGTCTTGAAACCGTCACCTTCGATAACGGTATGGTGGACGAAGACGTCCTTCCCATTCTCCTCCATCGAGATGAAGCCGAAGCCCTTCTGATCGTTGAACCACTTGACTTTGCCCGTGGCCATAGGCGACCAACCTTTCCGAGCTGCTAGACATGGGCGATCAGATCGGTAACCTCCCGATCGCGACGCCAACTACTCCGCTTCCCTGCCACCCGAGCCGCCTGTTGGACAAGCGGTCGATGAGGTTTGCACCCGATTAAGATACCGTTACGCAAGATTCATAGCAAAAAATCCCCTGCCAACGCTCATTAGGGATTGTCCGCCCCCTTTTTACGGGTGTCCCGCCCCTTTTTTGCATATTTCGGCGAGAACCCTGCGGCAAGTTATCCACATTCGTCCATCGGCAAGGGCTGGAGCTGCCGCAGTCGAGCGCCGCGCTCTTCGCCACGGCGTCCTTATTAACTCGGCCGGCGTGAAGCGCGACGCCGGATGCACCCTCCTGCCCCAGAACTTGTGAAATAACGGGGATTTGCCATGGAATGTACAGTCCGATTAAGTTTCGTTAATCATTTACCAGCGCTAAGCCTATGTTTGGGTTTGGGTTAAAGCGATGTCCCCGGGTTTTCGGCGAAAAACCTGGGGGCGGGTTGTCCACTAGTTATCCACAATGCGGGGGGCTTGATTTCTGCGAAGCCCCCGCAATGCTATTCGCACGCCCGTTTTGCGGGGGGTCTGTAGGCGGCCATGAACCTGTTGGAAGTCACCAAGCTCGTCAAGGTCTACAACGGCCGCAACGTCGTTGATGAGGTCTCCTTCGTTCTCGGCCAGCAGCAGATCGTCGGTCTGCTTGGGCGCAACGGCGCGGGTAAGACCACCACCTTCCGCATGATCCTCGGCATGGTCACCCCTGATTCAGGGGCCGTCGCGTTCAACCTGACCGACATCACCCACCTCCCGATGTACAAGCGGGCGCAGAAGGGGATCGGCTATCTCTCGCAGGAACGCTCGGATTTCCGCCGCCTCAGCGTGTGGAACAACCTGATGGCGATCCTGGAAACCCGCAATCACACGCGAAAAGACCGGCTCAAGATCGCCGACCAGCTGCTGGCCCAGTACGGATTGACCAAGCAGAAGGAGCAGCTTGCCGACACGCTCTCCGGCGGCGAACGCCGCAAGCTGGAGATCGCCCGCGCCCTGGTCACCCAGCCGCAACTGATCCTGCTTGACGAACCGTTCTCCGGCGTCGACCCGATCGCCGTCGAAGACCTGCAGCGCGAAGTCCGTCGACTCAAGGACGAGTTCGGAAAAACCGTGCTCATCACCGACCACAACGTCGCCCAAACCCTGCGGGTGTGCGACCGCGCCCTCATCATCGACGCCGGCCGGGTCTTCAAAGAGGGCACGCCCAAGCAGATTATCAACGACCCCAGCGTCCGCAGCGCCTACCTCGGCAGCATGTTCCGCGGCGACGAGTTCGACTAAGCCGCCCCGGGGGGCGGAATGACAAATGACAAAATTCAAATGACCAATGAGGCAGGCAAAGCCATCGACGGCCTCTGCCTCATTTTTCATTTGAATTTTGTCATTTGTCATTTCTTGCTCCGAGGGAAAGTTCTTGTTGCAACTCAGTCTCAACGTGATACGCTTCATCACGAATCGGTCTGATGAAGGACTTCGTCGCTATGGAAAAGCCTGTTTCGGTTCAGCCCACTGCTGAAAAGCCTCCTTGTGATGCCGCCGGTTGTACGCCGAGTGGGTGTTCGCTGAATCTGCTTGGCGTCGGGCGCTGCGGGAATGTCGTCGCCGTGGGTGGCGATCGCGAACTCAAGCGCCGTCTGCTCGAGATGGGCCTGTGCAACGGCGTCGCCGTCGAGTGCGTCCGCCGGGCGCCGCTTGGCGATCCGATCGAGTTCAAACTCCGCGGCTACAACCTCTCGCTCCGCGGCGAGCAGGCGAAATTCGTCCAGATCAACATCAAGTGACATAATTGCCGATTGCCAATTGGCGATTGCCGATTGAATGTGATGCCGTTCACCAATCGGCACTTGGCAATTGACAATCGGCAATTAAGAAATGACCGCCGCGACTCTCCCGTCCCAACCCCTCACGCGCATCGCGATTAAGACCGTCGCGTTGGCGGGCAATCCGAACTCGGGGAAGACGACGCTTTTCAACGCCCTCACCGGGCTGAAGCAGAAGGTCGCCAACTACCCCGGCGTCACCGTCGAAAAAAAGACCGGGCGCTGCACGCTCTTCGATGAATCCACGGCAGATGGACGATCGGTCGACGTCATCGACCTTCCCGGCACCTATTCGCTCATCAGCCGCAGCCCCGACGAAGTCGTCGCGATGCAGGTGCTGCGCGGCCTGCGCACCGACACGCCCGCGCCGGACGTCGTCATCGCCGTCGTCGACGCCAGCAACCTGCAACGCAATCTCTACCTCGTCAGCCAGCTCATCGAACTCGGCCGGCCTCTGGTCATTGCGCTCAACATGGTCGACGTCGCCAAGCGCCGCGGCATCCACGTTTCGCCCGAGCGCCTTCAGGCCGAGCTAGGCGTGCCCGTGGTCGCGGTCGTCGCGTCGCGCGGCGAAGGCGTCGATCAACTCAAGCGCGCCATCCACGAAGCCAAAGTCGCGCCGATGCCCGTCTTCGATCTCCCGATCCCCATGCGCGAGGAGATCACCCAACTCGCGACGCAATTCAAGGGCGCGTCTCGGCGGGGTCACTTCAGCGACCATGTCGTCGCCGAACGGCTGCTCACCCACGACGAGGGCGCCGATCTGCAAGACCTTCGCAACGACGCGGCGCTGCGTCCTGCGATCGACAGCGCCCACGCGCGTCTGACCCAACTCGGCATCGATCCCGTCCAGGCCGACATCGAGGCCCACTACCGCTGGATCGACGACGTCGCCGCCAAGAGCCTCGATCCAGCGTGTGAGGCCATTTCTCGTACTGTGGGCTTCCAGCCCACAGCTTCAGAAAATGCGCGTGGGCAGGATGCCCACACTACAACACTCGAATACGCCCGCACGCCGAACCTGACCGATCGCCTCGACCGGATCTTCCTGCACCGAATCTGGGGCCTGTTCGTTTTCGCCGGCATCATGGGCACGCTGTTCATCGCGATCTTCTACCTCGCCGATCCGCTCATGCGTGGCACCGAGGCGCTAATCGGCTGGCTCGGGGGGCTGATCACCGGCGTGCTGCCCGCCGGCCCGATTCACGACCTCTGGTCCGACGGCATCGTTGCCGGCGTCGGCGGGGTGCTGGTGTTCGTGCCGCAGATCGCGCTGCTGTTTCTGTTCCTGGCGATCCTCGAAGACTCCGGCTACCTCGCCCGGGCCGCGTTTTTGATGGACCGCGTGTTCGGCAAGATGGGACTCAGCGGCAAGAGTTTCATTCCGCTCCTGAGCAGCTTTGCCTGCGCCATCCCCGGCATCATGGCGACGCGCACGATCGAAAACCGCCGGGATAGGCTGGCGACGATCTTTGTCGCGCCTTTTATGAGCTGCAGCGCCCGCTTGCCCGTCTACGCGCTTCTGATCGGCGCCTTCTTCAGTTCGTATAGCGCCGCATTGCAAGGCGGGCTGCTCTTCGCGTGCTACGCGCTAGGCGTCTTTGCCGCCGTCGTGACTGCGTACGTCTTTAAGAAAAGCTTCCTCAAAGGCGGCACCAGCGCCTTCATCATGGAACTGCCGACCTACAAGCTGCCCCAGGCGAGCCAGGTGGCCCGCGTCGTCGTCACCAGCACATGGGCGTTCATCCGCAGGGCGGGGACGATCATTTTCGCGCTCAGCGTGGTGCTGTGGGCGATGACGTATTACCCAAGGCTGGGGGAAGCGCGTGAGACGGCCGTTCGGGACGGTGCCAAAGAACGAGCCGTGTATCATCTGGTTAGCTTGCCCATGCCAGGGAGCCCGGATTCGGATGCGAGGAACGCGGCTGCCCATCGCGCATACGAAGCCGAAATCGATCAGGCCGTCGCCGCCGAGCAGCTTCGCCAATCCTTCGCCGGTCGCTTCGGCCACCTGATCGAGCCGGCGATTCGGCCTCTGGGTTACGACTGGAAGATGGGCGTCGGCCTGGTGGGGGCGTTTGCGGCCCGCGAGGTGTTCGTCAGCACCATGGGCATCGTCTACTCCGCCGGCGATTCCGAAGACGACACGGCCCCGCTCGAACAAGCCATGCAGACCGACCGATACCCCGACGGCCGACCCGTCTGGTCGATCGCGGTCGCGCTCAGCCTGCTGACGTGGTTCGTGCTGGCGATGCAGTGCATCTCCACCGTCGCCATCGTCAAGCGCGAAACCGGCGGCTGGCGCTGGCCGATCTTCCAGCTCGTCTACATGACCGTCCTGGCGTACGTCTGCAGCTTCGTCGTCTACCAGATCGCGCTGCATACAATCGGATGACCGAAAACCGATTGGTCGCCAAGAGCGAAGAGCCGAAGCTTCGCGAAGGAATGCATCCGGCGTTCCTTCCTTCGCTTTTTCGCGATCCTTAGCCTCTTCGTTCTTCGCGACCATTCTTCTGAGCCACCCGCAGGCCGAACCATGCTCCAACATCTGATCATCCTCGCGATTGTCCTGGCCTGCCTCGCTTGGCTGGCGAAGGGCTTCTATAAATCGATCTGCCACGGCCGAGGCGGGATCGGAAAGTGTTGCAGCCGGGGGTGCGGCGATGTGTCACAAAGCCCGAAAAAGCAGGCAGTTACCTTCATGCCTGCGGAATTTTTGAGAAAGAAGCGGCCCTAGCACTTGCATCCTGCTCAGAGCCCTGTATATTCCCCCCCTCGCCCGTCGGGAACGCCCGCCGACGCGAGATGAAAAACCCGGTAACGAGACCTAAAAATTCTTGTAACAAAGGGTTGACGACAACGAATGCCGCGATACGATGTGCGACCCGCAGTTGGGAACGACCTGACGCGGGACGCAAGACTGAGGTTTGACGACCGACACCCAGAGGACTGAAGTTTGAGCATCAACGCTCTGCAACGCACGCCCCGGTAACTCTGGCGACTCCCCTGAAAATGAGGGTCGCCGCCCGAAGGCGACTCGGTGTGAAAAAGTGATAGCCAAGGCTATCAAGGTTGTCTGTCCGCAAAATTTGGATCGATCGGCCCTTGCGACACCCGTCGCGACGACCCTTCGATCCGCGTTAGGCGGAAACGAAA
>JBBRFH010000154.1:0-8351 GCA_038224615.1 Tepidisphaerales bacterium
GCCGGTGATCAAGGCCGGCGACGACTACTACCTCGCCAAGCTCGAGAGCAAGCGAATCGGCCGGATGATGGCGTTTGAGGAAGACGCCGTCCAGCGCAAGATGCTCGAGACCCTTCGCGGCGAACAGTTCGGCAAGATGCAGCGCGACATGGACGCGGCGTTGCGCAAGGAATCGGTCGTCGAAAAGAAACAGCAGATGATGACGACGACCGTCGAGATGGCGATGCAGAATTACTCGCGCTGGCGAGAGTGATCGCGCCAACTCGAGCGCGGGCATTCAATAACGCCCTGTCATTCTGAGCGCAGCGAAGAATCCTCTCGGCATGTGAAGGCCCGAGCGAGGCGCAAGGGGCATGCACCGCGGACTGCATCGGGATTGCTGGTGCTGCTATCGCGCGGGCCTCGTCGCCGCCAGCAGATCGTTCGCGATGCTCAGGATGACAAATCCGAAGAAGCTCAGTTCGCCAAGCGGCTACGACTCTTTTTTTCTCTTTGAGGAGTGCTTCTCCGCCGCGGGCTTCTTCTCCGCAGGTTTTGGGGTTTCCGGCTTGGGGGCAGCGGGCGCGTCGGACTTCGCGTCGCTCTTGTTCTCGACCTTCGCAGGCGAAGCGGCTTCGGTGTCCTTCTTCTTCGCCTCGTTGTAGCTCGATGATCGGTAGTCGGTTTCGTAGAAACCGCCGCCCTTGAAGAGGATGCCGGCGCCGGTGCTGATCTTACGGCGGACCTTCTTCCTGCCGCACTTCGGGCACTGCTTGATCGCGTTGGCCTTGATCGACTGGAACTTCTCGAACTCGACCCCGCAGGCGTCGCAGATGTATTCGTAAGTGGGCATGGCGCGTAGGGTGCGATTCATCGCACCGATTCCTAACGGGCTGAAGATGGTGCGATAGATCGCACCCTACTCTTTGGGTTTCGCAACGACGACGAGCGCCGATCGCACCAGCTTGCCGTTGAGGGCATAGCCGGTTTGTGCGAGGCGGGAAATGGTGCCCTCGGGCAGGTCACTGGGCTCGTGCATGATGCCCTGCTGCAGATGCGGGTCGAACGGGTCGCCGGGCTTGGGGGCGATCGTTTCGACGCCGAATCGTTTCAGCAGGTCGATCCATTGGTCATGTACAAGCTGAACGCCCTTGAGGATCGTCGTGGCATCGGCCTTTGAAGGATCGAGGCCGATGGCACGCTCGAGGTTGTCGATCAGCGGGAGCTGGCTCTCGATCAGTTTGCCGAGCTGATACTGCACGCGCGCCTCGAGGTCGGCCTCCAGTCGCTTGCGCGCGTTGGCGAAATCGGCCTGGGCTCGGGCGAGCTTCTCGAACAGCGCGTTCTTCTCCGCTCGCAGGTTTTCCACCTCGGCCGGCGCGGTTGCGGCTTCGGGGGAGGTTGTCGTGAATTCGTCGTCGGTGTTGCTTACGTCTTCGCTCATGGTGGCCTCATTTGCAGTTTTGCAAATTGCAATTTGCAAATCAGAACGGTCCTCAATCGCCGGTGACGGCGCCTTTCAGCTTCTCCCAGAAGCCCTTCTTCTGCGGCATCACATCGGCATCCTCGGTCTCGGCGAACTCACGGAGCAGCACCTTTTGCGACTCGGTCAGCCGCTTGGGAATTTCGATCACGATCTGCACGATTTCGTCGCCGTTGCGGTGGCTTCGGACGTCGGGCAGGCCCTTGTTCTTGATCTTGAAGACTTCGCCGTGCTGCGTGCCGGGGGGGACTTCGATTTGCTCGTTGCCCCTGAGCGTCGGCACTTCGATCTCGGCACCCAGCGCCGCCTGCGTGAAACTGATCGGCACCTGGCAGACGATGTCGTTGCCGTGGCGCGTGAAGACCGGGTGCTCTTTGACGGTGATGTAGCAGTGCAGATCACCGGGCGGGCCGCCGTTGTCGCCAGGCTCGCCTTCGCCGGCGATGCGGACGGCCTGGCCTTCATGGACGCCGGGGGGGATGCGGACGGCGACAACGCGCTTTTTGGCGATGCGCCCGCCGCCGGCACACGCCGGACACTTGTCCTTGATGACCTGCCCGCGCCCGCGGCATTGCGGGCACGTCGTGACCATGCGGAACATTCCGCCGAAGCCCTGCTGCGCGACTCGGCCTGACCCGCCGCAGGTCGGACAGCCGGCCGGGCCGGACCCTTTCTTGGCGCCGGAGCCGCTGCATATCTCGCAGAGGTCTTGCTTCTCGAACTCGATCGATTTGTCTGCGCCGTGGGCCACTTCGCCGAGGGTGAGCTCGACCTGGGTTTCGAGGTCGAAGCCGCGGGTCGGACGGTTGCTACTGCCGGCGCCGCGCTGCTGTCGCCCGCCGCCGAAGCCACCGCCGAAGATGTCATCGAACATCGAGAAGATGTCGCCGACGTCCATGCCCTGGAAGTCGTGGGCCTGGCCTTGCATGCCCTGGTGCCCGAACTGGTCGTAACGCTGGCGCTTGCCCTGGTCGGACAGCACCTCGTACGCCTCGGCGCATTCCTTGAAGCGTACCTCGGCGTCGTGGTCGCCCGGGTTGCGGTCCGGGTGATACTTCATCGCGAGCTTGCGATACGAGCTCTTGATCTCGATCTCGGTGCAAGTCCGTTGCACTGCGAGGACTTCGTAGTAGTCACGTTTGGTGGCGGCCATCAGAATCGGTTTCCATACGATGCGGCTTTACCGGAGCCAGTTCATGTTCGTCAATGCCGCCGCCAGCGCCGGGCGCAGGATGAACTCGAACTGACCGTTCTCGGCGCCCGTGGCATCCGACGTGGAGATCGCGGTCCACCACTTGGGCTTGCCGTCGCCGGGCTTGCGGGCGGGCGGCGTGTAGTCGAGGTACTGCGCGACTTGCCGGCCGAACGTGCCGTAGTGCAGGTTCGCGCTGGAGTAGTCGTTCCAGCCGCAGGCCGCGGCGAGTGCCGTCGCGGTGATGCGATGCTCGGGCATCTGGCATTGCGCTTTCACCATCAACAGGAGGTTGTCCAGGCCTTTGCCGTGGTCGCGAATGTGCAGAAGCGCGTTCTCAAAATCCTTTTCACTGGCATCTTCAATCTTCATAACAGGCTCCCGCAAACAAACACGCAAGAGGCACGGACACACGTATCGATCGCTCGCTCCGTGTATCCGTGCCTCCGCTCGAACAACAACGGACCCACCCGACTTGCGACTTAAACCGCAGGCCTGCCGGGCCGACTCTTTTCACAATCAGGCCACTGCACCTGCGACGAGGTTCTGGCTCTTGCCATCCTTTTCCTTCAATTCGGTGATCAGGCAGTCGGTCGTCAGCGCCAGGCCTGCAACGCTCGCGGCGTTCTGCAGCGCGGTTTTGTTGACCTTGGCCGGGTCGATGATCCCGAACTTGTACATGTCGCCGTACTCGGCGGTCGCGGCATTGTAGCCGTAGCTGCCGGTCTTGCTGAGGATCTGGTCGACGACGACCTCGCCATCTTCGCCGGCGTTGTCGGCGATCTGGCGGGCGGGGGACTTGAGGGCCTCGACGAGAATGTCGAAACCAATTTTCTCGTCGCCTTTGGCCTTGGACCGGGCGGCTTCGACCGCTTCGATCGCACGCAGGAACGACACGCCGCCGCCGGGCACGATGCCTTCGGCCGCCGCCGCCTTGACCGCGTGCAGGGCGTCGTCGATGAGGTCTTTGCGTTCCTTCATCTCGACTTCGGTGTTGGCGCCGGCGCGGACGACCGCGACGCCGCCGGTGAGCTTGGCGAGGCGCTCCTGGAGCTTCTCACGGTCGTAGTCGCTGGTGGTCTTCTCGACCTGGAGCCGGATCTGATCCGCGCGGGCGGCGATTTGCTTCTTCGTGCCGGCGCCTTCGACGATCAGCGTGTTGTCCTTGTCGATGACGATGCGCTTGGCGGTGCCAAGCTGTTCGATCTCGATGTTCTCGAGCTTCAGGCCGAGGTCTTCGCTGATGAACTCAGCGCCGGTGACGACAGCGAGATCGCCCATGATGGCCTTGCGGCGGTCGCCGAAGCCCGGGGCCTTGACGGCCGCGATCTTCAGGATGCCACGCAACTTGTTCACCACGAGCGCGGCGAGCGCTTCGGATTCAACGTCCTCGGCGACGATCAACAGCGGCTTGCTCGTCGCGACGATCTTGTTGAGCAGCGGCAGCAGCTCGGCAAGGTTGCTGATTTTCTTCTCGTGCAGCAGGATGTAGGCATCCTCAAGCACCGCTTCGAGCGAAGTGGGGTTGGTGAGGAAATACGGGCTGAGGTAGCCCTTGTCGAACTGCATGCCCTCGGTGTATTCGAGGTTGGATTCGGTCGACTTGCCTTCGTCGACGGTGATGACGCCTTCCTTGCCGACCTTCTCCATCGCGTCGGCCATCAGGCCGCCGATGAGGGTGTCGCCATTGGCGCTGATCGTGGCGACCTTCTTGTAGTCGTCGCGGCCCTTGACCGGCTTGGCGAGCGCGCTGATCGCATCGGCGGCGACTTCGGACGCCTTCATGATGCCACGCTGCACGATGACGGGGTTGAGCTTACCCGACGTGACGTACTTGAGGCCTTCGAGGTAGATTGCCTCAGCGAGCACGACCGAGGTCGTCGTGCCGTCGCCTGCTTTGTCGCCGGTCTTGGAGGCGACGGTGTTGATGAGCTTGGCGCCCATGTTCTCGAACGGCTGCGGCAGCTCGATTTCCTTGCTGACCGTCACGCCGTCCTTGGTGACGCGCGGACTGCCGAATGACTTCTGCAGCACCACGTTGCGACCTCGCGGCCCAAGGGTGGCCTTGACGGCGCGGGCCAATTGCGACAGACCGGCGGCGATTTCCTGCCGGGCGTCGTTCTCGAATTTCATCTGTTTAGCGGCCATGACTTACTCCAATGCTGAATTCTGAATGATGAATGCTGAAAAAAGCACTCGCGGATGATGAATGCTGAACCGGACAAATGCCTTGTTTCAGCATTCATCATTCAGCATTCAGAATTTCGTTACTCTGCCACACCCAGCAGATCGCTCTCGCGAACGATCACGAGCTTCTGTCCGTCGACATCGACCTCGGTGCCCGAGTATTTGCCGTAGTAGACGACGTCGCCGACGCTGACCGCCAGGGGGGTCAGCTTGCCGGTGTCCTTGTTGGGCTTGCCGCCGCCGACGGCGACGATCTTGCCGCGGGTCGGCTTTTCCTTGGCCGAGTCCGGCAGGAGAATCCCGGTCGCCGTCTTCACTTCGGCTTCAGCGGGCTTGATCACGATACGGTCATGAAGGGGTTTCAGTTTCATAGTTTTTTTCCTCGTCTTCTGTCTTTTTCGTAGCATGGGCGTCTCGCCCGTGTTCTAGTTTTCATCAATCCGGAGACGGGCGAGACGCCCGTGCTACGGAATCAGGCCGACTTCCGTCGCCGGCCTTTTGTCATTGTCGTAGTCGCCTTGATGAACGCCCGCAACACCGAGTTGACGCCTTTCGCGTCCTGAAACACGGCCGCCACGTCTTCATCGAGCACAACCGTCCGCGACTTTTCAGCCTCGTAGCGATCCAAAGCGCCAAGCCCGAAGCCGACGAACTTCAGCTTCTTGAAGTTCAACTCGGCCGGCGGCTCGGACCGTTTACTGCCCTTGACGGAGTGCTTGGCCATAGGCTGCTTCCTCATTCTTCGTGGCCTTGCGGGCGCTGATGATCCGAACCAAGTCTTCCTCTCTCGCGAAGAAGACGGCCAAGAGCCGCTGCTTCGCTGAGAACCCGATCGCCACATAACGCCACTGGGCGTCAGAGTGCGGCATGTCTTCAAAAATCGCCGGCTTCGCCGGTGCGAACACCGTCTCGGCTTCCTCGAATGAAACGCCGTGCTTGGCCAAATTGATTCTGGCCTTCTCGGCGTCCCAGTCGAACTTCAACCATCACCTCCGAATGGTGGGATGAATCCCACCCTACGAACTCGTGTACCGACGTAGGGCACTCAATAGCGAGCCATGCGAATTACGATGCCTTCTGTACCTTCCGTCGCGTTGCGAGCCAGTCCATCACCGTGACGTGCTTGCCTTTTTTTCGATTGTCCAGCCAGAACTTAAAGCACGCAGGATTCTCAGCACTTTTCCAGCCGAGCAACAGGCCCTTAATGCTCGTGTCCGCCTCCACATCCGGCCATTCAATGCCATCATAGAGGATGTTGCAGTTCGCGCGCTCGGCCTTGGTCGCATGAACAAGCCGCGGAAACCAAGCCGTCGGCACGCTGATCGACCGACCGTCGTCGAGATCGACGTCAATCGTCTCGTCGCTTACACGCACTGCGGTCGCCCGCACGTCAAAGTCCTGTTCAAGCGTTGAAGAACGCACGCCATGCCTCCAGCAAAAGTTCGCCATGCGATGCGGTAATCTTCTCGATCTCGTTCAACTCGTGCGGCCTAAACCCACGCGTCGTTGCCAGGGCGATCGGGTCGAGCCAATACTTCGCTTTCGCGCCGCCTTTCTCAACATGGATATGCGCTGGCTCGCCGCGGTCGCCCGCATAGAAACCGAACCGATATCCTTTTTCCCGCAGCACGATCGGCATTCACTCACCTGAAACCGATGCCCATCATCTCATTCACCGACGTAGGGCACGCTATTGCGTGCCGTCCGCCGAATGCGGCACGCAATAGCGTGCCCTACGGACTGCAAACTCTCAACCTTTGCGAAGCACCGCGATCACAGCGTCGCGGACCTCTGTCAATTTTGCCGGCTTCAGCGTCGCCAGACGTTTACCGATCAGCCGAGGATTTGCAGTGAACAAGTGGTCCGGAACCACGTAGCTCACCTTCTGCAATCCTCCAGCCGCCAAACCGGACGCGTCCAGCGTAATCGACTTCGGCACGGCCTGACTCGTCACCAGAACCGATATGGCGTCTCCGTGCGATACCACCGCCAAGCACGACCGCCGGACGAACCTTCGTTGCCGACAGGTCGCTGAACGGATAGTTGACGAGGTACACGTCGCCGGCTTTCATTCGTCATCATCCAGTGCCGGCAAGTCTTTCAAATGAGCCCAGGCATCATCCTCGGCCTTGGACGACCAATATCGGGCAAGGGCCGGCTCGGACAGCAACGCCAGCGTGTTCAAATCCCGATCCACCGGCACGTCCTCATCGAGAATCGTGAGAATTGCCCGACGACGGCTCGTCACCGCAACAGGCTCGCTAGCCGTAATGGTGCCGTTTGGATCGACTGTGACTTCGATGGTTCTCAACATACAACACCGCTAAACTCACTACACGGTTCGCAATCATGTTGGGCTGACGCCGACCCTACGGACTAATGAATCGCCATGGTCACAAACACGATCAGTCCGGTTAGCAACGCCGCACCAACTCCGAGCAGGACATAAAGGCTGCGAAGGTTGCGACGTCTATCGAAATCGACGCCAAAGCTTCGCTGCGTTGTCTGATTGAGGCGAGCGTTGCCAGACGCATACTCCAACTTCGTTCGCTGATCCTGGTCCAAGAACGCCTCCCACTACATCATGTCATCCATCCCGCCCTGATCATGCTCATGCCCGCCGCCGCCGGCCTTCTTGGGGGCTTCGACGACGATGCAGTCGGTGGTGAGCAGGAGGATGGCGACTTCGGCGGCGTTCTGTAGAGCGGTGCGTTCGACCTTGGTCGGGGTGATGATGCCGGCCTTGAACATGTCGACGAACTCGCCGGTCAGGGCGTTGTAACCTTCGCTGTCCTTGCTTTCGAGGACGCGACGCACGACGACCGCGCCGCTGGTGCCGGCGTTCTCGGCGATCTGCTTGAGGGGGGCCATCAGGGCCTGGCGGACGATCTTGGCACCGACGGCTTCATCGCCGACGAGGTTGAGATTGCCGTTGGTGACCTTGGTAGCGCGGATCATCGCGACGCCGCCGCCGGCGACGACGCCTTCTTCAACTGCGGCGCGGGTCGCCTGCAGGGCGTCCTCGATGCGGGCCTTCTTTTCCTTCATCTCGGTTTCGGTCGCAGCACCGACGTTCACCTGGGCGACGCCGCCCGCGAGCTTGGCCAGGCGTTCCTGGAGCTTCTCTTTGTCGTAGTCGCTGGTGGTGATATCGATCTCGCGGCGGATCTGGCCGATGCGGGCCTGGATGTCCTTGGTCTCGCCGGCACCTTCGATAACGGTGGTGTTATCGCTGTCGATCGTGACCTTCTTGGCCGTGCCCAGATGCTCGAGTTCGACCTTGTCGAGTTCGATGCCGAGATCCTTCATGATCGCCTTGCCGCCGGTGAGGACCGCGAGGTCTTCCAGCATCGCCTTGCGGCGATCGCCGTAACCCGGCGCCTTGACGGCGGCGACGTTCAGGATGCCGCGCAGCTTGTTGACGACGATGGTCGCAAGGGCTTCGCCTTCGATATCTTCGGCGATGATGAGCAGCGGCTTCTTCACCTTCTGGATCTTCTCCAGAAGCGG
>JBBRFH010000155.1:0-8302 GCA_038224615.1 Tepidisphaerales bacterium
GGCTTGATCCGCCGCCTCTGTTCCTTATTGTCTCTATGCCTCATTGCCTCTATGACTCGCTTATTGCCTCCTATCGCCCCTCCGCCTCAATTCCTAACGCCCACCCCTTCATGCGTCCGATAACTGCTCAGTGAAGCTTCATCGCCTTCTCAGCGCCCTCATCTCCTCCGACAATCAGGCGGCGGATGATCTATTGCTCGAGGCGCTGGGCATCGGCAACGAGCAGGAGCAGGCGATCGCGCTCGAATCGCTGGTGCGCAGGCAGAACCCGTACGGGCTTCTCGGCGTGCTGACGCGGTACGACACGCTGCCCAAATCGATTCAACGCATGGTCGTCGATCGCGTGAAGGCGTTCTATCACACGCTCAGCGAGGCCGGCCGGTCGGACATCAAATCGGCGCGGCTGGCGGCGATGCAGGTCATCGCCCAGGCCCACCAGGGCAAGCTCGGTTACGTCCTGTCCGAAAACTTGCGCGACGCCGACGAAGAACTGTCGGCGGCGGCGTGCCAGGCCCTGTTCGAGCTGGCGCGCTGGGTCAACCAGGAATCGCGCCTGATGCACCGCATCGGCCGCACCAATGCGGATCTGGAGCTTACGCTCATCGGCACTGAAGGCGGCACCTCCGCGCTGAACGACTCGACCATCATGGCCGCCCCCACCGCGACGGCAGATCTGAAAACCGCGTACGACACGGTGATGCAGCAGCGCCCGGAAATCGAGTCGGCGATCGCCCGCGCGCTCGACTGGGCGCGCAGCAAGCACATCCCCGACCTGCTGCGCGCCGCGTTGCTGCTGTGCGATCATCCCGAAAGCCGCATTCTCGGCATCCTCAAGACGGCGCGGCACGGCGGGCAGGCGTCGATGGTGCGTCGCCTCCAGCAACCGCCTTCGGCAGACCATGCCGAGGCGTTTCTGCTCGGCGCTTCGCACGGACACCTCCGCACCAACTTCGCCGCCGCTTTCGCCCAGATCGTCGACGGACGCGTGCTCGACGCGCTGCTGCGCCGATCGCACTGGCTGGCGGACCATCAACTCAAGTTCTGCCTCGCGACGGTGCATCGCGGCGTGTGGTGGGACGAGCAGACGCTGGCCCAGGACCTCGAATCGCGTGAGCCGCGCGACGCGGCGCGCGTCGCGGGATGGATCTGCATGTCGGGCCTGGTCGACACGATCCAGGACGAGCGGTTGATTCAGGTCGCCCGACGAGCCGCGCCTGATCCGAACGCGCGGCTGCGTGTCCTCCGCATCGCCGCGGCGCGACCCAGGCAACTGTCGTCGGCGTTCTTCGCGCACATGCTCGGCGACCCCGACGAGCGACTGATGCGCATGGCGGCGCGGGAGTTGATCCGCCGGCGTCCCCCGGGCTACGAGAATCTGCTGCTCAAGTGCATGACGACCGCGCCCGAGACCGTGCGTCGCGTGATCGCCCGCGCCATCGGGCAGGCCGGCTTCGAGCAGTACTGGAACCGCTTCGAGCAGATGGACAAGGGCACGCGCAAATCCGCCGGCCGCGCCATGCTCAAGCTGCTCGCCGACGCCCCCGAACGGCTCGGCCGCTATCTCGCAGGGGGGACCATCGACCAGCGCGTCCGGGCGATGCAGATCATTCAGGAACTGGAACTGGCGCGGCGATATCACGACGCGCTCCGCAAGTCGTGCGACCACCCGCACGCCAAGGTGCGCTCCAAGGCCGTCAGTCTGCTCGTCGATGTGCCCGAGGAAGCGACCGGCGACATCATCGAGCGGGTGCTGGCCGACACCGACCCGCGCGTCCGCGCCAACGCCATCGAAGTGCTCGAGGCGAAGCGCTCGATCGAGTACGTCCCCATGCTGACCGAGCGGGTTCGATCGAAAAACAACCGCGAGCGCGCCAACGCGATCAAGGCACTGCACCGCATGAAGATCGGCGTGGCCGGTGAACAACTGCACACCATGCTGCGCGACCCGCGCGCCGATCACCGCATCAGCGCGCTCTGGACGCTGCGCCACATCGGCCTGTGGGACCTGCTCAGCGAGGTCGGCGCGATCGCGCAGCGCGACGACAATCTCCGCGTGCGACGCTACGCCGTCGCGATCCTCCGCAGCATCATGGAACAGATGAAAAACAACGGCGAACTCTCCCCGCCGCAGAATAAGGTGGCTTGACGTGAATATCCTCTCAGCGACGACCGCGGACCAGGTCTTCAAGAGCATGGGCGAGTCGATGAGCGAGAGCGTCAACCCGCTGCACATCCTCGGCGCGGTGGCGCTGCTGATCGGCGTGCTGGTGCTGCTGTCGCTGCTCACCCACCGCCGCGACCCGCGCGAAAAGCCCAAGCCCGTTAACAACCCGGCCAGGCTCATCCGCGAACTCGCCCGCCAGGCGGGCCTCCGCCCGCGCGAGCTGAAACAGCTCAAGCAGCTCGCGCTCGAACAGAATATCGACAACCCCCTCGTCCTGCTGCTCTGCCCGTCGGTGCTGAAGAAGGCGATGGAAAAGCGCCAAGCAGCGCGGCGCTGACGCTTCGTCCTCGCACGCAAAAATTGTCATCCTGAGCGCAGCGAAGGATCTGCTGGCACAGTGAAGGCCCGCAGAAGCACCGATTGGCTCGCCCACTCGGTTGTGCTTCATGTACGGGCCTCGTCGCGGCGAGTAGATCCTTCGCTGCGCTCAGGATGACAGAGTTTGCGGACCGCTCTCGCAAACATCACACCAGCTTCGCCATCCACGCGATGACGTACTTGTCGAGCAGGCGGATGATGGTGTCGATCGACGCGCCTTGAGCGCGCGCGCTGGCGATCACCCGCTGGTATTCCGGATCGTTTTGCAGCGCCGCGACGGCCGACTCGACGAGCAGGTGCTGGTCGATGACCCTGGCGAGATTCGGGTGCCGCTCGGCGAACTTGTCCCAGCGGATCGCGACGACGGCGGCTACCTCGGTGTGCAGGTCAATGGGCTGGCTCATTTCAATTTCTCCGTAAGCGGCGCCACGGCGTTGAGCTGGGCGCGGTTGAGGGTTTCGAGCTCGGTAAGGCAGGTGTCGATCGCATCCAGGTTCTGTCGATCAACATCCGCCGACTGCTGCGAGGCCAGGCGAGACGCTTCGAGCGCGCGGGCGGCGACGACGTACCCCTTGCGGGCCTCGATCACCCATTCGCTCGACAGCTCGCCGACGTGCTGGTGGACGTCGGTGTCGAAGCCGTCGTCCAGCGCATCGCGCATCCCGCCGTGCTGCCCGGCGACCCACGCGGCGCGCTGATCGACCGACGTGCGCACCAGCCGCACGCCCTTCTTCGACTGTTCGATCAACCGCCGCTCTGACTCGAGCGCCGGCACACAGCCGGCGTGCAGTAGCAGTACGGACAACAGGACATAACGCATACGTTGCTCCATTTCCCCACGCGGGCGGCTATTGCTTGTCGACCCTGCGAAGCAGCGCATCGCACTGCGCCACAAGCTTCGACAGCGTTTCAGTGCTCTGCTTGACCAGTTCCATCAGCGCCTCGAGCTTCACGCCGTCGGACATGATGCGACTGTGCGCGTCGTCGAGCTGCTTCTCTCGCGCGCTCGACTGACGCCGCTCCCACAGCCACATCGTCCCAATGAGCGCGGCGGCGCCGAGGGAGGAGAGATTGTCCAAGACTGGGAGGGATTCGGTGGGCATGGGGTCTCCTTAAACGCGGGCGTTGGGCCTTGGTGAAAGGGCATTGCCGTCTTCCACCAAGGCCCAAGCCGCACGGCGCATTACGCCGTGAAGCCGCTGATCACGCCGTGCGCCGATTCGTTGCGCAACTCGAGCGTGTACTCGCCGACGAGCTGGCCGCTCTCGGCGTCGCCGGTGCGGGCCAGCGGCGTGTAGTGGAAGCTGCGGCCGGCGAGCGGCAGGACGCCGATGCGGCTGCTGTCCAGCAACAGCACATGCCCGGTCGGCACGTGCCGGCTGAGCACGACACGGCAGATGCCGAAATCGCTTTCGTACACGCTGACCGAATCCTTGTAGCTCTCGTTGACGTTGTAGTAGCGCCGATTCGCCGCCATGAACTGGTTGATGGCGCGCTTCTCGCGCCCGCCGACCACGATCAGGTCGACGGTGCCGCTGCTGGTGGTCCAGATGTTGCGCAGCGCCAGGTTGAGCTGTGCCTCGGTGAGAGCGGCGTTGTTGGGGAAGCCGTCGGTGCCGACGACGAAGCGATTGGCATTGATGAACGACATCAGCCCGCGCATCGTCCGCGGTGCCGTGCTCGAGCCGACGGGCGCGTCGAAGGACGCGACGCCGCTGATCACGCAGTTCTCGAGGTCGCGCAGCAGCTCGCGCGAGCGCAGGTTTTTCTGCCACGCCAGCTCGTCGCGGACGCCCAGGTGATTGACCGCCAGCTCAGAACCGCTGACCGAGACGGTGGCGCTGAAGATCTGCGTGTAGTTCTGGTAGCGCGATCGCGCCGTCATCCGCGCCGTTGACGCGTCGCCGCCTTCGATGGCGGCGTTGCCGATGATGTTGATCGCCTGCCCGACGACCAGCTCCGCCGCCGCCGTCGCGCCGTAGCAGCGTGCCAGGGTGATGGTGGTGCCCGCCGCATCGACTGCGGTGACCATCGCCACCTCGCTCGCTCCTTCAAACCGCACGAGGTGCCCGGCCTGAAACGTGGCGCTTCCGCCGACGCCCAGGACCGTGTTGGAGTCGACGCTGATGATCGCGTCGTGCGTCGCCAGCAGCGCGTCCTCGATCCACTCGTGCATGGTCGAGCGCGCCACGCGATTGGCGTCCCCGAGCGCATCGAGCAGCGGCGTCTCGTGCGGGGAGTTGATGCTGACCAGGTCCGACACGTCCTCCGCGATCTCGGGGAGGGTGATGCCGTTGCTGTACGTTGCTTTTCCGGTGAAAGGCATGGGATATTCCTTTGTTCGTTCGTAAGAGAAAATAGAGAACCAAAATAAACAGAGATCGACCGAGACGATCAGCGCAGCCGGGCGCGGAGCATCAGGTACTCGCGGAGCAACTGCGCGTTGCGCGAGTGCAGCAGTTGCTGCGCCAGCGAGTGCAGCCGATCACGCGCGTCCGGCGGCGGCACTTCAGTGACGCGCGGTGACGGGGGCGGTGACGAAACGGTGGGAACGGGGTCCATGGCGATCCTCCTTTCGTGAGGGTCAAAGGGTTGAACGGGCGATGTCATTTCGGTGGTTCGGGGACGTAGCCGAGTTCGCGGAGGATGGTGTCGGTCGGGACGCCGATGGTTTTCTTCACGCGGGCTTCCTCGAGGCGCTCGATCTCGTTGCTGGGCAGCGGATTGGTCCAGTGGATTTCGATGCCGCGCTCGGCGGGCGTGGTGCGGAACACCCCGGCGTGGTCGAGCCAGGCGAGCGCCAACTCGCAGAGCTGCCCGATCGCCTGCCCGTAGGTAACGCGCTTGCGCTCGGTGCGCGACAGCAGCGCCATCAGCGTGACGCGCAGCGCGGCGGCGCTGGTGAGGTTGCCGACTTTTCCCTTGATCGCGCCCGCCGCTACCGGGCTGACGCCGCTGAGTTTGTCCAGCGCCTCGCGGACTTCGGCGATCGCCGACTCCTCGCTCGGGCAGCCGGGGTCGCCGCCGAACTCGATGACGTTCGCCTGCAGGTTATCCGTGCTCCACTGCTGGCCGGGCGCGACCGGCAAGTCGGTGAAGTTGTCGATCCCCTTGCCCAGGTACATGCGGAAGCTGGTCATCGCGATGCGGTAGGCGCGGTCGCTGAGTCGCGTGTTCAATTCGTCCTGCAGCGGCATCAGCGGCTCGACGTCGCTCGCGCCGTCGTAGCCGAGCGGGTCGGCCGTGTTCTGCACATGTACCAGCGGCAGCCGCCCGAGCGTGTTGATACCGTCGGCGACGAGCGCGAAATCGTCGTACTTCTGCCAGTGGGTCGGCGTGACGATCTCCAGCAGCGTGCGGCGATCGCGATCGACCGGCTTGGACTGCTGCTTCTGCGTCCATCGCGATACCCACCATTTTTTCGGCCGGGGTTGGTCGGGCAGTTCAGCGCAGGTGCGCGGCACCTGCTGCACGACCGCAAACGCTTTCGTGCAGCGGCAGTCGTGGTCGTCCAGGAGGGGCAGAGCCCGCGTCGGCTCGACGATCTCGAACCGGACCATGCGGGCGAGACGCGCAATGGCGTCCGGCGAGGAATTGCTCGCGCCCGGGTCGGCCGAAGAGGGTTCGTCGAGGCTCGGCGGATCGTTGGAGGCGGACGATCCGTCGGCGGGTACGACGGCGCTATCGGCGCCGCCGTGCCCGCGCGGCGCGGGCCCTGCATGGGGGCTGGTCGGGGTGGCGTCACCGCGCGGCGCCAGGCCGCGCAGCGCGTGCGTTGCGCAGGGAAGATCAGGCGTTTGCGGGGCACCGGCATCAAACTTCACAAGTACGTCGACACTGCCGTAAACCGCGCCGAGCAGCGCGAGCTTTTGCAGGAAGACAAGCCCGCCATTAGCGGCCAGTATCTGCCTCAGCAGCGCTTCGATCACGTCGCGCCGCGCCGCATCCACGACGGCCGAGTTGATGACGATCGGTCGGCCGAAAAGGAAATCGACCTGCGTGTCGACGCGCCAGCCGATGTCGTTCTCGATCACCACTTCCTTCCGCGCCATCGTGTCGTCGGCGCTGCTGCTCTCGAACACGCCTTCGCCGACGGTGACGCCGGTGATGCGAGGCGGCAGACCCCACTCCTGGGCCTGGCGGTACGGGCGATCGGAGGAAGACGCGTCGATCGTCGCGTTGGCGCGGACGGGATTGCGATAGTACGCCCACATGCGATCCAGCCGCGGTCGGTGCTTGTGGATGAGTCCGTCGATCGACTCGCGCAAAAGCGTGCCGTCGCCTTGGAGTGCGGGATGGTCCGATTCGAGTTTCGCCAGCGTGGTTCGCATCGTGTGGTCCTCTCATAAGAACAGGGCTGTTGCGCGAATCCGGGGTGAATGGCGCAACACGCGCTCGAGTTGTCCGGAAAATCCGAGCAAGATTTTTTGTTTTCGCTTCGGCGCGCGTTGCGCGCTTTTTTGATCGCTATAGCGCGCCGTCGTTCGCGGCCTAAGGACAAGTGCGTTTGTCATCCTGAGGTATTCCGAAGGATGACAAACGGCGCATCGAGCTGTACGCGATTGAAATCCGCCTTAGTAGCGGCGCGTCGCCAGACGTGCGGTCTGATGATTGACGAAGAAGTAGCGGAGTGCGTCGATGGGGTGATCGTGCTCGCCATCCTTGACCGGAATCTCCCCGCCGCCGTCGGGGTAGTGGTACGACTGCAGCGCGCGGAGCAGGCGTGTGCAGCGCGGGTGGAAGGTGAGGCGGGTGCGTCCGGTTGCGGAGCGGAGCGCGGCGCGGACGAGTTCGATGCCGTCGATGATCCCGCTGCCGCGCGTCTTGACGAGGTAGCCGTTTTGGCGGAGCAGGTCGACGTTGCTCTGGGCGGTCTGGTCGTTGCGCCCGTTGCCAGCCGGGTCGCAGGCGATGCGCTTGGCGCGCGGCCAGGGGCGCGCGTGGATTTCCGCGACGTGTTGGTCGATGGTGCGGTGCCGATTGGCGTATTCGTCCATGACGTACACCTCTTCGCCGCGCGTGATGACCCAGAGACAGACGAACGGATTACTGAAACCGAAGTCGATCGCCAGATACCATTCGCACGCCTTGTCGATCGGAAACGGCGCTTCAGGCTTTACATGTACGTCGCGATCGAACGGCGTGAAAACGCGGCCGGTAATGCTCGGACGCAGGCACAGCATCTCGCTCTCCCAGGTCTCAAGACTGACGCGCGATTTCATCACGATCGCATCGTCGATGGGAAAGAATCCGTCGCATTTGGTCCTGGCGATGCCTTTGCAGTCCGGGTGCAGCGGGCACGCGGCGCAGTCGCGTTCCGGCGGGCATTTTGCGAGCACGTCGAGCAGGCACCAGCGCACGAGGCGCGGCGCATGCGCTTCTCTCACCTGTCTTTCCTCGGTCTGCTCGACAATCTTCTGCATCAGTCCGAACGGCTTGTGCAGCGTGGACATCGCTTCGATCGTGCCGCGCACCAGCGTTCCGTCGTCGAGGGTTTTACTGCGCGTGACCAGTTGCGCAGCTTCCCAGACGCGGGGGTCAAAAAGCTCGACTTCATCGCAGCGCAACTTCTGCACGCGTTGCCCGCGCACGCAGCGCTGGCTTTGCGTGAGGACGGCGGCGACAGAGCCTGTGGTCAGTTTCAGTTTGCGCGCTGTGCCGCGACCG
Organism: Tepidisphaerales bacterium; assembly: GCA_038224615.1. Taxonomy (GTDB): domain Bacteria; phylum Planctomycetota; class Phycisphaerae; order Tepidisphaerales; family Tepidisphaeraceae; genus JBBRFH01. The sequence continues at coordinate 8,210 of JBBRFH010000155.1, forward strand.
TTTTCGAGCAGGTTCGTGTTGAGGCTCTCGAACATCGGGAGCAGGTAGTCCCACAAGCGCAGGCTCTGCTCGAGCGATCCGCCGAGGATGCGG
>JBBRFH010000156.1:0-8181 GCA_038224615.1 Tepidisphaerales bacterium
CACCAATGACTAATGACCAATGACCAATGCGAAAGCCGCACTGGTCATTGGTCATTTTACATCGGCTATTGGTGCCCGCGTCAGCGCGTCACGACGACGATTTCGACGCGGCGGCTTTGGTCGGGGGTCTTCTTGGGCATCGTTTCGCCCATCGCCTGCATGCCGACGAGCTTCTTGTCGAGCCCGCCTTGCTCGATCAGGTAGTCGGCGACCGATCGGGCGCGGGCGGCGGAGAGGTCGAGGTTGTCCTTCCACTTGCCCTTGGTCTTGGTGATCGGATCGGTATCGGTGTGGCCGACGATGACCACCCGCTTGCCCGGATAATCCTTCTTGACGACCGCGGCGAGCTTCTTCAGCGTGCTGCCGGCCGAGGCCTTCACTTCGGCGTCGCCTGAAGCGAACAGCACAGCGCCGGGGACGGCGACGGTGATCGTGCCGGCGCGATCGTCACGCGTGACGGTCAGGCCCGACAATGCCGGGTCCGCAGGCGCTTCGCCGGGGGCGGGTTTGGCGGTGAGTTGAGAGCGGAGATCCTCGATGGACTTGTCGCGCTCGGCGAGTTGGCCTTGCAAAGCGGCGACGTCGCCTGGCTGCGGACGGGCGGCGAGTTCCGATTCCTTCGTGCGAAGCGAATCCTGAAGTTCGACGTTCTGCTGACGCAGCGACAGGTTCTCGTCGTGGACCTTGTTCTGACACCCGACTGCGCCGGCAGTGAGCAGGGGAAGCATGCACATCCATGTGCCAAATTTCATCTATCGACTCCTTCGATAAAAAGTTATCTGGAATGCTAACCGCAGAATTTGCCGATTGCCAACGGGCGATTGCCGATTTCCTGTCCAGATTCCAGACGCCGCGACGGTTTGCCACCCCGGTGGGCTTTGGCAATCGGGTCGACGGTTTGGACGGCACGGCTGTCCTATGGCACAATGCGCCCTCGCCAAAACCGCTATGCTCCTGCAGACCAACAGCTACATCGTCCCGAAAGAGAAGCGCGCCGCTCACAACCACCTGATGCAGCGGTTCCGGCAGGTGTTGATGAAGATCGGCTGCGACCACTTCGAGGTGTTCGAGCAGGTCGGCGCCAACTGGGCCGGCGGGGAGACCAGCGGGCGGTTCGTGCAGATGATGAAGTTCCGCGATCGCAAGCACTGCCAGGCGGTCCAACTCATGGAGCGCAAGGACCCGGCCGCCCAGGCGCTGGTCCGCGAGTTCTGCGACCTGATCAACTTCAACTACCAGGAACAGCAGGGCCTGTTCGCCCACGGTTACTACCAGGCGACGATCGAGCCGATCAAGCTCGGCAAATCGACCGATCTGGCTTACAACGCCTTTGCCGGCGAGGAAGCGCCGTTCGATCCCGACGCCAAGATCGAGCCGCCGACGCCTGCGGTCACAGCCGCGAAAGTGGAGACCGACGATGAATCGGCCGAGCACGCCGATGGACCGTCGATGAGCGACCTGCTTCGCAAGCCCGTGGAAGGCGAAACCGAATCCGATCCGGCCGACGATGGCGTGCTTGCGATCGACGATCTGACCGCGCCCGACGATGCCGAAACGCCCATCGACGGGGCGTTGGCGGGCGAAGCGGTCGCGTCCGCCGATGACGATGAAGGTGCCGAGCCGGACTTGCTCGACGAAGCTTCCGACGACGATTCTGATTCTGAACGCACGTCCCAGCACTCGACATGAAAACGATGTTCCGCCTGATCGTGCTCGTGATCGTGCTCGGCGGATGGGCACTGGCGGCGTTGTCGCTTTACATCGTGCGACTTCCTGATTCGCAATACTGGATCGGCATCGTCCCCAAGAACCGGCTGCACTGGGTCGACACGTATCTCGACGTCCGCAACTGGACCGCCGCCGAGGTCTATCAGCATCCCGACTTCACCCGACGGTTGATGGTGGCGCAGAAAACCCAATGGCTGACCCACGCCGTGCCGGATCCGAAGGGGGACATCGAGGTCCAATTGATGGACATCCTCGACAACGGCCCGCCTGCGACGCAGCCCAGCGAAGAGACCGTCAAGCACGTCCCGCCAACGCGGCTTCCACCGCGAAATGTCGGCGTGAAATAAGCAGCGGGGCGGCACTGGCCGGGCGGATTCAGCCCGCGTGATTACAGGCTGTGAGCGGCCTTGTAGAGATTCCAGGTGAGATGGATCTGGCCTTGGTGGTGGGCCTCGTGCCAGGTGAGCAAGACGATCGACTCGGCGGCAGACCGCTTCACATTATTCGGGAACTCGAGTACCTGCGCGAGTTGCTCGGGCGTCGCCGAGGCGAGGAACGCCTTGAAGGCGCCGTAGTGGATGTCGATGGCGTTGCGGATGTCGGCAAGCGAGGGAATATTTTGATCGGACGGCGTCGATCCGCCGCCGAAATTTTTCACCAGATCCGGGTCGGTCTCGGTGCCGCCCTTGAGGCGGACATTGAGATAGCGGTCGTGCGTGGCGGCGCAGTGCATCGCCTGCCACCCGATATGGGCGCGGCCGGAGCCTGGGCGCCAGGCGAGAACCTTGCCGACGTCCTGCCCGCTTTTCTCGATGGCATCGAGAACGCCAAGCAGACGGTCGTGGGAGAACTCAAGTCCGGCGAGCAGGGTGGCTTTGTCCATGGGGTGAGCCTTATGCAGAGGGGAGTACGCGAAGTGAAAGGGGCAATTCGGATCTGCCCGCCGTCTACCGCGTTCTACCTACTCAATCAGACGACCTGAACACGACGACCCGCCGCGCGCTTGCGGTTGATCATCTTGCGGCCGTTGCGGGTGCTCATGCGGGCGCGGAAACCGAGCTTGCGGGCTCGTTTGACCTTGCTGATGCGGTGCGGGTAATGCATTGCGAATCCTCTACTTACGTTCAGCGGATTGAAGCCCGCGTGTCTTCTCGATTACGGCACATTGACGCTGATTCTTTCGTAGCCGGCGTTGCCTCGGTCGTCCGTGGCACGCACCGTCAGCGTGTGTTGGCCCTTGGCCAACCCCATCAGCGCGAGGGTGTATCGCTCCTCAGGGGAATCGGCCATCGTATCATCAGGGAGACTTTTTTGCCAGTGGGTGGTGCTGTCGACCGCGTATTCGACGCTGGCGACCGTCCCGGCGCGGTCCACGACCCGCAGCGTTACCGTCGTCCCCTCCAATTTCACATCGCCAATGGCGGGGGGAGTATTGTCGATCAGCAAACCGTCGCTCACGCGGGCGACTTCCTTTCCCTGGCCGGCCGGATTGGAGCGGGCATCGGTGGCGACGACCTTCAATTCATATTGTCCGTCGGCGGTATGCTTCCCGGACCAGGTGTAGCTGTTTTCGGCGATGTTTTCCGCCAGCGCCACCCATCCGCCGCGATCAGGCTGACGGGCGTAAAGCGTGTAGCGAAGGTCGTCCTCGTTTGGATCGCTCGCGTCCCATGTGACGGTGAGATTGCCCGGGTTCTGCGGGTCGCCGGCCGGCACGACTGTGATCGACGCAATGCGCGGCGCGATGTTGGGTTTCTGGTAGGCGACCATCACCTCGTCCACGGCGGGCGTCTTGGTCGCGTCGGTGGTTGCCAGTGTGACCTTGTACTGCGCATAACGTCCGACGGGAGTGACGATCGGCGTAAACTCCTTCGCGGGCACGCCAGCCGACCAGTCGGACCAGCCGCCTTTCTCCGGGTCGGCGACATTGCCGCTACGCGTCTGGACTGTCAGTGAAGTTTTTTCCGGAAGCGACCCGCGTAATTGCAACGTACCGAACGTACACGGCACGGTGGCGTCGAGGACATCGCTCAGGTACGAGCCCTGGCTTGCGAACCCACCCGACAGTCGCAGCACGCCGCCGCTGTTGCTGGTGGCGCACAGCAGCGTGCCGTCCGCGGATGGAACGATCGCGGTCACCTGCTCGGCGTCGGCGCGGGCGATGACTGAGGCTTCCTCGGTGTCGGGATGCAGTTCGTAGATTTCGCCGGAGTCGCCCGTGCCGATCAGGATCGACTGCCCGGCGACGGCCATCGTGTAGATGATCGTCTTGCCGCGGAACAGCTCGGTGACGAAACCGTTCTTGTCGATGCGGTAGACCGCATTTCCGCCGGCGGCGGCGTCGGCGGAACCAGCATTGGCATTAGCCAGCGTAGGGCCTGCGGAGGCGTTGGGCTTGGCCGGCTCGGTGGCGGGTTCGGCGTCGGCAGACTTGGCGCCGGTCACCTCGGGAATCGCAGGCGATTCTTTGGGAATCGGGTTGCCGGGCGCATCCTCCGGCGGTTTCGGGGCGGCGGGCGGCTTGGAGTCGATCGCCGCCGGGCTTGCCGCCTTCTCCGGCTTACCGCCGGCCGGCTTCTCTGGCGTGACGGGCAACTCGGCCCGCTCACGCGTCTCGCTCGTCGCGGCAAGGAGGTTGCCCTGCGCGTCGAGCGCGAGCGCCGAAATCTCGGATTCGCCCGCGTCGAACAGCACGAACGGCTTGTGCGTCCGGGCGTCGATCTTGTACACGAATCCCGTGTCGTCCGTGCCCGCGTAGATCGTCCCGTCCGGCATCGGGAGCAGGCTCAGCACGTTGTGCCCCGACAGCTTGGCGATCTCCGTTACTTTACCGTCGGCGGCGCTGAAGATCCGTGCGTCGGGTCCGGTCCCCAGCAGCAAATGGTCGTCGGCGGGCACGATCGACCAGACGTAATCGACACCTTCTTGTTTGAAGAGTGTCGTGGGCTTCTCTTTTAATTCGCCGAGCGCGACGACTTCCGCCTGAGTGCCCGCGAGCGCGACCAGGACGCGTCCCTTGGCGTCGACGGCGATCGCGGTGATCGTGCGGCTGTCGAACGTCGCCAGCGTCTGCAATTTCCCGTCCTTGAGCCGCATCACCTTGCTGTCAGGGAACGTGCCGAAAACGATTGCGCCATCCTTCGCCTGCGCGATCGCCGGGATCGCGTCGAACTGCTGATCGGCGGGAAGGAGCGACTCGACCTGTCGCGACAGCTTCACCTGCCCGTGATTGGAAACGACCACGCCGTCAGTGGTGCCCTTGGCGAAATCTTCGCTCGTCGTCTGCGTGAAGTACTGCGTCTTCACGGCCAGCGCAGCAGACGTCAGACAGGACAACAGCAGCAGTGATGCGGCGGGGAGCTTCTTCATGAAGCACCGAGCGTACCCCGGGCAGGGCGGCGGGATCAAATGGGCGTCGCGACGATCGCTTGGCTACTTCGCATTCTCCAGCAGTCCGCCGATGGTCATCATCAGTGTCGGGTGGACCACGTTGCGCGCGATTTCCGCCAGCGGTTCGAGGACGAAGCGACGTTGGTGCATCATCGGGTGGGGGACGATCAGCTCGTCGCTGGAGACGATTTTGTCGCCGAAAAGGAGCAGGTCGAGATCGATAACGCGCGGCTCCCAACGTTCGCGCCGGACCCGGCCGAGCTGCTGTTCGATTGCCAGCAATTCCTTCAACAGTGCGTGCGAGCCAAGCGAAGTCTCGAACGCGACAGCGCCGTTGAGAAATGGCGGCGCGCCGTCGGGCAGGCCGACGGGGGCGGTCTCAATCAGCCGCGAAATGCGCGTGACGGTGATCTGTGCGTGCTGCGACAGCGCGGCGACGGCCTGGTAACAGTTTCGCCCACGGTCGCCAAGGTTCGAGCCGATGGCGATGTAAGCGGTCGTCGTCGAGACGCCGGCGGGCGTCGAGGTACCCAGGGTTGCCGTTGCGGAGTTGCCATTTCGCATGGGCGATATGGTAGCCGCGCGACGCGGAATTCTGAATTCTGAATGCTGAATTCTGACAGCAGCCCGCCGGCGGCGAGATCGTTGCAGCCCCGAATTCCTTTCAGAATTCATCCTTCAGAATTCAGAATTATTCAAAAACGATGTCGTGATCGATTTCTTTGCCGAGCGTGTAGAAGCGGATGCGGATGGTGGCCGACTCGGGGCTTTTCAGGACGATGTCGGGCAAGGGTCCGCGGCGCTGCTCGAACTTGAGCCGATCCGCCGGCCACGGTTGGTTGGAGAGGTCGCACAGGTAGGTCAGCGCGTTTTCGTCGAGGGTATACGTCTGGCCGTCGCGCAGTTGCGTCAGATGAAAGATGCCGCGTGACAGGTGGGCGCGCAGGGCATCGGGCGAATCGAACGATCTGCCTTCGTCCTTGAACAGCCGCACGAGGTCGGCCAGCTTCGACATGCGATCGCTGTAGACACCCAGGGGCGTCGGTTGGAGCGTGGCGATCCATTCCTTGAACCGATCTTCAAAGCCGTCGACGTTCGATGAGAAGTTGCCGGCGAACGCCGTCTGCGCGTCCTGGCCGGCGTGCATGTCGCGCAGCCAACCCATCAGCCGTGTGCGAAAGCGCGGGCGATCTTTCTCGTCGGTGGCGAAGACGAGGAAGTGCGTCATCGCCCACGCCTGATTATACATCGATCGGCCGGCCGATTCGTTCCGCATCCGTGCCTGGAACTGCTCGCGCGTCAGGCCGAGAAAGGTCTTGAAATCAGTGAATCGGCCGGCGTTCAGATCCGCCTTCAGATCGCGAATCCGGCTTGGCGGTACCTGCCCGAGCAGGAACTGGTTGCCGGTCCATACGCCTTCTTCAAACACCTGGGCCAGGCCCTCGTCGAGCCAAATCGGAAGATTCGGCGAGATCGCCTGCCAGGCAAACTGGTGAAACGCCTCGTGCTGCAAGGTCTGCCTCAGCCCGCCGCGGCCTTGGGATTCCTCGTAGCCGGCCAGCGCCCGCAGCCCGGGAATGAAAATCCCCGCCGAGTTCGGCAGCTTGTTTCCCGTAAACTTGCGGTAATCGGTCTGGCGGCGAAAGAGGAAGACCTCGAACTTCGTGTCCGACTTCACCTCGAACTCAGCAAGGCGCTTCTGGTACTCGCGATACATCGCGTCGAGGCGCTTGGCGTAATCGCGCGTTGCGGCGTCGTCGAGGTCGCTGTGGATCCGATAATAGCGGCTCTCCAGCGTAGTCTGCTGGGCTCCAGCGGTGCTCGCGAGCACGGCCGCGGTTGCGAGGATCAGAACTGGCCGCAGACGTTGGGCCTTGAACCTTAGTGAATGCATAAATCCGCACCAAGGCCCAAGGCCCAAAGCCCACGGCCAACCGCTCCGTGCCAACCGCTCCGTTTGTAATCCAACATCGCTGCTCTATCATTGTCGGACTTTTGACCGCTATGAGTTCAACCGACGCAAACATCTACGAGCAGGAACGTCGTGCCAAGCTGCAAACGCTGCGCGACCTTGGAGTTGACCCGTTCGGCGCCCGCACGCCGGACATTAAGCCGCTGGCCGAGGTGAAGGCGTCGTACAAACCCGAAATGGGTCACGACAGCGGCCCCGTCGCGCGCGTCGCCGGCCGAATCGTCTTCAAGAAGGACTTCGGCAAGCTCTCGTTCATTTTCGTGCGCGACGACACCGAAAAGCTGCAGATCGCGATCGACAAAAAGCGCGTCGACGAGTTGAGCTGGAAGATCGGCGAGCAACTCGATCTCGGCGACCAGATCGTCGCCGAAGGCCCGCTCGGCACCACGCGCACCGGCGAAGTGACCGTCTGGGCGACAAAGGTGACGATCGCCTCCAAGTGCCTGCTCACCCCGCCGGGCAAGTACGAAGGGTTACAGGACGTCGAGCAGCGCTATCGCCAGCGCTACGTCGATCTCTGGGCCAATCCCGACGTGATGGCGATGGCGAAGAAGCGCATCGCGATCGTCGACGCCATCCGCGCCTATCTGCGCAGCCGCGGATACATGGAAGTCGAAACGCCGATGCTCCAGCCTCTGCACGGCGGCGCCGCGGCCAAGCCGTTTATCACGCACCACAACGCGCTGGACATGCGCTTGTTTATGCGCATCGCGCCCGAACTCTATCTGAAGCGCCTGCTCGTCGGCGGGATGCCGAAGGTGTTCGAGATCAACCGCAACTTCCGCAACGAAGGCATCAGCCCGCGCCACAATCCCGAGTTCACGATGCTGGAGGCCTACGAGGCTTACGGCAACTGGGAGACGATGGCCGAGCTGGTCGAGGACATGATCTGCACGGTGGCGATGGACGTCTTCGGCACGTTGAAGATGGTTCACCGCAAAGCCGACGCGCCCACACCCGAGCCGGCCAAGCATGTGCCGACGCCGACCGAGGTCGGCAACGTCGGCGATCATCACGACAAGCGCGCCGCCGTGCCGCACGTTCGCGACGAGCCGGTCCATCCCGAGTCACCTGCGGACGAACGCGTGATC
>JBBRFH010000157.1:0-8160 GCA_038224615.1 Tepidisphaerales bacterium
CGTCATGACGCCCGGCCGGGCGCCGACGGACGCGCAGTGGGATGACATCCGCGCCGGCTACGAGATGTGTACGACGCTCAGTCGCATGCAGATCGGCCAGGCCATCGCCATCCTCGATCGCAACGTGATCGCAGTCGAAGCGCTCGAAGGCACCAACGCCATGATCGACCGCGCCGGCACGCTCTGTCGGCGGAAGGGGTGGACGCTGATCAAGGTCTCCAACACGCACGCCGACATGCGACTCGACGTCCCCACGATCGGCACGACCACCATCGAGCGATTGAAAGCCGGCGGTGCCGGCTGCATCGTGCTGACGCCGGGAAAGACCATCCTGCTGGAAAAAGAAAAAGTGCTTGAGATGGCCGAGCGCGCCGGGATCGTGGTGGTCGGCTACGAGCAGTCGCCGACGTGACCGCCTCCCCGCAGGTCCGGCTTCTCCCTCTCCGGTCTGTGAACGGGCAAGGCGATTTCGCGCGATCGTATCGCTGGCACGCCGACTTGCCGTCGCAGTGAACCTTGAATACGTCACGCGCGATCAGGTGCTGAGCGACGGTGAAGACCGGGCCGTGCTCCCGCCTGATTGCGCCGGCTGAGCGAAGGCGCGGCGCAGCGTCGCGTGGGTGGCCTTGTCAGCGGCGTTGGCGGCGGCGGCGTCGGCCTCGATGCCGATTGTTTCACGCAGTTCGTCCGGGCCGACCGGCAGGAACATGAGGTGGGTGATTGAGCGGTCGTGTACCGCATCGAACACGCCCTTGATCGCCGAATGCTCCACCAGCGCCAGTCGACGTGCAGTGGGGTGCGCCTGCTCGGCCAGACGCAGAACCGTGATCGGCGTGTTGCGCTCGCTACTCTTCTCGACGACGACCGCATCGATGGATTGATAGAGGCGAAGCGCCGCTTCGATCGTTGCCAGATCCGACGCCGTAATGAGCTCGGCCGCGCGGCCGAGTGCCTGTTTGATTTCGTTGAGAGTGCTGCTGCGCTCGCTGTACACGAGCACGCGTCTTCGTCGCAGGGACACGGAACCGACCTTTCCATGGGTGGGACCTCCTGCCACGCCACGCATGCGCAGTCGAAGGGATTCACCGATCCGATTTATCTACGGTAGTTATCGTTCCATCCACGGCGGTCACTTTATTCTCACTGTAATAAAAATCACAGAACGGGGTGCGCTGCAATTCGTGCTGCGATAATGGGTTGCAATAATACAGCGGCCCGCTTGGCCGTGCCGGCATCGGTCCGGCCGGTCGAAAGCGAGCGTGTCGCCGACTGGCACATTGAACGCACGTTCTGGCAACACCGTTGTAGCCGTGACGGCGGGATTCGGACGGGAGATGACCGCGATTCTGAGCACGCTGCCGGCGCTGATCGTCCTCACAGTCATCCCGCGAGTCGCGCCGTACCTCACACGCGAGCGGACGGCGTACTGACTCAAAACGGCAGCACAAGGACAGCCTCGCCTGAGTCCCGGGGCCGGAAATGGCGTTTTCAGTCGTTTGACACCCCATTTGGACGCCGATATTGTTCGCGGTTCACTCGTGGTCCACTCATTTGGAGGATTAAATCCCATGGCACTGCCTGAATTTGAAACGCTTAAGCGTCTGGTTGCTGAGTCCGAAGACGACGTGGCCAAGGCCGCGGGCGGGAATAAAGCCGCTGGTACGCGGGCCCGTAAGAAGATGCAGGACGTCAAGTCCGCCGCCCAGGAAGTCCGCAAGAAAATCCTGGAAGGCCGTGGCGACGAGGGCGACGCCTCCGCGGCCGACGATGCCGCCGCCGAGTGACGCTGTTTAGCCCCGCGACAGGAGACAGAAGTCAGGAGACCGGCGCGACCCGCGCCGTCTCGTCGACTTCTTCTCCTGTCTCCTTTTCTTCCGAACGGTCTTCCTTCCTATGCCTCCGACATACCTATTTGACCTTTCGGCGTACGACCTCACGGCAGAGGCGTACGACATCAACGCGATCCGTGACGTCAATCCCCAGCGCGGCGCGATGGAGCATCTGGATGCGATCGTGGCCGGGGGCCTGGAGATAGGCGGTCTGATCGCTCGCAAGGATGTGAAGCGGGACGAGTTCTGGATCCCCGGGCACATCCCGGGTCGGCCGCTCCTGCCCGGCGTGATCATGATCGAGGCCGCCGCCCAGGCCGCATCGTTCTACACCAAGAAGTTCCTCAAATGGCCTGGCTTCATCGGCTTCGGGGGCACGGGCGAAACCAAGTTCCGCTCCGAAGTGAAACCTGGCGATACGCTCTATCTGCTCTGCAAGTACACCTGGGACCGCCACCGGCGCGTCGCCTGTCTGGCGCAGGGCGTCGTCAACGGGAACCTCGTCTTTGAATCGTCGATCATCGGCGTTCAGATGTGATCCGGACGCGCTTGCGCGTGGGGCAATTCCCAGCGCAGGAATCGTTCGCGTCTGTTATCTTCGTGGCGTCGCTCTTTCAGGACTCTCCGGAGGATCATGGACGATCTCGCAGCCATTCCGTTCCTGCCCGTTTCATCGCTAACGCTGGCTGATGTGCCGATCGTGGTCGTCGATGTCGAGACGACCGGCGCGTCATTTGCCTATGGCGATCGTGTTGTGGAGATCGGATTCGTGCGGATTGAACACGGACGGGTCGTTTGCGCCCAGAGCACGCTGCTGAATCCCGGTCGGCCGATGTCGGGCGGGGCGAGTCGGGTAACGGGGATCACCGATGAACTGCTGATCGACCACCCGGCGTTTGAAAGCGTCTGGCAAGGGATTCGTACCCAGCTACGCGGCTGCATCGTGGTGGGGCACAATGTGTCGTTTGACCTGTCGTTTTTGGATGGAGAGTGCCGGCGGATCGGCAGCTCGCTCGTGGGCGAACTCGGCGCGTTCGACACGCTCGATACCTGCCGGCTGGCGCGACGACTTTTCGGGCGCGGCGGCAATGGCCTGCAGCGGCTGGCGAGTCGTCTCTGTATTGAGCCCACCGGCGACGCGCATCGTGCCCTGGCCGACTGCCATACGACGGCGGCGCTCCTGCAGCGGCTGATCGAACCGATCGGCGGCTGGAACATGACGGTCGCCGACGCCATCGCCCGGCAAGGCGGGCCCGTCCGCTTCACGCCGCCGACCTCTCGGCAGTCGCCGGTGTCGGAGGAGATCGCCGACATGCTCATCGTCGGCAGGCCCGTGCAGATCACCTACAGGGACGCCAAGGCGACCGAAAGCGAGCGGCTGATAACGCCCCGTTTCATCCGCCGGATACGGGGCAAGCTTACACTTGTCGCCCACTGTCATGCCCGCAACGCCGAGCGGTATTTCACGCTCACGCAGATACTTCGCGTCGAGCACCCGCGGTAGATCCTTGCGTTTACCCGGCTTTCCGCTTCCGCCTCCGCGTCGAGGTCCGGGAATCTCTTTGCGCCATCCAACCCATCACTGGAAACCGGACCGCCATTGCTCTACTATCTCCCGCGCTCCGTTGGGGTAACCAATCCCCAACAGATGGAGCGACCCGGTTAACCGACCGATAGAAAAATCACGGAGCACCCACTCATGGCAGTAGCTGACGTAGCCTCAGCCCCCGCACTGTCGGCCTCGAAAGAGGCCTCACCCGCGGCGGCATCAACGGACGGACATGTAGAACGACAACGCCTCCGCACGATGCTGCTGATTCGCCGATTTGAAGAGCGCACCTATCAGGAATACACCAAGCCCGGGCAGAAGATCGGCGGTTTTTGCCATCTTTATTCGGGACAGGAAGCGATCTGCGTCGGCCTGGCGGCCCACTTCGATAAGAAGCGCGATTACCTGATCAACGGGTATCGCTGTCACGGACACAGTCTGGCGCTGGGCATGGACCCGCGTGCGGGCATGGCCGAGCTATTCGGCAAATCCACCGGCTGCTCGAAGGGCAAGGGCGGGTCGATGCACTTCTTCGACGCCTCTGTCGGGAACATGGGCGGCCACGGTATCGTCGGGGGGCATTTGCCTCTCGCGATCGGTTTTGCCTTCGCGCAAAAATACAAAGAGACCGGCGGGTTCACCGTCTGCCTCTTCGGCGACGGCGCGGTCAACCAGGGCACCCATAACGAAGCCCTCAATATGGCGTCGTTGTGGAAGCTGCCGGTGATCTTCATGGTCGAGAACAACGGCGTCGCGATGGGCACCGAAGTCTACCGCCACTCCGCTGAGACCGATCTGGCGAAGCGCGGCCTCGGCTACAACATGCCGACCGCCAACGTCGACGGCAACGCTGTAGACATTTTCATCAAGGAAGTCGGAGTCGCCGTCGAACGGGCTCGTACCGGGGGCGGCCCGAGCTATTTCAGCGCCAACACCTTCCGTTTCCGCGGCCACTCGATGAGCGACTCGATGGCGACGTACCGCACGAAGGAACAACAGGAAGCCGCCCGCCTCCGCGACCCGATTCAACTCTACGCCGACCGCCTCATCAAGAAGGGCTGGCTGAACAAGGAGCAGTTCGAGGCGATGGAAGAAGAGGCCGGCGAGATCATTGTCCAGGCCGTCGATCAAGCCAACGACGACCCGCACCCGCCGCTCGAGGACCGCTTCAATGACATCCTGGCGGAGAAGTATCCGTATCAGCCGAAGTAGGGCGAGGAAGTGACGAATGTCGAGTGCCGAATGACGAACGATCGGCACCGTCTCTCAATCGTCATTCGGCACTCTTCATTCGTCATTTACGACCGCACCACTAGAACGAATCGGAACAGTCATGCCAGTCATCGAATTCCGCGAAGCCCTCCGTGCCGCCATGACCGAGGAGATGGAGCGCGACGAAAACGTGTTCCTGCTCGGCGAAGAAGTCGGCCAGTACCAGGGGGCGTACAAGGTCAGCAAAGGGATGCTCGAGCAGTTCGGGCCGAAGCGCGTGCTTGACACGCCGATCTCTGAAGCGGCTTTCAGCGGCCTCGGCATCGGCGCTGCGATGGTCGGACTGCGGCCGATCGTGGAGTACATGAGCTGGTCGTTCACGCTCGTCTGCCTCGATCAACTCGTCAACAATGCCGCCAACGTCCGCTACATGTCCGGCGGGCAGTACAAGGTGCCGGTGGTTTTTCGCGGGGGCAACGGCATCGCCCACCAGCTTGGCGCAACGCACAGCCACCGCGTCGAAACCATCTACGCCCGCATTCCGGGCCTGATCGTCGTCAGCCCCAGCACGCCGTACGATGCCAAGGGACTGCTCAAAAGCTCGATCCGATGCGACGACCCCGTCATCTTTCTTGAGAGCGAGAAGCAACTCGCCGAGAAGGGCGAAGTGCCTGACGAGGAGTACACGGTCCCCATTGGCGTCGCCAAGGTGGAGCGCGAAGGCAAGGACGTCACCGTCGTCAGCTACGGCCGCCCGATGTCGCGCGTGGTGCGTCCTGCGATCGAACAGCTCGTCGCCCAGGGCTTCGAGCCCGAATTGATTGACCTGCGCACGCTCCGCCCGCTGGACACCGAGACGATCGTGACCAGCATCAAGAAGACGCACCGCTGCGTGATCATCGACGAAGACTACGGCTATTGCGGCATCGGCGACGGCATCATCGGCAAGCTGCACAAGCGATGCTTCGACGATCTCGATGCCCCGATCGAACGCATCTGCTCCGACGAAATCCCTGTCCCGTTCAACCACTACATGGAAGAGGCGATGCTGCCGTCCGTGGAGCGAATCATCGAAGGCGTGAAGGAAGTCTGTTATCGCAAATAGGCCTTAGGGCTTGCGCCTTAGGCCTTGGTGAAACGCGAAGTCGGTCTTCCGTCTTCCACCAAGGCCCAAGCCCCAAGGCCCAAGGCCCGTCAAGACCGAAGGTCGAAAATGGCAACTGAAATCACCATGCCGCAGCTCTCGGACACGATGACCGAGGGCACGCTCGTCAAATGGCTCGTCAAAGAAGGCGACGTCATCAAACCCAACCAGGTCGTCGCCGAAGTCGAAACCGACAAGGCGACGATGGAGATGGAGTCCTTCGAGGGCGGTACGCTCATGCAGATCATGGTGAAAGAAGGCGAGAAAGCCGGCGTCGGCGCGGCGCTCGCCATCGTCGGTAAAGCCGGCGAAAAGGTGGAGAAGAAGCCCGAGTCCGCCGTCAGCGCTGCGACGCAGAAGGCACACGCCGGCGTCGCCGCTTCAGCGGCGATGTCTTCGTCCAAGCCCGCGCCGTCCACCGGCAACAGTTCCTCCACCGCCGCCGCGACGGTCAGCAGCCGTCCGCACGATTTCGAGCCGGAGCCTGAGTCGTTCGCCAACATTGTCGACCACGAAACCAACGCCAACGGTACGCGGATCCTCGTCAGTCCCCTCGCGAAGCGCATCGCCGCCGATCTGAAAGTGGATCTGAGAACCGTCCAAGGCTCAGGCCCTAACGGCCGGATCGTGCAGGCCGACGTCCTGGGTGCAACCGGAAGCCCGACCGCGCCCGCCCCCGTCCTCGCCCCCGTCAGCGCCAAGTCCCCGCCGAAGCCTAGCGCTCCATCGCTGCCCGCGCGGGTTGCGAGCGGGACGACCGAGAAGGTGACGCTCAGCAAGATGCGTCAGACGATTGCCACACGTCTGCAGCAGAGTAAGCAGAACATCCCGCATTTCTACGAGACGATCGACATCGACATGACCGCCTCCGTTGAGTTGAGGAAAAAACTGCTGGAGATGTTCGAGAAGAAAGAAGGCATCCGCATCAGCATCGGCGACATCATCGCCAAGGCCGTCGCCAGCGCACTCAAGGCCGTCCCGCAGCTCAACGCCACCTACGACGAAAAGAGCACGACGACCACCCGCTACGGCGACGTCAATCTCGGCATGGCGGTCGCGCTTCCGGATGGGTTGATCGTGCCCGTGCTCCGCAACATCGACCAGATGGGCTTCAAGGAAATCCGCGTGAAGAGCGCCGATCTTGTCGATCGCGCCCGCGCCCAGAAGCTCAAGCGTGACGAGATGAGCGGCGCGACCTTTACCGTCAGCAACCTCGGGCTGATGGGCATCCGCGAGTTCAGCGCCATCGTCAACCCGCCCGAAGTCGGCATCCTCGCCATCGGCGCCAGTGAGGACAAAGCCGTCGTCCGCGAGGGACAAGTCGTTGTCCGCAACATGATGACCGTCACGCTCAGTTGCGATCACCGCGTCATCGACGGCGCTGTGTCAGCGAATTTCCTGGTGACCTTGAAGAAGTTCCTGGAAGTTCCGGCGCTGATGTTGATGTGAGAACAGACGGGCTTAGGGCTTGGAGCTTAGGGCTTGGTGAAAGCCGGCTCGGGCGACCTTCCCCAAGCCCTGGACCCCAAGCCCCAAGCCCCACCTATGCCCGCAGAAATCACCATGCCGCAGCTCTCGGACACCATGACCGAGGGAACGATCGTCAAATGGCTTAAGAAGGAAGGCGAACCCGTCAAAGCCGGTGAAATCGTCGCCGAAGTCGAGACGGACAAGGCGACGATGGAGATGGAGTCCTTCGAGAGCGGCACGCTCGCTCAGATACTGATCAAAGAAGGCGAAAAAGCGCCCGTCGGTGCGGCGATCGCGCTCATCGCCAAAGCCGGGGAAAAGGTGGAGGATGCGAAGAAGGCCGCCGCCAAACCCGCGGCCGCCGCGCCTGCAGCCGCTCCCGAACCCGTAAAGCCACAACGGATCGCGCCGGCGGCTCAGAAGTCACAGCCTGCTCCCGAGAAGCCGGCGGACCCCAAGCTCCAAACCGCAGGCCCCAAGCCCCAGAATTATAACTATGATCTCATCGTCATCGGCGGCGGCCCGGCGGGGTACGCGGCGGCGATCCGCGCGGGACAACTCAAGAAGCGCGTCCTCTGCGTCGAAAAAGAAAACCTGGGCGGCACATGCCTCAACTGGGGCTGCATCCCGACCAAGTCGCTCCTCGAAAGCGGTGCATTCGTCCGCAAGCTGCGCGAAGACGCCGAGAAGTGGGGCGTCAGTTTCGACAACCTCAAGGTGGACTTCAGCAAGTCGATCACCCGCTCGCGAGACATCGCCGGCAAGCTGAACAAGGGCATCGCGCACCTGTTCAACAAGTACGGCGTCAAGCACGAAATCGCGACCGCCAAGGTGCTCGCGCCGCATAAGATCAAGTTCGGCGACAAGGAAGCGACCGCACAGAACATTCTCGTCGCCACCGGCGCCCGCGCCCGGGACCTGCCCAACATCAAGTTCGACGGCACGAAGATCATCGG
>JBBRFH010000158.1:0-8149 GCA_038224615.1 Tepidisphaerales bacterium
CAACAAGCTCAAGGCGGCCGCCCCCACGCTCAAGCACACTAAGTCGCTGGTCGGACTCGACGGGTTCGTCGACAACATCATCGCGGTGGTCGACAAGCGGCACGATCGCGACAACTACGAGCCGGTGAAAACCATTGACAAGCTCGGCGATAAGATCCTCAAGGCCGCCGGCCAGTCGTCAAATTACGAACTGGTCGTCAAGCAGCAGAAGCTCGGCGGGAACGGGCCGATCATGGCCAACGCGCTGGCGTCGTTCGGCATGAGCGTGACGTACATCGGCAGCCTTGGATATCCGTCGATCAACCCGGTATTTGATGAGTTCGCCAAGCGCGCCACCGTCGTCTCGATCGCCGAGCCGGGCTGCACCGACGCACTGGAGTTCGAGGACGGCAAGCTGATGCTGGGCAAGTACCAGTCGCTTGGCGACGTCAACTGGGACAACCTGATCGCCCGCGTCGGCAAGGATAAGCTCAAGTCGCTCATGGGCGACGCCAAGCTCATCGGCATGGTCAACTGGACGATGCTCCCGTTCATGAGCCGCATCTGGGCGAAGCTGCTCGACGAGGTTATTCCGAGCTTCGAGCGCCACCAGCGCAAGCTCTTCGTTGACTTGGCCGACCCGGAGAAACGCACGCACACGGACATCCTCGAGGCACTGAAGCTGCTCACGCGCTTCCAGGACCAGGTGGACGTGATACTCGGGCTGAACCTGAAGGAATCGGTCGAGGTCGCCGACGTGCTCGGTCTGCCCGGCCAAGGCGACCCCGAGAAACACATCGAAGAGACGGCGAAGGCGATCCGCGCCGAGTTGAACCTGCACTGCGTCGTCATCCACCCCCGTCGCGGCGCGGCGGCGGCGACGGAAGATCACGCGGCGACGTTCATGGGCCCGTTCGTGCAGCAACCCAAGATCAGCACCGGCGCCGGCGACCACTTCAACGCCGGCTTCTGTCTCGGCCGTACCCTTGGTATGGGGCTCGAGGAATCGCTTTGCTGCGGCGTGGCAACCAGCGGTTACTACGTCCGCACCGCCATCAGCCCCAGCGCCGCTGAGCTTGCCGACTTCATCGCCGAACTCCCGCCGCCGCAGGCGTAGGAAGCCCTTTCTCCCATGTGGAAGCTATACAAAAAGCGATTCGTCCTGATGCACCTGCTGATCGCCGCGATGCTGGCGGCGGGCTGGTTCGCGTGGAAGATGCCGGGCCCGCAACTGGTGCTGATCTTTTTGTCGATGGAACTCGGCGCGATCATCGGCGCGTGGTGGGGCGCACGCATCGTCCGCAAGCTCGAACGCCGCGACACCGAATTGCCGCTCAATCCGCCGCGCTAGGCGTGGACGCGTCTTCGCGCTTCTCGATCACCTTCTTGACGACCACCTCGCCGATCGTCCGGTGCCGGCGAACGCGCCAGACGATGTAGATGATGAACGCCGCCGCCAGCACGATCGCGCCGGCGACGAAGTAGTGCTTGTACTTCTCGACGTTGGCGGTCGTCAGCTTCTCGTGAAGCCAAAACCCCAAGAGCATGAATATCCCCCCGCTGAAGATCGCCGCGATTGAGTCGGCGATCACGAAAACCAGGAAGTTAAACCGGATCGTTCCGGCGGTGATGACCATGGCGCCGCGAACGCCCGCGAACAGTCGGCCGATCGCCACCACGCCGACGCCCCAGCGCTCGAACAATTTGCCGACGTGCTCGATGCGTTCCATCGTCACGTGCTTGCCGATGATCGGCACCCGGGTGATGTTCTGCCCGTATCGACGCGAGATCCAATAGAGGCAGATGTCTCCGCCGATGATGCCGGCCCAGTTGAGGAAGCCGACGATCATCCACTCCTGCCAGACCGACCCGCTCGGATCATGACACAGGATCGCGCCGGAGACGATCAGCGGAATGTCCTCCGGCAACGGCAGCCCGAGTCCGCACGAGAACAACAGCGCGAACGACAGCAGCGCACCGCCCCACCACCCCCACGGCCCGGAAGGCGCCAGCATGTTCTTGACTGCGTCGATGTCCAGGAATGCGAGAAAATCCATGCGAGGCTGTCGAAAGGATCGGATTGTAAGCCTTGCTCGCGAAGACGAAAGCGGTAGGAAAAACTTTAGGATTTCTAATCACGACCCTGACGTTTAGCGTAGCAGCTTGCAGCGGGTTCGTCGCGCCGGAGAAACCCGCAGCAAGCTGCGGCGCTAAACGAGTGTATCGAGCAGCAAATTAAGCTCGGCGCGCTGTACATCAGTCCAGCATCGCGCGTGCAGCGATGACAATTCGGCGCATCCGAACCTGTCACGGATTGCGCGGCGAAGATCGTCGACGCCGGTTCCGGACCGCGCGCACAGCGCAAGCGATCCGCCGCGGCGCGTGCCGATGTCGCACTTGTTGGTGACGATGAGCGATCGCGGGACATGCAGTGCGGATTCGCCAGGTTCAATCTCGCGCGTGGCGTCGAGCACAACCACAACCAGATCCGCATGCGCGATCACGGGTTTGGCGCGGTCGATGGCGGCCGACTCGATCGGGTCGTCCGTGACGCGCTGGCCGGGGGTGTCGACCAGGGTGACGATCAACCCGTCAAGGTTGGCGCGCTCGCCTACCCAGTCGCGCGTCGTGCCGGGCAGGTCGGCGGTGATGCTGTGATCGCGCGCAAAAAGCTGATTGGCAAGCGTGGACTTACCAACGTTCGGGGCGCCGATAATCGCGACCGTCGGGGGATTCAGAAGGTTCCCAAGCGAGCGGTCGCCCGCCGCCTGGCGCATCGCGGCGGTGTCGTTGTCGGCGCGCATCACTCGCCACGCTTCGGGTTGCCCGAGCAGGATCTCGATCGCCTGCCGTGTGTGGGCGCGAGGAAGGTCGAGCAGCACCTGCTGTTCGATCGGGTCATCGGCCTCGACAATCCGATCGGGCGGCGCTGATTGCCCATCGGAGCGGGTGAAGCCGCAGCGGGCGGCGAGATCGAGAATCGATTGCACGACCCACACGCCGCCGTGGACGTTCAGGTCGATTGTCGATTCGTTGACCTCGACGGCGACGACGTCATCGAGCGTTTCGTGATTGTCGATGACGTTGCAGTGGATGCAGCGTCCGGACTTCACTGGTTTGTCGAGGTGATCGGCGCGGAAGCGGGCCGTAGACGGCCCGGCTAAACGGATGACCGCGATCGCCGCGGGGTGAGGCGACGTCAGCAGAATGGCGTAGGAGCACGGGTCAGGTGCCATGCTTGATGTGGTGCTGGGTGTACGCCAGCGCAACGCCGTAAAGCGTGAGATCCGGGCTGATGGCGTGGATGAGCTCCCACCCGCCGAACAACATTTGCGCGTCGCCGCCGGTGCAGATGACATCCGGCCAGTTGCCGAGTTCGACGGCGTAGCTTTCGACGATCTCCTTGACCATGCCGCGGATGCCGTGGTAGACGCCGTGAAGCATCGCCTGCTCGGTGTTTTTGCCGATGCCGCCTTGCGGGATCGCCAGCGCGACCGAGGGCAACTTGGCGGTGAACTCGTGCAGCGCCTTGAGCATCATCGATGCGCCCGGCGCGATCGCCCCGCCGAGGAAATTGCCCTTGTCGTCGCACACGTTGATGGTGACGGCCGTCCCCGCGTCGACGACCACGCACGCCTTCTGCATCTGCTCGAACGCCGCCGCCATGTTGAGCACCCGATCGGCGCCGGTCTTGTCCGGCTCGTCGGTCTTCACCTGGATCGGCACGTCGATCTGCTGGCCGACCCATTGCACGGGCTTGCCGGTGGCCTGCTGGGCAGCGTGCTCGACGATCTCGTTGGCGATCGGATTCACCGACGCTGCGACGACGTCCGCGTCCGGATCATTGACCTGCTTCCACGCCTCGGCGATCGCACCCTGGAGGTCGCCGCGCTGTTCGAGCGGAATGCGCTTGGTGTACTGCAGTTCGCCGCTGACGAAAGCGCCGATGGCCAGACGGGAATTGCCGACGTTCAAGACGAGAAGGTTGATATCCATGGTGCAAGGGGCAAGTAATCAGGGGCCAGGGGCAGGAGCAAAAACGGGTCAGTGACACTTCGGGCAGGTGCCGTGCAGGAGCAGTTCGGGGTAATCGACGCGGTAACCGGGGGCCGGGTGGACCTTGTCCAGAAGTTTCTGCGGGAGCTTGGCGCTACTGATGCACTCGACCTTGCCGCAGTTGTCGCAGACGAAGTGTGCGTGCTGATGATCGCTCGGCCGGCTTTGGTCGCCCAGCGCGTACCGCCACGACCGGTCCTCGCCGCGCACGCGGTGGACCAGCTTCTTGCCGACGAAGGTATTGAGCGTGCGGTAGACGGTGACCGGCTCGGTAAATGACGGCAGTTGCTTGAGGATGTCCACGACATCGAGCGGCTGCGCGCTGCCGGCCAGCACCGCGAGCACGCCGATGCGCACCGGGGTTCGCTTCAGCGCCGACAGCTTGAGTACGCTCTCGGCCTGGGTGGATCCTAGAGATGCATCTGCCATGAGTTGCAATTGTAGGCGGGAACCGGTTCAAATCGAAGCGGAGGTCCACGAATCGTCACGAATCAGCCGGAAACCGTTCGGCAACCGCACCTGTCCGCGCGTTCCTATTCGCGCGCATTCGTGAAGATCCGTGGATCGTCTGCTGAAAAAATGCCGCTCCCCGGACTCGAACCGGGACGCCCTTGCGAGCGGTGGATTTTGAGTCCACTACGTCTGCCAATTCCGTCAGAGCGGCGACGGGCAAGACATTATAGCGAAGAACGCGCCGTTCTGCACGTTCCAAGCGGCCAGTGCCGCGCGGTCAGTCCGACATGACGACGCGCGCGATCGCCCCGTCGGTTCGCCGGGCGAGTTCTGCGGCATCTTCCTGCAAATGCAGCAATGCTGCAGGCGAAGGCACCGCGTCGGCGAGTTGCGAAAGCTCTTCATCGGTGGTTCGAGACCGGAACGCTCGCAGGTTCAGCAGATGATCGCGGATCACGTCCTCGGCCGAATTGCTGGTGATCGGGCTGCTAAGGCGGCGGACGATGTAGTTCAGCGGCATGCCGATCTTGAACGCGCCGATCTGCCCGTCGACGCCCAGCAACCCGGCCGGGCCGAGCGTCGTGCGCCAGAGCGCTTCGCACGCCGTCGCATGGCGCGAGCGGCCTCGATGGACGAGCAGAAACATCGCCATCTCCGCCAGCAGCGACGTCGTCAGCGACGCGCCGACATCGGTGCAGATCGCGTAGTCGATCTCCCGCTCAATCATCTCGTCCAGCGCACAAATGCCCGACCCAAGCAGCGCGTTGGACGTCGGGCAGTGGGCCACGATCGCCCGGCGGCTCTGCACGATCGACCACTCGGCGGCTGTCATCTGCACACAGTGCGCGAGAATCGCCCGCGTATCGAGCAGGCCGTCACGCAGGTAGACATGCGTGTATGAATCGGCGTCGGGGTAGAGCGTCTCTTCGACGAAGCGCTTCTCGGTGATCTGCTCGTTGAGATGCGTCTGCGTCATCAATCCGAACTCGCGCGCGATGGCGGCCCCGTACTGGCGCAGCGCCGACGACGTGGTGACGGCGAAACGGTCGGTGATGACGAGGCGTTTGCCGAGCGATTCGGCGAGATTGCGCAGGTCGACCTGGAGGTAGTGATTGTTACGCAGGCGCTCAGGGCAATTCTGGTCCATCAAAACAAGGCCGCCGTGCCAGAGCAGGCCAAGGCGGGACATGGTGTCGAACGCCGCCTCGGGGTGAACGGTGAGGAACGCACACCCGCCGACGATGCCGTTAGCCAGCGTGTCCTGTTGAAACTGGTCGGTGACGTGGCGGGCGTATTCGAGCGAGGCGAAGCGTTCCTCGGCCGGGAAGACGTTGCGCTTAAGGCCGGCGAGCAGTCGCCCGCCGGGCGAAGTCGCATCGACGCCGTTACAGAATTGTCCGCGAATCGGCCATTGCGGGACATGGGTGTGCAGGTCGAGCATCGGCGGGCAGATGAGTCCGTCCGCCGGCTCGAACGCCGCCCCGTCACCGCCGTGGGTTTCGCAGAATGCCCGCCAGTCGCCGACAAAGTCGATGACGCCGTCGTCACCTGTGGCAATGACGCCTTCAGGCAGAAAATCGATCGTCCGATCGGGTTGTGGATTCAGGATGGGGCCGCGCAGCACCGTAGGCATCAGGCAATCAGTATCACCACCGGCGGCGAACGATCAACCACGGCTCGATCAGCCGTGGCGTTGGTGTGCGACGATATACGTCGACGGCGTGACCGTCACGTCGATCTGCGTGTGCGTCGAAGCGTCGTCGACGACGAAGACGATCGGCAGGACGTCGAGGTAGCGCTTGGCATCGGGGTGCTGCTGGGCGGCGTAGTAGTCGCCGACATGCAGCAGCAGTTTGTACGTGCCTGCCGACAGCTTGGAATTAGCCAGCAGGGGCGAATCGGTGGTGCCCCGCGCGTTGGTCGCGCCGGCGCGAACGAGCACATCGCCGTGGTTCTCGACCCAGTAAAGCTGGACCCGGATTCCGGCCATTGGCTGACCGCCGGCGGCGTCGTGAATAAGGGTGGTAAGCGAACCGCACATGCCCACAAGTCTATCGGACAGGCAGGCAAGCAACTGAAGATCGGAGAGAATAATCGGACGGAAAATACACGGCCTGCGCGCCAGGCGACAGCTCGTGGCTAAGGCGAAGGCGGACCCGCCGGCCCCGGTTGCGCCCCGCCGCCTGCACCACCCGCGCTCGCGCCGCCAGCACCGGAGGCTGGGGCAGGCTGCGGGGCGGAAAACAATTCCGGGAGCGCGAAGATGATCCAACGGTCGCCGGTCCGGCGATAGCGGATCTCAGTCGGGAAACCGCCGGGATATTTTTCAGTCTTCAGCTTGGCCCGGCTCATCGCCATGCGGATGCTCGGGTCGGTCGGGTCTTCATCCGCGAACTGGAACAGCTTGTTCGACTCGACACCCAACATTTCGCCGAACTGCGAAACCACCTGCTCGTCAAAGAACTTGGTAAACCGGTTCAGCGACACCTGTTCCTGGAAGCGGGCGTCGGTCTTGCCGTAGGCGGCCTTGTAGTCCTTGTCCGCCAGCGCTTTGCCGAAATCGTTGGTGATCTGGACCATCTCGCGCTCGTCGGCCTTGCGGACCTGGTCGTGCTGATACGCCTGCAACCCGGTGAACCCGGCGAATGCCACCGAACCGACCAGTCCAAGGATGGCCAGCGCCATGCCCGTCTGCGTGCGGTTGGACGAAAGAATCTGGCGGATCGCGATGACCGAAATCACCACGCCCACGATCGGCAGGAACAGGAAAATCGGCGTGAACAGCGACAGGCTGCTCGCCCCGCCCAACAGCACCGCAACGACGGCGGTGTTGTTGACGGCGGTGTACTCACTCGACCCGAGCCCGGCCGTCCGCGACATGCGGTGCAACCTGGATAAGTGCGACAGCTCCGATTCATTCGGCTGCGCAGGGGACGGCGACGACGACGCTGCGGGGGATGGGTGCGGAACTTGGCTCATGGCGACATGTCTGGCGGCTACGGTTCAAGATTATCAGCCCATCTGTCCGATTCGGCTGATGGTCGTATCGCGATGCGCTGTAACCCTCTGCTGCGGAAAGTAGCCCTGCCATGAATAAACGTCAACTGATCGACGCCATCCAGAACTGTAATCCGAGCGCCACCGAGCAGTTCCTACAGCAATTCGACGAGGACGCGTTGCAGCAATATCTCAACAGGCTCGAAGACGCCCACCGCCGGGCCCCTAAAATCAAGGCCTGGGTTCGACCGGTCCGACGCGATCATGTGCGAGTGGCGTAAGGATTCGTGTGGCGCCATGCGTGCGACGTGAGAGCCGGACTACATCTGACCTGCCACCGGCCGGCTGTCATGCCTTCTGCGCGGGCACGTCCACGACATGCTGTCCGGGCATGGTGTCGCTGAGGCCGTGACGTTTGGCGATCACCGCGTAGATGTCGTCGATCGGAGTCTGGTCATAGAGAAAGTCGTCGAGCTTGATCGTCCGCTCCTGCCCGGCGGACGCGTAGGTGAGATAGGCGATGCCCTTTTTCTTCCACTGCCGATTGTCAATCGAACGCAGCGTTTCGATCGCGACCGGCGGGTGACCGGGCACGGTTAGAATGTCGCCACTGAGCCTGACCTGGCCGCGTGAACGATGCAGGAAAAACGCCAGGTAACCGATC
>JBBRFH010000159.1:0-8132 GCA_038224615.1 Tepidisphaerales bacterium
GACGCCGAGAATGAGAACCGGGACGTTTTTCCCGTCGAGCAGATCGGTTGCCAGCAGCAGATGCATCGTCGTCATGATCGGGTCACCATCAGCACGCGGGGCTGGCCGGCGTAGTCGCGGAGGACCTTGGGGTCGGTAAACGCCGGGAACCCGGCGGCCATCTCCAGCGCGGCGTCGTGCTGGTCGAAGGCAATCTCCATCAGCACGCGCCCGCCGCTGCGCACCCGCTCGATCGCGCCGGCGAGGATGCGGCGGTGGGGCGCCAGCCCGTCCGGTCCGCCGTCGAGCGCCAAATGCGGTTCGTAGTCGCGCACGTTGCGCGGCAGTGATTGCATCTGATGAGTCGCGATATAAGGGGGATTGGCAGTGATCAGGTCGTACGGGGACGGGTCGGCCTGGTCCTTCAGCGCCTCGTACAGGTCGCCGGGCGGCGCCAGCGCCACGCGGTCGGCGACGCCGCACTTTTCGACATTCTGTGCCGCGACTGCCAGCGCTTTTTCCGAGACGTCGGTCGCCGTCACCTGGGCGGTTTTGTGATTGGAAGCCAGCGCGATCGCGATGCAGCCGCTGCCGGTACACAGGTCAAGGATGCGCGGCGACTCGAAGCCCAGCACGCCGCGGATCACCTGCAGCGCCTGCTCGACCAGCGTCTCGGTGTCCGGCCGGGGGATCAGCACGTCGGGCGTGACGACAAGTTCCAGGTTGAAGAAGTGGGCACGGCCGGTCAGGTAGGCGATCGGCTCGTCGTCACCGGCGCGCTTGACCAGCGCCCGCAGCGTCACCAGGTCCTGCTCCGATAGCGGCCGCTGGTAGTCGGTGTAGAGCTTGATGCGGGAAACGTTCAGGACGTGGGCGACCAGCAACTCTGCGCACAGGCGTGGCGAATCGATCTGCTTGCGCTCGAAGTAGCCGCGCGTCCAATTGAGGAGACGCTCGACCGTCCATGGTCCTTCCGTCTGCGACATCAGTCGCGGAGTATAAGTCGTGGGCATCCAAATCGCACCCTATGAAGGCGTGACGGTGCCGAGCACAACCTTCCGGGTGGCGCCGGTGACGCGCGGGAGATTGGCGGGGACGCGGTCGAGCGTCGCGGCACCGAGGATCGCGAACGCCATCGCCTCGCGGGCCTGGGCGGGGACGCCGAACGCGTCGGTGAGCATCACGCATCGGTCTGCGTGCAGGCGCGACATGATCGCCTCGTTATGTACGCCGCCGCCG
The DNA here is from genome assembly GCA_038224615.1 of Tepidisphaerales bacterium. GTDB lineage: Bacteria > Planctomycetota > Phycisphaerae > Tepidisphaerales > Tepidisphaeraceae > JBBRFH01. Next base: position 1,219 of record JBBRFH010000159.1, read on the forward strand.
GCCACGATCAGCGTGGAGCGATCGGGCGTCTGGCGCAGGATGCACCGGGCGACGATCTCCGCGCTGGTCGCCAGGCGATCTTCGATCGAAGCCGTGCTTGACGTTGTTGCCGCAAAGGCGCGGAGCATCGTGGGTCCATCGGTCGACTTGGGTGCCCGGCGCTGGATGAATTCACCGGCGAGAAAAGCATCGACCGAATCGCCAAGTGGCCGGCCTGCCATCGCGCGAGCGCCGCCTTGATCAACGCCGTCGAGGATCCAATCGCTGAGGCAGTTGCCCGGGCCGGTGTCGAAGCCCGAGACGTCATCGACGGTGCGGCCGCGCGGCAGCAGGGTGACGTTGCTGATTCCCCCGATGTTGACGATCACCCGGTCTTCGTCGTCGGACCGGAAGAGCACGTAATCGGCGAACGGCACGAGCGGCGCCCCCTGCCCGCCGACCGCGCAGTCGGCCCGGCGAAAGTCGCTGATGACGTCGACGCCGCACGAATGCGCCAGCAGCGCCGGATCGAACACCTGCATCGTCAAAGGCGGATCGTGGAACAGCGTCTGCCCGTGGGCCGCGATCGCGGCGACGCCGTCCCGGCTGCCAAACTGCCCAACGCAGAGGGCATACTGTTCGGTAATTGCCCGCGTCAGCCCCGCCAAATCGCGCAGGCAGGCAAGCCCGTCTGACCGGACGGTTTGAATCTGCCGGCGCAACGCCTCGGGAAACGGGCGGGCGGCGAAATCGCTCAGCTCGGCGCGCATCTCCAGTCCCACACCGCTGATGCGAACGAGCGCGGCGTCCACTCCGTCGGCGCTGGTGCCGCTCATCATGCCGATCAGGAGTCGACTGGACATCGCAAGCCACCTTATCATCTGGTCGATCACATTCGAGTCAGACTTGGGGAAAGGGCTAACTTGGACAGGCCCTGCGTTGTCGTATACTGTTCAGTGGAGCTTAAATCATGGCCGACAACACCGAAAAACAATTCCCGAAGGGTGCCCCGGCCGGCGGCACCGCGACCAAAGTCAAACCCAAGCGCACGCCCCCCCAGCCGCTGCCGCCGTGGAAGGTGCTGCTGCACAACGACGACAAGAACGACATGGGCCATGTCATCACGTCGATCGTCGAACTCACCCCGCTCAACGAGCAGGACGCCGCCAATCGCATGAAAGAAGCGCACCAGACAGGCGTTGCTCTGCTGTTGGTGACGCACAAGGAACGCGCCGAGCTGTATCTCGAACAGTTCCAGAGCAAGAGCCTGGTCGTCACGATCGAGCCGGCGGAATAGAAAGCTGAGTTCACCGCACAGACGCAGAGAGCGCGGAGAAGACAGCTTAGGGTTGTCTTCTCCGCGCTCTCTGCGTCTGTGCGGTGATTTCCTATGGCGAGCGAATTCGACTTCATCGACTGGGTCCGTCGCCAGCAGCGGACGACCGAGCGGGTGATCCTGCCGGCGCGCGACGACCTGGGAATCGTGAAGTTTGATCCGGCCGATCTTGTGCTGGTCGGCATCGACCAGGTGCTGGAGGGCGTGCATTTCGATTCGGCGGTCCATTCCCCCGAATTGATCGGTCGCAAAGCGATGAACCGCAACCTGTCCGATTGTGCCGCCATGGCGTGCCTGCCGGTCGCGGCGGTCGTCAGCGTGGCGATCAAAAAGGGGTCGGACGTCGATTTTCTTAAGCGCCTCTATCTCGGCATGAAGCACGCCGGCGACGTTTTCAATTGCGAAATCGTCGGCGGCGATACGGGGGCGTGGGACCAGCGGATGGCGATCAGCGTCGCGATTCTCGGCCGCAGCGCCGGCGTCGAACCTGTCCGCCGACACGGCGCGAAAGTCGGTGACGCGATCTACGTCACCGGCCCGCTCGGAGGAAGCATCCTCGGCCGGCACCTGACGTTCACGCCGCGGATTCACGAGGCGCGAACGCTCGCCACCCGGTACCGCATCAGCGCGATGATCGACCTCTCCGACGGCCTCTCGCGCGACCTGGCCCACATCTGCCGCGAAAGCGACGTGGGCGCAATCCTCGGTGCCGACTTGATCCCCGTGCATTCCGATGTCGCAAAATTGAAAGACCCGCGCGCCCCGCTCGACCACGCCATCGGCGACGGTGAAGACCACGAACTCTGCTTTACCGGAGAAGAAGGCATCCCCGACGCGATACGCATCGGCACCGTGGTCGCCGAGCAAGGCCTGTGGCTCGAACGCGACGGCACGCGAACTGTCCTGAATGCAACTGCATTTGAACACCGTTTCTGATGTACTGTACGCTTCGAGCCCACAGCCAAAAGCGTGGGCAGGATGCCCACACCACAAAAAAATGCCCGAGTATCTCTCCCGATCAGTCGCCGACACCGAGCGAATCGCCGGCGAACTGGCGCGCACGCTCAAGGGCGGCGAATGCATCGCGCTGCACGGCGACCTCGGCGCAGGCAAGACGCAGTTTGCGCGCGGGCTGGTCCGCGGTCTTGGTGGCGACGCACGCGGCGTCTCCTCGCCCACCTATGTCCTGCTGCACGTCTATGAAACGCCGTCGCTGACCGTCTATCACCTCGACGCCTACCGCGTCCACGGGGCCGACGATTTCGAGCAGATCGGCTTTGAAGAACTGCTCGACCAAGGCGGCGTCGTCATCGTCGAATGGGCCTCGCGTGTCAGCGAACTGATCCCGAACGTCCACATCGACGTCACGATCGAATCGCTGAGCGAAACGGAGCGCAAGATCACCGTGTCGGCCGCCTGAATCCAATGCTGCCGCGAAGATGCGAAGAGCGCGAAGGCAGACGCGAAGAAAACCAAAAAAAGGGATTCTTCGCGTTCATCTTGGCGCTCATCGCACTTTCGCGGCAGCAGTCCCCGCTTGCATCCCTGCGGCGATTGGACATATTCTCGCGGCTCTATGGCCATTGCTGACGAAAAATTTCCGATTGATCTGTCGAAGCTCAAGCCGCTCAAGCTGGACCCGAAGCGCCCGGCGCTGACGGCCGAGGAGAGCGCGACGCTCAAGGACAACATCCAGCTCGCGCGCGACGCGATCGTCTTCTTTACTGCGCTCGCCGGCGCCAAGGGCCTGTCAGGCCACACCGGCGGGGCGTACGACACGGTGCCGGAGGTGATGATCATCCGCGCGTTTATCGCCAACGGCGCGCCGATCGTGCCGACGTTCTACGACGAGGCCGGCCATCGCGTCGCCACCGTCTATCTCAACAGCGTTCTCAACGGCCACATGCCCGCCGAGATGCTGCTGCACTACCGCGAGTTCGACAAGCACCTGCCCGGCCACCCCGAGAAGCTGCTGACGCCGGGCGTCGATTTCTCGTCGGGTCGGCTCGGTCACATGTGGGCATTCTGCAACGGCGTGGCAATCGCCAACCCGGGCAAGAGCGTCATCGTGCTCGGCTCGGACGGTTCGCAGATGGAAGGCGACAACGCCGAAGCCGCACGGCTCGCCGTCGGCAAGCAGTTGAACGTCAAGATCCTCGTCGACGACAACAACGTCACCATCGGCGGGCACCCCGTCGAGTACATGACCGGCTACGACCTCTCGCAAACGCTCTCCGGTTACGGACTGCGGACCGAGACCGTCATGGGCGAAGACCTCGAGGCGCTGTACGTCGCGCTGGCCCGCGCGTTCAAGGACGACCAGCCGCACGCGCTGATCATCAAGCGCAAGATGGCGCCGGGCATCGAAGGTGCCGAAGGCCACCCGCATGCCCACGAAGTGCTGAAGGTCGAAATCGCCGCCAAGTACCTCGAGCAGCGCGGCGGGTACGAGCAGGCGATCGAGATGCTCAAGACCGCCGCCAAGCAGGACAAAAGCCCGCTCACCTACAAGGGCTCGACCGGGGCCGGCAAGAACCGCGACGATTTCGGCAAGATCGTCAACGAGATCCTCGGCGCGATGAGTGCCGAAGAGCGTCTCGCCAGCGTCCGCGTCTTCGACAACGACCTTGAAGGCTCGTGCGGCCTGCACCACATCCACAAGAAGTTCCCCGAAGTGTTCGTCCAGGCTGGCATCATGGAACGCGGCAACTTCAGCGCCGCTGCGGGCTTCGGATCGGTGAAGGGCAAGCAGGGATTGTTCGGCACGTTCAGCGCGTTCCTCGAAATGTGCATCAGCGAGATCACGATGTCGCGGCTGAACTACTCGAACGTGCTCGCCCACTTCAGCCACAGTGGCGTCGACGACATGGCCGACAACACCTGCCACTTCGGCATCAACTCGATGTTCGCCGACGGCGGCGTCACCCCCGCCCACGCCGCGGACACCACCCGCCTCTACTTCCCCGCCGACCAGCACCAGTTCGCCAAGTGCATCAAGGCAACCTGGAAGGACGAGGGCCTCCGCTTCCTGTTCAGCACCCGCGCCCCCGTCCCCGACATCCTCACCGAGGACGGCAAGCCGTTGTTCGGCGACGGGTACGCGTTCCAGAAGGGCAAGGACGACGTCGTTCGCGACGCCAAGGGAGGCGGCTACGTCGTCGCGTTCGGCGAGACCTTGTATCGCGCCCTCGATGCGGTCATCACGCTGCAGGAGAAGGGCGTCAAGGTTGGTCTCATCAACAAGAGCACTCTGAACGTCTACGACGAAGAGACGATGAAGAAGCTCGTCGCAGCACCGTTCGTCCTGGTTGCCGAGGGCTTCAACGTCAAGACCGGACTCGGCTCGCGCTTCGGAAGTGAACTCCTCAAGCGCGGCTTTAAGGGCAAGTTCAACAACATCGGAACGCACAAGGAAGGCTCCGGAGGCCTCTGGCAACAGATGGGTTATCAGGGACTCGACCCCGCGGGCATTGCGAAGGCAATCGAAGCGCTCGCGAAGTAGTTCGCGCCACCCAATGCAACTCTCGTGACGAGCCGCGGACGCCCTGTGCTTATAGACGCACGTCGTCCGCGGCTTTCTCGTTTTTTGTCCGATTCGGAATCCGCAGGCACGAACCACAGATTGCCCAGATGACTCAGATTCAGACGCATTTAATCTCTGGAATCTGTGTAATCTGCGAGCCGGGCCGCTTCTCTTTGCGGTTCCATCTCCACCAACAACTGGCAACCACGGTCAGGTCGTCAATGGGAGTGATCCGCGCGCATGCTTGTGGGTGTGAACGCGGCCGCTTTTTATAGTGGAACGGGCCGGGAGGCGAGCCTATATTTCCCGCGTCGCCTTGAAGAAAAGCGTGGCGACGACATACTCTCAACGAACAGTTGATGGGGAGTAGCCTCCCGCTAGTGCGGGCGTGATTGGCGTCAAGACGGGGTTGCGGCATCGGCCGCGACCTCCGCTGATCACCTGCGGTTCGACGCAGAGCGCGAGACCATCATGGCTTAATTGCCGTGGTGAGTTCTCGTTCCCTCTGAATCCGGGAACGAAGCCCGCCACGGCATGGGAACATGGACCATGCTTTGGATTTGGGTCGGATTTATTGTTTTCATCCTGCTGATGCTCGCGCTGGACCTGGGCGTGTTCCACCGCAAGGCGCACGTCGTGCGCCTCAAGGAGGCGCTCGGGTGGTCGGCGGTCTGGGTTACGATGGGGTTGGCGTTCAGCGTTTTTGTCTACTTCGCCTACGAGCGCCACTGGCTGGGTCTGGGCCTGCCGCCGACGGGCGACACCACCACGGTCGTCGACCTGATGGCGGTCACCCCCGACAACCCGCAGGGCATTAACCACGGCGCTCAGGCGACGATCAAGTACCTCACCGGCTATGTGATCGAGAAGTCGCTCAGCGTCGACAACATCTTCGTCATCGCCATGATCTTCACGTTCCTGGCGGTGCCGCCGATCTACCAGCATCGCGTGCTCTTCTGGGGCATCCTCGGCGCGCTGGTGATGCGCGGGGCCATGATCGCCGTCGGCGCGCAACTCATCCGCGAGTTTAGCTGGATCATCTACGTCTTCGGCGGATTCCTGATTCTGACCGGGATCAAGATGCTCTTCATCACCGAGCACAAAGATCCCTCTAAAAACATCGTGGTGCGCCTCGCGCGACGAATGTTGCCGGTGACCGACCGCTTCCATGGGCAACATTTTTTCGTACGCGCCGGATCGCCCGCCAGCCACGCGTGCCCCGTCCCGGGCGCACTCGTTCAAAACGACGTCGCCGTCGACCGCATGGAAAAATTGCGCCCCGGCGCGTGGATGATGACACCGCTGTTCCTGGCTTTGCTGCTCGTCGAGTTCACGGACCTGATCTTCGCCGTCGATTCGATCCCGGCGATCTTCGCCATCACCACCGACCCGTTCCTGGTGTTCACCAGCAACGTCTTCGCCATTCTCGGCCTGCGAAGCCTCTACTTCGCGCTGGCGGGCATGATCGACACGTTCCGGTACCTCAAGGTTTCGCTGGCGGCCGTGCTCGTGCTGGTGGGCGTGAAGATGATGACGCACACGCAGTTGAAAGCGTGGCTCGGTGAGTACTTCAACCTGTATCTGCTGGCGGCTGTGCTGCTGATCCTCGTCACGGGTGTCGTCGCCTCCGTGCTGAGCGATCGACGCCGCCAAGCGACGCCAAAACCTCCACGCTTAACTTAAGCAAAACTCTGCCGCCCGAAGGCGACGGAACGAATGTTTCACCAATCCTCGAAAGGAAGTAACCCCATGAAGTGCCCCCGATGTGACCTGCCGCTCAACGTCTCGCAGCGGCAAAGCGTTGAGATCGACGTATGCCCCCAGTGCCGCGGCGTGTGGCTGGACCGCGGCGAGTTGGATAAAATCGTCAACCGCTACGAAGCCTACGATGCCGAAGATGAACGTAGCAACTACGCCGAGCACCAGCACCACGATACCCCGAAGCGAAAGGGATTCTGGCAGGAGTTTTTCTACTGATAAAAGGGACCGAAGGCGGGCGGCGCGCGCGCGCCCCCCCCCCAAACCAAACAACAGAAATTGAAAGACAAGGGTTTTAAGACACAGTCCCACAAACAG
>JBBRFH010000160.1:0-8050 GCA_038224615.1 Tepidisphaerales bacterium
GGAGCGAGCGATGATGACGCGGGGCGAACATTTGCGGAGCGATTCGCCCGGGCGTTGACGCGGCGCGAGGGGCTGATGGGCAGCAAAGCGACGCAGGCGTGGCGGGCGTTTTCCGGGGCGGCGGATGGGTGCGACGGCGTCTTTGTCGATGTGTACGCGGCGGGCGCGGTGTTGATCGTCTACGAAGGCAGGATCCGTTCCGATCCAATGAACGCGGCGGGCATCGCGAACGTGGTGCTCGATCGGCTCAAGCCGCTGGGCGTGCGGGCTGTCTACCACAAACCTTTCGCGCGCGACCGTTCACGGCTGGGCGGGGCGCTGCCCGCGTGCGTCAGCGATCCGCAGCCATTGGCCGGCGAGCCGCTGCCGGAATCGATCCTGATTCGCGAATACGACTGGCAACTGGAGGTGCGGCTTTACGACGGGTTGTCGACGGGGCTGTTTCTCGACCAGCGCGAGAACCGCCGCTGGGTATCGCAATGGGTTCGCAATCGCGGCCAGGGTAACAAGGCAGGCCGGGCAAGCCCGGTCGCGCCCGCGGTGCTGAACACGTTCGCGTACACCTGCGCCTTCTCCGTGGCAGCCGCTTGTGCGGGGGCGATCACCACCAGCGTGGACGTGTCGGGACGGTACCTGGATTGGGGAAAGCGTAACTTCGCACACAATCAATTGGCCGACCTGACGGCGCACCGCTTCGCGCGGATGGATACATTCGAGTTCTTTGGCTACGCACGGCGCAAGGGACTGCGGTACGACCTGATCGTCCTCGACCCGCCCAGCTTTGCGTCGGGATCAAAGAAAAAAGGGATTCGGCCGTGGAGTTCGGTGGAGGACTATGCCCGGCTGGTGAATGGCGCCGCAGCGCTGCTGAAGCCGCGCGGGGCGATCCTGGCATCGACCAACACCCAGGAGTTGTGCCGCCCCGGCCGGCTGGAGCGGGAAATCCGCAAGGGTCTGGACCGCGCCCCGCGCTGGCTGGAGTTGCCCGCCCCGCCGGTCGATTTCGCCGGTGATCAGGACCGTTTCGCGGCGATGGCATTTGCGGTCGAGTGAGGAAACGTGGGGCCGAAACGAAGCCCGCACCGGAGTAATCACGGGCTTGCAGCGGCCGGGGGCGTTCGATTCTCGGGGTCGAAAACGTCGCAGGCAGGGACGCAGGCGGAGTGCATCGTCGAACCGGGGCCGGTTCCCGGACGTAGGAGCTGTGCGGTGAATCGTCGCCATTGCAGGCCCGGTTTATTGAACTGTTGAGGCGGTCGCGGTTATCCTATGGGTTCGCCGTGCTCCGGGGCCGGCATACAACCTATTGACGGGCACGCGTGAATCTCGCACCGAGGGGATCGCCCGAGCACCTGTGAGGAGACAACAGAATGGCTAGCGCACGATACGCCTGGGGCATCGACATCGGCAACCGCGCTCTCAAGGCCGTGAAGCTCGCGCGCGACGGCGACGGGCTGCGCGTCGAAGACTTCGAGTTCATCGAACATGAGACGATCCTCTCACAGGCCGGCGACAACAAAGAGGCTTTGATCCAGACGGCGCTGGCGAACTTCGTGCAGCGGCACACGTTCAAGGGCACCATCTGTTCGATCGGCGTCTCCGGGCAGAACAGCTTCGCCCGCTTCGTAAAACTGCCGCCGGTCGAAGAGAAGAAGATTCCCGAGATCGTCCGCTTCGAGGCCATTCAGCAGATTCCCTTCCCGCTCGACGACGTGGAATGGAGCTACCAGCTCTTCCGCCAGGCGGACAACCCCGAGGTTGAGGTCGGCATCTTTGCCATGCGCAAGGAGCTGGTGAACCAGCACATCAAGTACTTCACCGACTTCGACCTGAACGTGCAGAACGTGCAGATGAACCCGCTGGCGGTTTACAACGCGCTGGCGTACGACGGGCGGTTCGCCGACGGCGTGGCGATGGTGATCGACGTCGGCACCGACAACACCGACCTGCTGATCGCCGACAACGAGTCGATCTGGATGCGTTCGATCCCCATCGGCGGCAGCAACTTCACCGATGCGCTGGTGAAGGCGTTCAAGCTCAACTTCGTCAAGGCCGAGGATCTTAAGCGCAACGCGGCAACGAGCAAGTACGCCCGGCAGATCTTCCAGCACATGCGGCCGGTGTTTGCCGACCTCGTCGCGGAGATCCAACGGTCGATCGGGTTCTACTCCTCCGTCCACCGCGAGGCGAAGATCACCAAAATTTACTCGCTCGGCGGCACCTTCAAGCTGCCGGGTTTGCAGAAATATTTGCAGCAGAATCTGCAACTGCCGGTCGAGCGCATCGACAACCTGGCCGGCGGCGCGCCGGCGGACCCGAAACTGGCGGCGGTGTTCGGCGATAACCTCGTCTCGATCGTCGGTGCCTACGGCCTGGCAATTCAGGCGCTGGGCGCGTCGACCGTCAGCAGTTCGCTGCTCCCCCGCGCCATTCAGCGCGAGCGGATGTGGCAGGAGAAGACCAAGTGGTTCGGACTGGCGGCATCACTGTTCATCGCGGGCACGGTCGCTGTCGGGGCACGATGGTTCTTTGAAGACCTCCAACGCCGCAACAGCGAGGGCACCCGCAACAAGAACACCCAGATCCTCGGGGAAGCCAATCGCGTCTCCACCGAATGGGCCGGCGTGCAAGGCTTCGGCGAACGCGAGCGCGTGATCGTCGGCAATCTGCAGGCGCTGATCCAGGGCAAGTACCTGTGGCGCGACATCTACATGGACCTGATCACCGCCATCCCCAAGCCGCCCGCAGAGTTGCGAGCGGCACTGCAGAAGGGGGACGCCGAAGCCGTGAAACGGACGCCGCGCGGGCAGAGACAGATCATCCAGATCGACGAGATCATCCCGCGCTACGACGCGGCGTTGAAGGTGCATATCGAGACGCCCAACTTCAAGCCCCGCGCCGCGACAGTGACGGCGGGCGCGACACCGGCGCCGACGATGGACTTCGGCGCTCCCAGCGATCCCGGCATGATGCCGTCGCCAATGCAGCAGCCGATGGACGACGGCTCGACGCCTCCGCAGCCGACCGGGCCTGATCCGACCGGCAAGGGGCGCGGCTTCATGATCACCATGCGGCTCACCTCGCCGATGGCCAACGCTGTGGCTTACATTGAAAACGACGTGAAGAAGGCGTTGCTGGCGATCCAGCCGAATCCGTCGCGCCCGAACCTGCGGTACGCGGTTAAGAACGTGTGGATTCTCGGGCGTAACCAGGTGGCCGCGGACCAGAACCGGAAGAATCGACTGCTGGCGGATTATATGGCCGCCGAGAAAGAGCGGGCGGTGACCGCCGGCGTCGCGGGCGTTCCCGCCGGGCGTCCCCCGTTCATGCCGAACAATCCCGGAGTACTCCCGCCTGGCGCGCCAAACTCCAATGAGGAGGCGTACAAGGACCGTCTCACCGGCGAATCAATGCTGGAAGACTATGAGTTCGAGGTTGCCATCGCGATCGAACTCGACCCCGAAGCCTACAAGCCCCCAGCCTCGGCCGTCGCCCAGGCCGCGGTGAAATGATCGAAGACGGATCGCAATCTCTACAAACCTGCGGGCGGCGGCAACAGGACACAACATCATGGTCATGGACATCGTCAAGAAAAACCTCGTCAGCATTCTCTGCGGCGTGGTCGCGATCATCTGCGTCGTGCTCATTTTCTTCCCTTTCGGCGGGATGTACGCATCGCTGACCGCCGAGGTCACGAAGAGCCATGGAATCGGAAATTCGCTCGACAGCGTGAAGCGGGCACCGCGCAGCTGGCCGACGCTGAGCCCTCGCGAAGAGGACAAGGTTCCATTGAAAAACTTCCCGACGGCGTCCGCGGTCGAGATAGCGAAGCGGCAGACCGACGGCTGGACGCACGACACGCAGGAATTTCTCGTGGCGGCGGTCAAGCTGCAGGATGCGCAACTGCACCTGTTGGTCCCCGGGTCGCTTCCCGGAAATCCCGGTCAGCAGACGATCGCCTACGAGTTCATGGACCGCTACAAGCGCGCGTTCGGGCTGCTCAAGACGGGCGTAGGCCCCGCGGCGGGCGGACCAGTGGACCCCGCCTTGATCTTCAGCCAGCCGGCGGCGATCTTCAATACCATCATCAAGGCCAAACTCCCGCCGACGGAAGCCGAGATCAAACTGCGTCAGGATGAGGCCGAGGCACAGATCCGCGCTCGATTCACCAAGACGAACGACAAAGGCGAAATCACCAACGCCGAGACGGTCAACACCGAAGTTCAGAAGGCTCGCGAATCCACGGGTGTGCAAACACGATTGACGCGGGCGCGAGAGGCGACGGTCTACCTCGATCCGGTACAGGTCTTCAAGCCCGACCCGAAGATGAACGTCAACACCGCGCCGTCGCCGAACGACATGTTCGAGGCGCAGATTGGGCTGTGGATCCAGCAGGAGATCTGTGAGGCGATCAAGCAGACCAATGCCGGTGCGAAGTCGGGCGTGATCGATGCGCCGGTGAAGCGCGTTCTGGACCTGAAGTTCACCAGCCCGTACTACGCGGTCACCGGCCCGCCCACCCCCCCGCCGGAGGCCCCGCAGAATGAAGCCAACAAGCTGACGCTCGATTACGGCAAGAACCCGCTCGGTCACGTCTCGGGGGAGTTCTACGACGTGATCCCCTTCCAGATCAATTTGATCTGCGATGCCGACCGCCTGCCTGAAGCGCTTACCGGGCTTACCGCCAACCGGTACATGATGTGCCGTCGGGTCGAAGTGGTCTCCGTCGATTCGGCGCTGGCGTTCGCGCAGGGTTATCTGTATGGCAGCAGGCCGGTGGTGCAGGTCAACATCGAAGCGCAGTACCTGTTGTTGCGGAAGTTCATCGCCCCCAAGATGCCGCCGGACATCATCCGCGGCCTGACCACGCCGCCCAAGCCGGGCCAGCCTTATTAGTCGGCGGCACGGAGCGGAATGCGAAGGGGTCGGCCGGAGTTGATTTTGCCTCGGAACGGAAGCAGGTGTGACATGAATAAGTTTATCGAGTTGCTCGAAGCGCATTGCCAGTGGATTGCCGTCGGCATCGGCAGTGTATTTCTGGCGATCATGCTGTGGAGCCACATCCTCATGCAGCCAGCGGGCGTGGAGAACGGCAAGCAGACGCTGACGCCGGGAAACGTCGACGACATTGTGTTCAAAAATTCCGCCGACCCGCTCCGCCGCGAACTCGAGCGGCAAGTCCCCGAATCACCTCCACCTCAGGGACAGTTGTCGGTCATTGAGCCGTGGAAGAAAGTGATGGACGGAAAGGACCGCCCGGTCCTCGCCCTCGGCGAGAGCTGGCCGGGAAGCCTGCCGATCAAGGTCAATGAACTACAGGGGATCAACAATCCGATGCCGATCGAGCAGATCCTGGTCAAGGTGCTGCCCCAGGTCGGGCCCAGCGCCCCCGCTGCAATCAAGGCCGCACGCGCCACCGTCGTCCAAGCGCCGGCAACGCCCCCGGGCAACAATGCACCGGTTATCCCTGCCGCCGGCACTGATCTGAACTACGTCTTCTACCAGTACCGGATCAACACGCAGGATCTGGCCGCCGCATTCAAGCAAGCCCAGATTCCGGCACAATCGGAGCTGACGACTTCGGTCATCGCGATCAAGGTATATCGCCAGGAGGAGTTGCCCAGCGGCGACTGGTCCGCGCCGACGGAAGTGAAGCCACTCAAGAACGCACCGCCGACCATCCTGCAGCTGCCCAGGAACGCGACGCCGCAGGATCCGGAGATTGCCAACTTCCTCGCCTGGGTGGAAAGCCCCGGCGGTATCGCCGATCTCATTCGTCCGCAGTTCTACACGGTACTGCTCGGCGAAGGGCCACTGGCACCGCACGAGGAGCTGCCGGTCATCGACCCGGACCTCGAGAAGGCCGACCGAGCCGCCCGATTGAAGGAACTGCAGCAGCAAAAGGCGCTCGATAGAGCCAACAACCGCCCGGCTCCACCGAGCGGCCCGCCCACGGGCGAGGACCCCGGGCGCCCCCGCGTTCGCCCCGGCCGTCCCCTCCGCCCGCTCGTTGCCGACTCGGCACAACCGAGCCGCTACGACGAACTCGTCGGCCAACAGTTCGCGCAGGCCAAGCGTCCCGATGTTTTTGGCCTCAGTTCGAATGGCATGCCGAACAACCGGCCTCCCCAGGGCTTTGAGGGAATGCCGCCGGCACCGGACGGAAACGGTGCTCCGGGCACCAATACCGACCCCCAGCTTGACGGCCTGCCGCAGGGACGTTGGAATCCGGCCACCGCGCCGAATATCGACGGCTGGATCTACGACGAGGACGTGCAGGAGGGTCGCACCTATCGCTATCAGGTCGTCTACGCGATCCGCAATCCCCTTTTCGGCACGACCGGCATAGCGGTCCTCGGGCTCGAAAAGACGTTTGCCATATGGTTCAACGACGGCAAGCCGGATCAGCTTCATTGGGGCGCGCCGGTTACCGTCGAACCGTCGACCGAGTACTTCCTCGCAACGACCAACAACAACTGGGGCCCGCTGAACGCCCCCACTCAGGTCTCGTTTGAGATTTACAAGTGGGCCGCCGGTCGATGGCAGAAGGCGTCCAAGACGTTTGCGGTCGGCGACCGCATCGCGACCCTCGATGCCAAGGGCACGACGAAGGTTGCATTTGCTACCGGTGCGGCACTGGTCGACATCCGCTACGACGGGAAGATCGGCACCGGCAAGTCCTACGTCGTGGTGATGGATCACACCGGCCGATTGAAAGAGCTGGACGTCGCGACAGAGAAGAACAACATCCGGCGTCAGCAACTGAACGCGGCCGTTAATGCGGCCAACGCGGCAACTGCCGGTGGCGCCGCAGACGCCCCGGTCGCCGGCCGCGACCCGCGCGGAAATTAACGTATTCACTCGGGACCACCCAGGTCATACGTTTCAGGTGTGAAACCCCCGCATCGGCACAAAGTGTCGAGTGGCGAGTGGCGAATGGTTATCAGCCCCCGCATTGCGTCTTAAGAACAATGCGAGCCGCGGAGATGCGACGAGCGCGATGATCAACGCGAAGGGAAACTTAAAAATCGAAGATGCCTTCTTCGCGTCTTCCTTCGCGCCCTTCGCATCTTCGCGGTTCGCATTGGCATTAGGGCTCAGATTTCAGTTTGTGTAACCGCGACCGAGCCTCAGTGGTCCCGGTTCATTTAGGACATTTAGTGATTTGGACTCGGCCCGGCGACCGCGCTCTGTCCGAGCGGCGTGATCTCCCTGGCGGCTACTTCCGCACCAACGCGGGCTCAATCCAGGTGAGCCGGTCCTGGATGTCATACCCTTGCCCGTAATCCACTTCCAGCGTCAGCGTCTTGGCACCGGCGGGGAGATCAATCTTGACCAGGCCGGACATCGTACCGGCGCGGAAGCCCTTGCGCTCGTGGACGATCTTGTCGTCGACACGGACCCGCACGTCCACGTCGGCGTAGGTAAGGCTTGAGTCGATCGCGTAGCGGGTACGGAAGCTGCGGTCGGCAGGATCAAGCGCAAAGACGAGCTTGGACCGGCTGTGTACGCCGATGCCGCGCGTGTAGGTGACGCCATTGAATCGGATCGGATCGCCGGTGACCGTGCGGTCGAACTGGGCCGGGAACTTGCCGCCAAAATAGGGCGTGCTGGTGTCCTCTATTGGCGTGCGTGTCGACAGCCACGCGACCGGGCCGGCCGTGTATTCGATGGAGACAATCTGGTTCAATTGCGTCTTGGCCGAAGCGCCACCGTACGCAGGCTCGATGGTGACGTCGCCGTTGGTAGTGACCGCAACCGACTTACAGGCGATGACCGTTCCGCTGGTGAGCCGCACCGCAAACCGTGCCGGCGATGCCGCCGTCGCACGTCCGCCAGGCGGTGTCGCGAAATACAGTTCGACGATCGACTCGACCGGCACCGGCGTCGCCTCCCCGCCACCGGAAGGCGTGATGCTGAATGCCTTGTCGTTCACACCCGTTACGATTCCGCGGACCGCATCTCCAGTGGCGAGCCTGGCTTCGTCCTCGGCGCGCGTTTCACGCAGTCTTGGGTCGGACGTGAGATCGCGCAGGATGCCCGAAGCCTG
>JBBRFH010000161.1:0-8016 GCA_038224615.1 Tepidisphaerales bacterium
CGCCGACGTGGGCGTTCCGCCTGCTGTCGATCGTCAGCGGTGTGCTGACGATCGTCTTCGGCGCTCTGGTCGCCCGGCGCTGGGGCCGCCTGCACGCACTGGCGACGGCGTTCGTCCTTGCCGCCGCCTATCCCCTTGTACTTTATCAAAGTGAAGCCCGCGGCTACGCGCCGATGCTGGCTGCGATGCTGGCGACGCAGTGGCTGTCGCTGCGCTATGTCGATCATCCCACCCGTCGCGGGCCCA
This sequence comes from Tepidisphaerales bacterium, assembly GCA_038224615.1. GTDB lineage: Bacteria > Planctomycetota > Phycisphaerae > Tepidisphaerales > Tepidisphaeraceae > JBBRFH01. Next base: position 247 of record JBBRFH010000161.1, read on the forward strand.
TATGGATCTTGCTGGCGGTGCTGATCGGCGTGTGCTCGCATCTGGGATTCGTCGTTGGTTATCTTGCGACTGTTGTGATGACATGCACGTTCCCCTGCCCATGTCGGTCACGGAAGAAAGCCAGGGTGAACGCCGCGTTCGTCCGGGAGTCAACCGGAAATGACAGGGAGGCCCTCACCCCAGCCCTCTCCCGTGAGTACCCGGCAGAGGGAGCCGGAGGCCTCGCCACCTTGCTCCGCCTGCACGCCGCGCCGCTGGTGATCTGCGCGATCGCCTACTTCGGCTTCTACGCCCACATGAAAATCGGCCGCGGCCCGGTCGTGCCTGTTGCGGATGCACTCGCGGCGACAGGCGGTGAGTTGATCGGCGTCGCGGCGCGATACGGGGCGGCGGCGATTGTCGTGCTGCTGCTCGTGGGCGTGCTGGCGCTGCGGCGCGGGAAGGTCGACGTCGTCATGCTGCTGACGCTCGCCGGCGCCAGCGCCGTTGCGATCGCGTGGAAACAGCGCGGCGACTGCCTGTACGTCCGCTACTTCCTGCCTTCGATGATGATGGCCTGGCTCGCCTGCGGCTGGGCGCTCGGCGAAATCGCCCGGCGTCGTCCGGCGCTGGCCGCCGCGATGCTGACGGCGTGGCTGGCGATGCAGGTCGCGCCCCTGACACAACTCGTCACCATCGGCAGGGCGCACCACGGCGACGCACTGGCATGGATGGCGGCGCATTCGGCGTCGAATGATCTGCTCGTCGGCACCGACCAACCGACCCGCACCGGCGTGCTCGTCGAGTTCTACAAACGCCGCATCAAAGGCGATCATCACGTCGCGATGCTGCCCGAAGGCGCGCCCCTGGCGCCGGCCGACTGGCTCATTCTCGGCCCGCGGTGCAACTACCCCGACGTCTACCGCGCCCCCGACGGCACACGCTTTGCGCGCTCCGCAATCTTCCCCACCTGCAACGCCGGCCCGCACGGCTCCGGCTGGGCGTGGGAGGTCTACCGCCGCCTCGACGCCGCGCCGGTGGCGACGGTCTCAATACCCGCGGATTAGCACCCGAGCCCCTCCGGAAAGGCTTCTGGCTTCTTCGTGCTGACCTTCGCGATTTCGTACTTTCGTGTCTCGGGGGTCTTGAGCGCATCGGCGTCGGATTTGCTGCGGCTGTCGCAACTTGATGCGGCTACCTCGCCGGCGTGCTCGACTGCTTCAGCCGAAATATCGTCGGCTGGAGCATCAAGGACACCCTGCACAGTGACCTCTGTATCGAAGCCCTGGAGATGGCCCTCGCCCGACGCCGGCCCAAGGTGCCCCTGCTGCACCACAGCGATCGCGGCAGCCAGTCCGTCGGACGACCGTACCACGACAAACTCGCCGAGTTCGATCTGCAATGCAGCATGAGCCGGGTCGGCAACTGCTGGGACAACGCCTTCATGGAACGCGCCTGGGCCAGCCTCAAGACCGAGCTCGTCAAGGCGTTGTTGGAACCGCCGGGCATCCCTGCGGCGCAGAACATTTCAAATCGCCCTGGATCGCGCGCCCCCAAAACAAGCAAAAATCGCGGCGCGACGGTAAACAGTTACCGTTGTTGCGTTGCTGGATGACGGCGTGTCCGCCCGGAGATATTCGGTATTGTACCGAACTTGACGGTTGGTATGAGGCTTGCCGATCGACTCCGAACGGCTCGTAAGCTGTTTTCTTTGCGTATCTTACATCAATGGACCTGGTCGGGATCGAACCGGCAACCCCTGCCTTGCAAAGGCAGTGCTCTCCCAATTGAGCTACAGGCCCGCGTGTCGGGCGATTCACTATACAGGGCAATTCGCTACCATCCAACTCCATGATGCACGCCCGGCATGTGGGGGGGCAACTTGTGATGCTGATTGCATGGATGCTGTTGATGGCGGGCGTGGGGCTGCTGGTGGCGGGGGTGGCGCATGAGATCAACAACCCCCTGTCGATAATTACCGGCCGGCTCGAACTGACGTTGGGTCGGTCGGCGCTCCATGCGGCGTTTCGGCCACAAGTCGAAGTGGTGTTGGAGGAGGCATTTCGCTGCAAGCAGATCATCGACCGGCTGCCTCTACTGTCGCGCGGGCCGCGCGGTGCAAAGTCACAGCAGGCACGTGGGCCCATCATCAAAGACGTGGTCGCCTCTGTGCGCATGCTGCCGGCGGTGCAGTTGCGGACGATGGCGGTTCGCACGGTGCCGGTCAGCGCATCGGTCGACGAGGGCGAACTGCGCCAGTTGCTGGTGAACCGGTTGATCAATTCGATTCAGTTCAAGCCGGCCTTCGGCCGGATCGAGGTGGGCCTCCGACTGGCGGAGTACGAAGAGGCGGGATTTCTCGAAGCGCAGTAGCGTTCGATCAGTCGCGCGTCGGTTCGGGTGGGCGATTGGGGAAAGCGATTAACAGAACGACCATGCTTACGAATGCGATGCCGGCCTGGATCGCCCAGATTGGTCCGTAGTCGGTCGTCTTGTCGGCGTGATCGAAGTGTCCGAGCACGAACTGGTTGTAGAAGCCGGCCAGGATCGGGCCGAGGCCGAGGATGATGATGCCGAACACCGTCTGCGCCGAGTGGCGGATGTCGGGCGTGGCGAGCTTCTCCACCAGCAGAAACGAACCGGCGAAGAAACAACCGTAGCAAAGCCCGTGCAGCACCTGTGAGATGATCGGCACAAGCAGCAGCGTTCGCACCGCCTCGTCGGCACCGCCTGGGTTGACGGTGTAAGTCATCGCCGGCCCGCCCCATGAGAACAATCCGAACCGAAGCGTATACGCCAGGCAGCCCGCGATCAGCACCCACTTATACCCCAGCCGCTTGATGAAAAGCCCGAGGATCAACAGGAAGAAAATCTCACTGGCCTGGCCGATACCCATGACCCAGCCGAGCCACTGTTTCGACACGCCGACGGTGGTTTCAAAGAACGGCGCCGCGCGGAAGAAGTAGACTTGGTGGATCATCGCGATCGGCAATGCGACGAGTGTCGCGACGAGGAACACGGGATTTCGCAGGAGCCCGAACGCCTCCGCGAATGCCAGTGGATGACGGACGTCCTTCTTGGGCGGAGTTTTCGGTAGCACAACCAATGCGTAGGCCGCATACGCGATCGAAACCACGCCGGAGACGGTTAACGATTGGCCGACGCGACGGGTGTTTTCGATCGCATCGGTCGAGTTGAGCCAGAGCATCGCAAACACGCCGGACGCGACCACCCAGCCAATGGTGCCCCACAGGCGCACGGGCGGGAACTTCTTCTCCGGGTCATCAAGGTTCTGGAACGCGATGCTGTTGGTTAGCGATAGCGTGGGCATGTAGACGACCGAGTACGCGATCGAGAGCAGGAGAAACGGGTAGAAGCCGGTGGCCTTGGCGAGCGCGAAATTGATCACGCCGCCGACGAGCAGGAGGATGGCCAGTGCTCGTTCGGCGTTGAGGTATCGGTCGGCAACCTGGCCCGCGATGAAGGGCGCGCCGACGGCACCGAGGGCGCCGGCGAGGCCGAGGATCCATCCGATGTCGCCGCCGCTGAAGCCGAGGCCGCCTTTCTCGACGGGCGCGCCCAGATAAGTGGCCAGGATCGGCAGCCAGATGCCCCACACCGCGTACTGCAGGAACATCATGATCGACAGCCGCACGCCTGCTGACTTTCCGGGGGGTTCTGTTGTCAATCCTGCTTGAGCCCCATCCGCCGCGATCGAGGTGTCGGTCATGCGGGTAATGTAAAAGGGGAAGTACCGGGTGCAAAGTGTCGACGGCGCCAGTGGCAGCTACACTGGGTGCGGAGTACTGTGATGGACTACCAGCACAACGCCGCCTCCGACGACGTCACGCTCGTCTCCCTGCAGCGGCGCGCGTGAATGCGCAATTAAGCCGCGAAGTGCCGATGAGCGTGAAGATTAGCGCGAAGAAAACCAATTATGTGTCTTCTTCGCGTTATTCTTCGCGCTCTTCGCATCTTCGCGGTTCGTGTTCCTCTGCCGGGCCCGTTTATGTGTTGACGTGCCTGGCAGCGGCCGGCTTGACGGCTTCCTTGATTTCCTTATCGCAGCCGAGCATACTTCCCATCAGAAGCACGCAAACGCCGAGAATACCGATGAGCAATGTCCTCATTATCTCTCCCAAAATCGCCGCGATTGACGACGCGAACCCGCGTTGAGTCATCGTCCGGCTGGCGTGTCTGATCCTACTTCAATTTCCGCGCAATACGAAAACCTGGAGGCTTCCGTGAGTCGTTCACCGGAGGAGATTTCCTCATCAATCGTCGTCGCATCTGTCTCGCCTTTGCGAGAGATCATGCTGCTCGCCGTGCCGACGGTGCTGCAGATGCTGTCGTATACCGTCGAGCAGTTCACCGATGCGTACATGCTCTCAAAAGTCGGCGACGCCGAGGCGTCGGCGGCGGTTGCGTCGGGGATGGTCACCTTCTGCGTCATCAGCTTCGGCTTCGGCATCCTCATGCTCGTCAACGCACTGGTCTCGCAGGCGTTCGGCGCGGGCACGCATAAGGATTGCGGGCGGCACCTGTGGCAGGGCATCTGGTTCGGCGTGATCTACGCGATCGCGCTCATGCCGACGATGTTCATGTCTCATCGCCTGTTCACATGGATGGGGCATCCAGCGCTCACCATTCCGATGGAGGTCGATTATTTCAATGTCTCGATCGCCGCCTTGGTGCTGAAGATGCTGGCGATCGCGCTCGGACAGTTCATGCTGGCGATCAACCGGCCCAACATCGTGCTGGTCTCCGCGGCGTCGGGGATGCTCGGTAACATCTTCGTCAACTGGCTGCTCATCTACGGCAACTGGGGCTGCCCGCGAATGGGCGTCGCCGGCGCCGCGTGGGGCACCAATGCCGCCGTTGCGATCGAGCTGCTGATTCTCGCGCTCATCGCGTTCGGCCCGAAGCTGCGCGAAGAATTCGGCACGCTCTGTGCCCGATTTGAATGGAAAAAGTTCCGCGAACTCTTACGCATCGGGTTGCCCAGCGGATTCCAAACCACCGGCGACGTCGTCGCGTGGACGATCTTCCTCGCGCTGGTGATGCCGATGTTCGGCCTCGCTGCGATGGCGGCGAGCAACTACATGCTGCAGTACATGAAGCTGTCGTTCATGCCCGCGTTCGGTCTGTCGACCGCCGTCACCGCGCTGGTCGCACGGTATCTCGGTGCCGGCAAACCCGAGATCAGCGAGCACCGCGCCCACCTCGGCTTTAAGATCGCCGCCGTCTACATGCTCGGCTGCGGACTGCTCTTCCTGCTGCTGCGCAATCAGTTGATGTACCTCTTCACTCACGACCCTGAGATCGTCCGCCTCGGCGGGGGGCTGTTGATCATCTGCGCGATCTTCCAGTTCTTCGACGCCATGTTCATCATCTACATCGGCGCCTTGCGCGGCGTGAAGGACACCTTCTGGCCGAGCATCGTGCAAGTCTGCCTCTGCTGGGGACTCGTCGTCGGCGGGGGGCTTGCGGTGGCGCGGTACCTCCCGCAGTTCGGCATCTACGGGCCTTGGACCGTCGGCATCATCTACGGCGTGATCCTCGGCCTGTACCTGATGCTCCGCTTCCGCTCCGGCAAATGGAAGACGATGCAGCCCGAGACCGAGGCCGAGGCCAGGACCTTCGACCTCAGCATGGCAGCGGCGGTGGAGCCGATCGGGAAGTGAGGGGGAATGACAAATGACAAAATTCAAATGACAAATGAGAAGATGGGTCCTTCCGCTTCAGTTGTTATTTGAGTTCGTAGGGCGGGATGAAAATCCCGCCGGATGTCTCGCCGTCGGCGGGGAGCGGCGGGATTGCATCCCGCCCTACGTCATTCCATCTCCAGGTCCGACGCCCACGAGAAATCGGGAACGGTCAGGGGTGCGGCGGCGCAGGCGCAACACCAATCGTGCGAGTAAATCGACTCGGCCACGATGCGGTCGAAACTCGACCACGCCCACGCATGCGGACAAGCTGCGACGCCATGCTTCACCGGGTTGTAGTGGATGTAGTCCAAGTGGCGCTCGATATCGGCTTCGTCGCGGATTCGGTGTTCCCAGAATCGCTGCTGCCAAACGGCCCGCTCGCTCCGCGCGGCGCGGACGAAATCCGACGGCATCCATGACGCAGACCCCGTAGGGCGGGATGCCAATCCCTCCGACGACGCCTCGGGCGACGCCAGCCATTCGCGCGTGAAACGTGCCTTGATCAGCCGCCAACGCGTCAAGAAATCGGCGTCGTCGGACGGCAGCGTCCAGAGGGCGTGTAAATGATCGGGCAGTATGACGATCGCGTCGAGTTTGAACGGATGATCGTGCCGCGTGCGGGCGATCGCATGCCGCAGAGCGCTCCGCGCCGCCTCGCCCGTGAGAATCCGCCGACGCCGGTTCATGACGACGGTGAAAAAGAACGTCCCCCCAGGCGACATGGCCCGCCGATAGTTCGGCATCGCAACGAAGATAATCCCCGTAGGGCGGGATGCCAATCCCGCCGTCCCGCCGTCCCGCCACGCAAAGAGGCGGGATTTCATCCCGCTTTACGTGCTGCTCGATCCTGTGTGGTGCAGTGGACTGCCGGACGCTCGGGTAGCACTCCTGCGGAGTCCTGTCCTGCCGGCAGCAACTCTGGTCGTGAGCTAAAGAAGCCCTACCGTCCAGCGCCGAACCATCCGTGGCGCAAGGCCGGGTTTAAAACCGGACATCTCTATCGGGCCTTGACAGGCACTCTTACCGCGGGTGGACGAATCCCCGCACATCCTGCACAATACTCGGTCTTTCTTATGTCCGACAAGAAGACCTACAAAGACACGTTGAATCTCCCGCAGACGGCGTTCCCCATGGAGGCCAAGCTCGTGGCGAATGAGCCGGCGCGGCTGGCGAAGTGGAAGGCGATGAAGCTGTACGAACTCGTTCAGCAGTCGCGCGAGGGGCAGCCGACGTTCATCCTGCATGACGGGCCGCCGTTTGCGAATGGCGACATTCACATGGGGCATCTGACGAACAAGACGCTCAAGGACGTCATCCTGCGCTTCAAGACATTGCAGGGATTCCGCACGCCGTACGTGCCGGGGTGGGATTGTCATGGGCTGCCGATCGAGCACAAGATCGCGCAGGATCTGGGCAAGGCGTTTCGCGAATTGCCGCCGGTGGAAGTGCGGAAGAAGTGCTCGGAGTACGCCGACAAGTACGTCGGCATTCAGAGCGAGCAGTTCCAACGCCTCGGCATCCTCGGCGATTGGGCCAACCCGTACCTCACGATGAAGCCTGCGTACGAAGCGTCGACGCTGGAAGTATTTGCCAAGGTCGTCGAGAACGGGCTGGTCTATAAGCAACTCAAGACCGGCCCGTGGAGCATCGAGAACCAGACGGCGCTGGCCGATGCGGAACTGGAATACCAGGACAAGGAAGACCCGACGGTGTACGTCGAGTTCGCGGCGGCCAATCCGGGGGCGCTGAAGGCGAAGTTTGATCTGCGCATCAACGCCCGCGTGTCGTTCATGATCTGGACGACCACGCCCTGGACGCTGCCGGCGAATCTCGCGATCGCAGTGAACCCGGAGATCGACTACGCGTTCGTGCAATACGAACGCAATGGCGATCAGCATGTGACCGTCATTGCCTCCGATCTGGTCGAAAAGGTCTTCACCAAGGCCCAAGGCCCAAGGCCCATGGCCCTCAAAACGATTAAGGGCGAAGCGCTTGTCGGCCTCGAATACCAGCACCCGTTCATCGAGCGCAGCAGCCCGATCCTGCCGGCCGACTATGTGACGACGACCGACGGCACGGGCCT
>JBBRFH010000162.1:0-7772 GCA_038224615.1 Tepidisphaerales bacterium
ATGATCAACGCGAAGGGAAACACGAAGAAATAACGAAATGGGCATTCTTCGCGTCTTCCTTCGCGCTCTTCGCTGCTTCGCGGTTCGCCTTGGCATTTGGGCGCGGGTTTCAGACCGGAAACGTATTATCTGTGCAAAAGGCCCGTGGGTGCCGGAATCGGAACGCGCACAGAAGGGTACTCGCGCCGAATGTGCGGAGGTGCTGGTCGAGTCACGTCACGTTCATTGACGCATCCACGCGATACGCGCTGCCCGCGCGGGCGGTGAAGCGGCGCGTTTCCTGGGCGTAGTGAATGGCGCAGATGGTGCTGCGGGTTGCGCGGATGTCGGCGCTTTCCAGCCGGCCGTCGCGCCAGGCGATGTCGACCTCGAACCCGCCGCGGGCACGCAGGCCCTTGACCGAGCCCGTTGGCCAGGCCTTCGGCAGCGCGGGCAGCAAGTGCAACTGCTGTTCGTGGCTTTGCAGCAGCATCTCCGCCATCGCCGACGTCCCGCCGAAGTTGCCGTCGATCTGGAACGGCGGGTGGGCGTCGAAGAGATTCGGGTAGGTGCGTGAGGGGTCGAGCAGCAGCTTGATGATGCTGTGGGCACGATCGGCTTCTCCGAGGCGGGCCCAGAGGTTGATGCGCCAGGCAATCGCCCAGCCGGTCGTCCGGTCGCCGCGGGTGTTGAGCGAGATGCGCGCGGCGTGGGCGAGTTCGGGCGTGCGCATCGGCGTGATCTGCGCGCTGGGGTACACCGCGTACAGGTGCGCGACGTGCCGGTGTGCCTGCTCGGGCGCCAGCGTGTCCCAGTCATCGAGCCACTCCTGCAACTGTCCGGCGGTGCCGATCTGGTCGTGCGGGAGGCGCGAGCGGACGTTCTGCGTCTGCCGCACGAACTCCGCATCGACGCCCAGCAGTTCGGCGGCGCGGATCGTCTGGGCGAAGAGGTCGCGGAGGATCTGCGAATCCATCGCCGGCCCGGCGCAGACGGCGGTGCCGAACGGGTGCTGGTTCTCCGGTGAAATCGACGGGCTGGTGACGAGCACTCCCGGTCGTGTCGGGTGCTCGACTAGGGTGTCGAGAAAAAATTCGCACGCGCCCTTGAGCGTCGGGTAGATGCGGGCAAGGAAGGTTTTGTCCTGGCTAAACTCGTAGTGTTCCCAGAGATGGGTACACAGCCATGCCCCACCCATGGGCCACAGTCCCCAGTCCGGGCCGTCGATCGGGCCGGTGGCGCGCCACAGGTCGGTGTTGTGGTGACACACCCAGCCGCGCGCGCCGTATTGCCGGCACGCGGTCTGCCGGCCGGTCTGCGCGATTTCCTCGACGAGCCGCACCAGCGGCTCGACGCACTCGCCGAGATTGGTCGTCTCGGCCGGCCAGTAGTTCATCTCGGTGTTGATGTTGATCGTGTATTTGCTGTCCCACGGCGGCGTCGTCTGGTCGTTCCAGATCCCCTGCAACGTCGCCGCCTCACACCCCGGCCGCGAACTGCTGATCAGCAGATACCGCCCGAACTGGAAATACAGCGCCGCCAGTTGCGGGTCGTCGAGCGATGCCGACTGCGCCACGCGTTCGTCGGTCGGCAGAGCGGCGGCGGGCGTCCGACCGAAATCCAGCGTGACGCGGTTGAACAGCCGTTGATGCTCGGCGACGTGATCGCGGCGGATCTCGTCCCATTCGCGCAGCGCGGCGCGATCAAGCGTCGTTTTCGCACCGGCCACCGGGTCGGCTGACACGTCATCGAAGCGCCGGAAGTTGGTTTCGATCGCCAGCAGGATCGTGACGGCATCGGCGCCGTCCACCATCAGGCAGTCCCCCGCCGGCGCCACCGTGCCGCGCTCGTTGAGGATGCGGACGCGGTTGTGGAACCGGATGACGCTTTCAAGATCGCGAAACTCGCGCACCAGCCCGCTGCGCGACAGCGTATGGCCGCCTTCGATGCGCAGCGTGTCGCGATGCGGCGTGCTCATCGAGAGCCGGAGATTGATACGCGCGGGCTTGTCGGCAGTGAGGCGGATCGCGATCACCTGGTGAACCGGGCTGCTGAGGACTTCGCGAGTGAAGTGCGTGCCATCAATGCGATAGCGGACGGAAACGATGGCGGTGGAAAGATCGAGCGCACGCTGATATTCGTCGGCGGCACCGTGCGGGTGATTGAAATCGAGCCACAGGTCGCCGGCGGGCTGGTACGCCATCTGCTTCAGCGGGACCGACATCATCTTCGCCGACGCCAGCTCGGCTGCCTGCTTGTACTGCCCCTCCCAGATGAGCTGTCGACACGCCTGCAGCGCGCCCTGTGCCGCCGGATTGGTCGGATCGTACGGACGACCGGCCCAGATGGTCTCTTCATTGAGCTGCAGCCGCTCGCGCTCGATCCCGCCGAACACCATCGCGCCAAGCCGGCCGTTACCAAGCGGCAATGCCTGCACCCACTCGGCGGCGGGCTGGCGATACCAGAGGCGCAGATCGTTCGACGCGACGGCTTCACTACTGCTTAAGACGGGCACGGACACCTTCCTGACCAACAAACCGACGTGACTGGCTTCGCTCTACGGGGCAATCTTAACTTCCTTCAGGCTGCGGAGCGAGTGGGACTCCCCAGGCATTGCGGCATCGACCCTCCAATCAAATGCGCGAATCGCGGAGTGACCCCCAACGGTACACAAGATGATACTGAACGAACACTTACGACCGAACCGCACCCGCTCCACGCCGGGTCTGAGCGACGCCGAAGCCTCGGGACGCAGGCGTCGAGGTCGGCCGGAACGAAGAGCGGGTTTGCAGTCCTTACGCTCGCTTGATAGACTGCTCGACTCGCGATTTTCTGCGCGAACTGAACTACGAAGCCTGAGGTGTGCTATGTCGATGGATCCGAGTCTGAAGAGCGCCAGCTCGCTCGTGCGTCACCGCAACGTGTTGACCCGTGGTGAGCGCCTGTTGAAGCTGACCGAGACGAGCAAGTGGGACGTGGCCAAGCAGGGTGTATTCGGCCTGCCGAAGGTCGGGAACCGCAAGCTGGTCGTCGGCAAGGCGGATAAGAAGGAAGAAGGCGCCGAGGGCGCTGTCGCGACGCCGGCCGCCGCGGGTGCCAAGCCTGGCGCGGGTGCCAAGCCTGCTGCGGGTGCCAAGCCTGCTGCGGGTGCCAAGCCGGCTGCCGGTGCCAAGGGCGCTGCCGCCCCCGCCGCCGCCAAGCCGGCCGCCAAGAAGAAGTAATCCGCGCGCAGATCAGTGTGGCGTGATGAGTGTGACGTGAGGCACCCGCGGGTGCAGCACGTCTGCTTAGCTAGGCCACATTCGTCGTTCATGCTGCCGGCGGCGGTTGCGTTCTGCCCATTGTCCACTCTTCACGCCACACGCGTCACTCCCATGCCCCCATTCATTTCCGACCGCGCGCTTGGTGTTGACGCTTCCGGCATCCGCAAGGTGTTTGACCTGGCCGCGAAGATGAAGGACCCGATCAACCTGTCGATCGGCCTGCCTGATTTCGACGTCCCCGAGCTGGGCAAAATTTCCGCCATCGACGCGATCAACGCCGGCGCCAACCGCTACACGCAGACCCAGGGGATCGCCCCGCTGCGCGAGCGCCTTCGCGCCGACCTCAGCAGGGAGATCGGCCACGACGTCGGCGACGTGCTGATTACCTCGGGCGTGTCCGGCGGGTTGCTGCTGGCGATCCTGGCGACGATCAACCCCGGCGACGAAGTCATCTTCCTCGACCCGTACTTCGTCATGTACAAGCACCTGCTGACGATGGCCGGCGGCAAGGCGGTCGTCGTCGACAGCTACCCCGATTTCAAGTTCCCCGCCGACAAAGTTGCCGCCGCCATCACGCCGCGCACCAGGATGCTCGTCATCAACTCGCCGAGCAATCCGACCGGGATGGTGATGAGCGAGCAGGAACTGAAGGACGCCGTCGACGTCGCCCGCAGCCACAACCTGCTGCTGATGTCGGATGAGATCTACGAGCCGTTCCTTTACGACGTCCAGCGCAGCGCAGCCCGGCTTTATTCGCCGCTGGCGCTGTACGAAAACACGATCGCATTGCGCGGCTTCAGCAAAAGCCACGCGATGACCGGGTGGCGCGTCGGCTACGCGTTCGGTCAGGCCGAAGTCGTCGCGCAGATGACCAAGCTGCAGCAGTACACCTTCGTCTGCGCCCCCGCGCCCTTTCAGACGGCGGCGCTCGCGTCGCTGGACGTGGACATGAGCCCGCACGTCGAGGCGTATCGCAAGAAACGCGACATCGTTTACTCGATGTTGTCCACCAAATTCGAGATCACCCGTCCGGGGGGCGCGTTCTACATCTTCCCGAAAGCGCCCAGGGGCCTCACTGCGTCGGCGTTTGTCGAGCAGGCGATCGCACGCAACGTCCTCATCATCCCCGGCAACGTTTTCAGTTCGCGCGACACGCACTTCCGCATCAGCTACGCCACGACGGACGAGAAACTCCGCCAAGGCTGCGAGATTCTCCTCTCGCTCGCCTGACCGCGTGCGCGCGCATCGCGACCGGCTACTCCTTGGCGAGCGGCTTCTCCATCACGGCGTAGCTGGTCATCGTCATGCCGAGGTTCGCGTAGCTCTTTTGTGCGCCCGCATTGTCGGTTTCGACATAGAGCCGGATCATCACCGCGCCCGCCGCTTTCGCACCCGCTTCGGCCTCGGCGAACAGGCGTTTGAAGACGCCTTGCTTGCGGAAATCCTTGTGTACATAGACCGACTGAATCCACCAGACGTCGCCGTTGCGCCAGTCCGACCATTCATGCGTGATCATCAACTGCCCGATGACCCGCTCGCCGACCTCGGCGACGTAGTAGATGCCTTTGCCCTCGTCCTCCAGCGCGTTGCGCACGCCGGCCGAAACTGTGTAGGGATCGAGGCGCTTGTGCTCGGTCTCCAGCGCCATGTGAATGTTGTACGCGGCGATCGTGACCGCATCCTTCAACTCGGCGCGGCGGACATGGATTGGCTGTGACATCGTCGTTTGAATCTACCACAGACAGGCAGAGCGACGCGATCTTCCGTGGCACGGGCGCCTCGCCGGTGTGCAAAGTTCTGAGAACCACGGGCGAGGCGCCCGTGCCACGATTCAGATCAGAACAACTGCACGTCCTCGGCGTCCGGCAATGCGGGAGGCGGGGTGTACTTGAGATTGAGGTGGTCGTAAGCCAACTTGGTCGCGCGACGTCCCTGACGCGTGCGCATCACCAGCGCCTGCTGCAGCAGGTATGGCTCGACGACATCGACGAGCGTGTCGGTCTCCTCGCCCATCGAGGCCGCGATCGCCTCGATGCCCGCGGGGCCGCCGGCGTAGATTTCGATGAGGACGCGCAGAAAACCGCGATCAAGTTCATCGAGGCCGCGGTCGTCGATCCCTTCGAGTTGCAGCGCCTGCTTCGTCACCGGCAGCGTCAGCTTGTGATCCGCCTCGACGCTGGCAAAATCGCGCACGCGCCGAAGCAAGCGATTGGCGATGCGTGGCGTCCCGCGCGAGCGGCGGGCGATCTCGACGATCGCCGGCAGCTCCGATTCGACTTTGAGCAGGATGGCGTTGGCCTTGAGAATCGTCTCCAGCGCCGCCGGGGCGTAGAACTCCAGGTGCAGCGGCAATCCGAAGCGCGAGCGCATCGGCCCGGTAATCAGCCCGATCCGCGTCGTCGCCCCGATCAGCGTGAACGGCGGCAGCGGGATCGTCACGCTGCGGGCGTGAGCGCCTGAATCGAGCGTGATGTCGACCTTGAAATCCTCCATCGCCGGGTAGAGGTATTCCTCGATCACGGCGCTGAGGCGGTGGATCTCGTCGATGAAGAGCACGTCCCCCTTCTCGAGCCGGTTGAGGATGCCGACCATGTCTGCCGGCTTGGACAACGCCGGGCCGCTGGTGACGTGGACCTTGGCGCCCATTTCGTTGGCGATCACGTGGGCCAGCGTCGTCTTGCCCAGCCCAGGCGGCCCGTGCAGCAGGACGTGCTCCACCGGATCCCCGCGCGACTTGGCCGCCTGCACCGCGATCGACAACTTGCGGATCAGTGCGTCCTGCCCGATGTACTGCTCGAACCGCTCCGGGCGCAGCGCGTAGTTGAAGTGCTGCTCTTCGTCGCCTTGCGATTCGCCGGAGATGATTCGTTCGCGAGCCATTTATTCTCGTAGCGCGGGCGTCCCGCCCGGGTCAGTCTTAACACGGGCGAGACGCCCGTGCTACGGATCAGCGCGAGCTCCTCAAACGAAGCATCTCGCGCACCAGTTGGTCGGTCTTGCCATCGGGATGAACGCTTCGCGCTTTGTCCAGCAAGGCCTCGGCATCGATCCGGCGTTCGCCGAGCGCGACCAGCGCGGTGATGGCGTCTTCTTCGACGTTGTTGTGTCGACGTGAAACGCTCGCGATGCCCGCCCCGCCGCCGGTGCGCGCTTCTGCGAAAGCGCCGGCTTTGCCGGACAGTTCGGCGACGATCAGCTCCGCCGTCCGCTTGCCGATGCCTTTGAGCTTGGTGAGAAACCGCGCGTCCTTGCTCTCGATCGCGTGGGCGACGGCACCGATCGGCTCGGTCAGCGCCTTGAGCGCCGTCTTCGGGCCGATGCCTTTGACCGTCGTGAACAGCTCGAAAAATGCGCGGTCCTGTTTCTGCAGGAAGCCGATCATCCGCGGCTCAAGATTGCCGCGGTTGGGATCGCCTTCGAGATAGACCAGCGTGTGCAGCGTCGCCTCGCGCCCGACCAGCGATTCAAACTCCGCCGCGTCCGATGCCGCGATCAGCACCGACAACGTCATCGGCCCCATGCGCAGATCAATCTGCGATTCATTGTGAACGTGTGCGACGGTGCCGGTGATGCTGGTAATCATGCGAGTGCGCCCAGAGCGTACCGCACCACACCACCGGCGTCATCTCCGCGGCCGAGCATGCGCGGCGCGCGCGAGAGGCTGGAAGCGCATGCTCCCAGCCTCCCTATTTGCGTCATGTCGATGAAAACAATCAGCGGGTGCGGCGACGTCGGATCAGGCCGAGAGCGGTCTACTTCTGCGGCCGGTCCGACCACTGGCGCAGGATGGCCGGGGCTTGGGGACGGTCAGGGTGGGCGCCGGCCAGGTCGGCCAGGAGGGAGTGGGCGAGGGCGGGGTTTTCGCGGGCGACGGCCGGGAGAACGCGGGAAATCAGGTACATGTAGGCATCGGCGAAATCGGTGCTGGCCAAGGCGCTTTGATGGAGGCCCTTGAGCTGATCGGGACCTTCCGGAAAAGCCAGAGCATGGAGAAAAAGATCGCGGGCGCGGGCGAAATCTCTGAGCCGGCCGAGGGTGGAATCGGAGGGGCTGGAGAGCCACAGGGCGGGGTCGGCGGGGCCGATTTTCTCGAGCAGGGCGAAGAGACGGCTGGCCGGCGGTTCGGGGAGGGAGTAAGTGAACCGGGGGGCGATGAACTGAACCAGCGGCAGGTCATCGGTATTCAGCGGGCCAGGGCCAGCGAAACGGCGAAGCTGATCGGCGTCGGCGATGAAACTGCCCAATATCTGGAAATCATCGGCCAGATTCACCCGGCCAAGAACTTCGGGAGCGGGATTGCCCGCACGGGTGGCCAGCAAATTCGTGGGATAAGCCGCGCCATTCATTCGTCCGACTAGACCAAGAATCGGCGACTCGACGCTGTTATGGCAGAGCAGAAGTTGTGCATCAGGAAAAACTTGCAGGAAAGACCGCGTGATCAGCCGCAGCGTGGGCAGATCAAGCTGATAGAGCGGCAGCCACTGACAGAACAGCCCCTGATTACGCAAACGCGTCCTGACGGCGGCAAAG
>JBBRFH010000163.1:0-7756 GCA_038224615.1 Tepidisphaerales bacterium
AATGCAGAATGACCAATGACCAATGCCGGCCTTGTCTTGCTCACGGGTCGATGGACATTTGGCATTTCTCATTTCGTCACCACCAGGACTTCGGATAAGTGCGCGAAGTCTGCCGTCGGTTCGATTTCGATGGAGGCGAACTTGGCGTTGGTCTGGGGGACGTCGATCTTGCTGACCTTTCCGACGCGCAGTCCCTTGAGCGCCGGGCCGAAGCGGCCGTCGTCGAGCAGGACGATGTCGCCGACCTTCAGGTGCTGCCGCACCGGCTGCGCTGCGACCATCGTCGCGACGATTTTGCTGCCGTCGCCGCGGGCGACGATCGGTTCGATGGGGAGCATCGTGGTCGTGATCCTACCGTCCGCGCCGACCACGAAACTGGCAAACCGGGCCTGCACGCTGGACTCCGGGTCGGTCACCAGCAGCACCTGTGCCGCACCGCCGATCGTTGCGGTCGACTGGATCGTGCCGGCGAAGCCGAAGGGGTGGACGACTGCGAGGTTGTTCCGCACGTTCGACAGGCCCGACGTGCTGATCATCAGTGTCTGCCGATTCGCGGTCGGCCAGGCGGTGATCCGCGCCGGCTCGACGAGCTGCTGCAGATTGGTCCCGAGTTCTCGCGCGGCGGCGGAGTAGCGCTTGAGGTCTTCGAGCTGTGCCTGCAGGTTCTGTACCTGCGTGATCAGGACGCCGTTCTGTCGCAACAGCTCATCGCGCGAACGGTCCTTGCCGGGCGAGAGAAGATCGACGGGCTTGTCGGTGGAGATTCGTGCCCGACCCCATTGTGCGATCGCCCGCGTCGGCGCCGCCACAGGCTCGAAGAGTTTTGCGAGCTGCGCCCGCGGCCCCTGTGCCGCCGGCCTCAGCGAAAACGCGCTGAGCGCGGCCGCGGCGATGAGCGTGAAATGCAGGGGGGCGGAGGATTTCATGGGATGGGCCTTGGGGGGGATTAGGCCTTGGGCCTTAGGCCTTAGGCCTTGGTAAATACCAATGCGGGCGTCATGGCGCTGGGCCTGTCTCGGCGCTTTCACCAAGGCCCAAGGCCTAATCCCTACGCACACTACATTTCGTCCTGGTCGCTCTCCATGGTGTCCTTCCAGAGCTCGAGATTTTCGAGGTAGACGGCGGTGCCGCGGGCGACGCAGGTGAGGGGGTCTTCGGCCAATCGCACTTCGAGGCCGGTGGCGTTGCTGATGACGGTCGTCAGCCCGCGCAGCATGCTCGACCCACCGGCCATGGTGATGCCGTTATCGACGAGGTCGGCGGCGAGTTCGGGCTCGGCCATCTCCAGCACGTGGCTGACGGCTTCGACGATGCTCGTCACCGGCTCCTGCAACGCCTCGCGAATTTCGCCGGCGCTGATGCTCATCTTGCGCGGGTGGCCGCTGATCATGTCGCGGCCCTTGACGTCCATGCTCGGCTCTTGCCCGGCGGGGAAGGGACTGGCGGAGCCGATTTCGATCTTGATCCGCTCGGCCATCTGCTCGCCGATGAGCATGTTGTAGGTTCTTTTCATGTGCTCGACGATCGACTCGTCGAAGTCATCGCCGGCCACGCGGACGCTGTCGCACACGCTGATGTCCGCCAGCGAGATGATCGCGACTTCCGTCGTGCCACCGCCGATGTCGACGATCATGCTCGCCGTCGGCTCGGTGACCGGCAGCCCCGCGCCGATCGCGGCGGCCATGGGCTCCTCGACGAGAAACACGCGCCGGGCGCCAGCGCGCTCCGCGGATTGGATGACCGCCTGCTTTTCCACACCCGTGATGCCGCTGGGCACCGCGATGACCACGCGCGGGCTGGTCCACCGCTTGCCGCCGGTCGCCCGGCGGATGAAATACCGCAGCATCGCCTCGGTGATGTTGAAGTCGCTGATGACGCCGTCCTTCAGCGGACGAACGGCTTTGATGCTGCCCGGCGTCTTGCCGAGCATCTCCTTGGCGACCAGCCCGACCGCCATCCCGTTCTGCATCACCTTGTTGGTGCGCGCATTGACGGCGACGACCGAGGGTTCGTTCAGGACAATTCCCTGCCCGCGGATGCAGACGAGCGTGTTGCACGTTCCGAGGTCGATGCCCAGATCGACACTGAACGCGCCAAGCAGCTTTTCCAAAAACACGTCGTAAGACTCCTTCTTACTCGAATTGCGAACGATGACGTCGAGCCTGCGCGATGGGTTTGTGAGCCGATCACGTCCCAGGGGGTGCTTCTGCGAGCACTCATGCGTAGGGTACAGGGGCCGCGCGCGCTTCGCAAATTCAGCATGATTTCACCCGCACCGCCCGCCTTGATTGTTGTCGTTCAATTGCTGACCGCCTGTAGGGGGCGATTCATCGCACCATCGCATGTCGGACGGCGAAAACGTGGTGCGATAGATCGCACCCTGCGTGGCTCACCGTCGCGTTTTGAAATAGCCGTACAAAGATACCGGCGCGATAATCACAGTTGCGATGCCCCACAGAGCGAAACCGGGATTGCGCCGACGCAGATGAAGAGGAACATCCAGAAACGGGCAATCGAGCGTTCATCGGCGGCGACTCCGCTTGATTACGAGCACCCCATCGAATTGCCGCAGTTCTGGCACTTGTAGCAGGTGCCGCTGCGCACGGTGATGCTGCCGCAGACGTCGCAGGCGGGGGCGTCGGCTTGCATTTGGCTGCCTTGTTGGCTGAGCGGGTCCATGGTCATGGGGCCGGCGGCGAGGCTCAGCCGTGGGGTGGCGACGGAGTGGGTTGGAGTGACGCCGGTCTTGAACGCCAGGCCGGAGCCGTAGTCGAAGGGCTTGGCTTCGGGGGAGGGGTCTTGGGTCGATGCGCCGTCGGTGTTTCGATCCGGGGCGGCGCTGCGCTCTGCCGCCGGCGTGGTGGGCGCGGGAGATGCGGGCTGACGTGCCGCCGGACGCGCCGGGGCGTTGGCGGCGCGGTAGCCGGGGACGAATTCCATCGCCAGCCAGCGGAAGATGTAATCCGTCAGGCTCTTGGCCATGGGGATTTCCTTGTTGCGGGTCATGCCGTTGGGCTCGAAGCGGACGTGCTCGAACTTGCGCACCAGGCTTTCGACCGGCACGCCGTATTGCAGCGCGACGCTGACGAGGGTGGCGATGGTGTCCATCAGGCCGCCGATCGTCGAGCCTTCCTTGGCCATGGTGATGAACATTTCGCCGGGCGTGCCGTCTTCGTACAGGCCGACGGTGATGTAGCCCTCGTGGCCGGCGATGTCGAACTTGTGGGTGACGGCGTTGCGGGTGTCGGGCAGACGACGGCGCAGCGGCCGCTCGACGATGCGTTCGACGATCTTCTCAACGATCTGCATCTGCACCGGCGCGACGTTCGGCTCGACGTTGCGCGAGGCGGTGACCTCGATGCGGTTGGCTTCCTTCGCGGCATAGGCGACGTCGGCGGCGATCTCCTCGCGGGCCTCGTCGACGGCATCGGCGTCCTCTTCATCGGTGGCCTTCTCGGCTTCCTCGTCGCTCTTGATATTCAGCGGCTGGGACAGCTTCGAGCCGTCGCGGTAGAGCGCGTTGGCCTTGAGGCCGAGCTCCCACGAGAGGCGATAGGCGGACTTGATGTCGTCGACCGACGCCTCGTTGGGGAGATTGATCGTCTTGCTGATCGCCCCGCTGATGAACGGCTGTGCCGCGGCCATCATGCGGATGTGTCCCTGGGCGGCGATGAAGCGTTCGCCGTGCTTGCCGCACTTGTTGGCGCAGTCGAACACGGGCAGGTGCTCGGGCTTGAGGTTCGGCGAACTTTCGACCGTGCCGCGGCCGCAGATGATGTCGTTGGCTTCGTCGATCTGTTTCTTGGTGAAGCCCAGGTGACGCAGCAGGTTGAACCCCGTCGCCTGCCAGGTGGCGTCGCTGATGTTGAGCGACGCCATGAACTCACTGCCGAGCGCCCAGCCGTTGAAGGCGAAGGGCAGCTCGAACGTGCCGGGCAGTTTTGCTTCGATCGCCGACAGGATCGCATCGGTGAAGCCGCGGGTCTTGAGGGTGTTGCGGTTGATGTGCGGGCTGCCGTCGAGGGTGAGGGTGCCCATGACGTACTTGAGGATGCCGTTGACGTCCTCGGCGGAGTAGCCGAGGTTTTCCAGCGCGGGCTGGAGCGACTGGTTGGCGATCTTGAAGTACCCGCCGCCGGAGAGTTTTTTGAACTTCACGAGTGCGAAGTCGGGTTCGACGCCGGTGGTGTCGCAGTCCATGAGCAGGCCGATGGTGCCGGTGGGGGCGATGACGGTGCTCTGGGCGTTGCGATAGCCGTGCTTCTCGCCGAGGAACAGGGCGCGATCCCAGCACTCCTGCGCTGAGAGCAGCATCTCGCGGGAAGCGAGCGAGTCGTTGGCGTTGAACTGCGCGCCGTCGACGCCGACGGGCTTGATGTCCAGCGCTTCGTAATCGCCCAGCCCGCGACGGTAGCCGTCATCGGACTGCACGTTGTACGCAGCGCGGCGGTGGTTGCGCATCACGCGGAGCATGTCGGCGCGATTCTCTTCATAGCCGGGGAACGATCCGAGTTCCTTCGACATCTCAGCCGACGTCGCATAGCTCTCGCCGGTGAGGATCGCGGTGAGGGCGGCGCAGAGGGCGCGACCCTTCTCGCTGTCGTAGGGGATGCCGGCCTGCATAAGCATGGCGCCGAGGTTGGCGTAGCCCAGGCCCAGCGTGCGGAACTTGTACGACAGGCGGGCAATGGCCTCGGACGGGAAGCTGGCCATCAGCACAGAGATTTCGAGGACGATCGTCCACAGCTTCACGCCGTGCTTGAAGCCTTCGAGGTCGAACGAGCGCGTGTGCGAATCGAAGAACGTGAGCACGTTCAGCGATGCGAGGTTGCACGCGGTGTCGTCGAGGAACATGTACTCCGAGCAGTTGTGAACGGTCAGCCCGTTGGCGATGAACGAGTGCGTCGTCGGCTCGGTGAGGTCGAAGACCTGCTGCACCCCGAGGCTTGTGAAGGAGGCGACGGGGTCCCAGGCAGTCATTTGCAAATTGCAAATTGCAAATTGCAAATGAGCAAGCCGTTCGAGTTTATCGCCGGGGAGTACCGCGATGTGACGCGCGAATGCGGGGAGGCTGCCCGGGTCGATCTGCAGGCCGTGGCGCGGTGTTCTGCAGTCGTCAGTCCCTTGCGCGGGCGAGCCTCCGGAGACGGCTCCGCCGTCGCGCAGTTTCGATTTGATGCCGAAGCCGAGCAGGATCAGTTGCACGTCCTGCAGGAGGCCGAGGCTTTCGTGGGCGAGTTCGATGGAGTCGTCGGTGACGACGCCGTCTGCGGTGAACAGCCCGCGCAGGACGTGCTTCTGAGCCGCCAGGCCGGCGGTGAAGGCGTCGTCGCTCAGGCGGAGCAAGCCTTGCTCCTTGCGGGCGTAGGCACGCAGCCGCGAGAGGACGCGGCGGTTGGTCACCGTCAGCGTGATCGTCGAGCTTTCAAACGCGCCGCTGTCTTCGCTGCTCACCATCAGCTCGTTGATGTAGTCGTCGGTGTACTTGCTGGTGATGAAATTCTCGGTCGTGTAGTTGACGAACCGCTCGGCCGACTCGTGGTCGACGCAGCGGTCGAGATGGATCGCGTTGAGGTCATTGTTGGCGCTGGACAGCAGCATGCCGACCATGTGGAACAGCGTCGGATCCTGCGGCTCGCCGATCTGCTCGGCGGCGGCGTGGAAGTCGGGCAGGCGGACCTCATCGGCACGGGTGAGCTGGGCGGCGGGGACCCAGCCGCGCGAGCGCGTCCAGACCTTGTGATCGCCGGTGAGCTTGATCGAGTAGCCGCACTCGGTCTTAAGCTCGAAGACTTCCCTCTTGCCGGTCGGGAACGCGCCTTCGGTGGTGTGGATTTCCTTGCCGTCGACATTGGTGACCAGGCGCGAGGGCAGGTGCAGCATCTGGTCGATGCGGCGCCAGATGCCGCCGGGCGTGAGCACGCGGGTGTCGGCGGTGACGCAGGGATTGCTGGCGTTGATTCGGCCGGACTTCGGGCAGGTGTGCCACTGGTTGATCGTGGTATCGAACTGCACGCCCGGATCGGCGCAGCGCCAGGCGGCGAAGCTGATCTGTTCCCAGAGGTCGCTGGCTTTGATGGTCTTGGCGACGGCCTTTTTGGTGCGGCTATTGAGGTTCCAGTCGGCGTTGTTGTCGATGGCTTCAAAGAAGCTGTTGGGGATGCGGACCGAGTTGTTGGAATTCTGACCGCTGACGGTCATGTACGCTTCGCCGTTGAAGTCGTAGTCGAGCTTGAGGCCCAGCTTTTTAGCCAGTTCCTTATGCTCCTTGGGCAACGCCTTCATGCCCTCGGCCATGGCGGCGACCTTCAGCTCTTCGCGGACCTTCCAGTTGACGAACTCTCCGATGTCCGGGTGATCGAGATCGAGGCAGACCATCTTGGCGGCGCGGCGGGTGGTGCCGCCGGATTTGATTGCGCCCGCGGCGCGGTCGCCGATCTTCAGGAAGCTCATCAGCCCGCTGCTTCGCCCGCCGCCCGAAAGCTTTTCGCCTTCGCCGCGGAGTCTGGAGAAGTTGGACCCGGTGCCCGAGCCGTACTTGAACAGGCGCGCTTCGCGCGTCCACAGGTCCATGATGCCGCCGTCGTTCACCAGGTCGTCACTGACGGACTGGATGAAGCAGGCGTGCGGCTGGGGGTGTGAGTAGGCGTTGTCGCTTTTGGTCAGTTCGCCGGTCTTGGGGTCGCAGTAGAAATGGCCTTGGGCCGGGCCGGTGATGTCGTAGGCCCAGTTAAGCCCGGTGTTGAACCACTGCGGGCTGTTGGGGGCGCACTGCTGATTGAGCATCATGTGGCAGAGTTCGTCGTAGAACGTCTGCGCGTCTTCGGCGGTGTCGAAGTAGCCGTGAGTTTCGCCCCAGTGACGCCAGCAGCCGGCGAGGCGGTTGATGACCTGGCGGACGCTCTTTTCCGGACCCTTGCTGCCGTCGGGCTGCGGAACGCCGGCCTTGCGGAAGTACTTGCTCACCATGATGTCGGTCGCGAGCTGGCTCCACTGCTTGGGGATCTCCGCGTCCTTCATCTCGAAGACGACCGATCCGTCCGGGTTGGTGATGCGGCTGGTCCGCTTTTCCCATTCGACGGTGCTGAATACGTCCTGTCCTTCACGCGTGAATCGGCGAGCAATCTTCATTGTGGCTACCTTCCTTGAGCGGACCAAACCTGACACACACACCCGGGCCTGCGACCAACAGGCGACGACAACACACCCACAGCACAGCCGAAGCGGTCATTCGGCCGAACTCCAACGGGCATTGAGCGGGCATTGAGATGACTTACGACGAAGTCGTTTCCGGAGGGGCGATTCATCGCACCGTCCGACAAAGGCGACGCGCGGGTTTGCGGCCCGCGCGTCGCCGCGGTTTTCAGTTCTTGACTTTCGGGTCGAAATACAACTCGACCGCCGACTCCGGGGTCAGTTTTTTGGCCGACACCGTCGTGTCCGTGACATTGCCGGTCCCGCTGATCATTACCTTGCCTTCAGCGCCGTCGACGGTCACGGTCTGGCCTTTCAGCAGCAGGTACGAGCCGACCACCCACGGGGCGGAGGTCTTGTCCGACGTCTGCTCGCGGCGGCTGGCGTCGACCAGGATCGCGGTGCCCTGGCCCATCGCGGTGTAGGCCAGTCGGCCGGTGCCGTGGGCGACCTTGGTGGCGCTGTCCGGGATATAGCTGCGGTAATTGTTGGTCACCCCGTGGCCGGGAAATACGTTGTCTTTACACCCCACCAGCGCCAGCGTCATTGCGGCGCCGCAAGC
>JBBRFH010000164.1:0-7751 GCA_038224615.1 Tepidisphaerales bacterium
AGTATCATTATGGCCCTCATCCCGTGAGACACCGATCGACGCCGTTCGTGAGCGCGGCGGTCTGCTACTGGTTACTGGTTATTTGTTACTGGTTACTGGTTACTTGGCGCAACCGTGCTGCGACAGAGCCACCAGCGAACCCCAAGTAACACGTAACAAGTAACAAGCAACAAGTAACCAGGCACAACTAACCAGTCACACGCAACAACCATCCAGTCACAAGCCGCCATCCATCCGCAACAACATTTGCCGGAGCGATTCCAGGTCCGGCACCACCGTATCCGGCACGGCATCGAACACCCGCTCGCGGCCATAGCTGATCCAGACGCCGTGGATGCGGGCGGCATTGGCGGCCTCGATATCGTACTTCCAATCCCCCACCATCCATACCTGCTCGGGCGAAACATCCAGTCGCGCGCACGCCTCAAACAGCGGAGACGGGTCGGGCTTGAAGTTGCCGTCCTCGCGGGTGATCGCCACCTCGAAGTGCAGTCCGTGCAGGTCCAAGACGGTTTGCACACTCTTGCGGGTATTTCGCGTGATCAACGCCCGGCCGATGCCGCGCGTATCGAGCCATGTGAGCAACTCGCGGCAACCCTCGTTAAGCGTCGATCGCATCGCCGCCTGGTGCTCGTGGTGGAAGAGGATTTCCTCGGCCTTGGCGCGGCCGGCGTCTGACATGGCCAGGATCGCTTCAAGGATTGCGCCGGTGGGTGGAACGCCGAGGTCGGCGCGCAGCGCATCCCAACTGATGCGCTCTTCCGTCAGGGTGCCGTCCATGTCGAAGAGGATTGCTTGGGGTAAAGTCATAGGGATGAAAACGCGGGCAGCAAACGGCAAGCGGCGAACGACAGGCGATCTCGACGCGGTCGTTCTTTCTTTTTTGCGTGCGGCCCGCTGCCTGCTGCCTGCTCTGGTTTTCCTGCTGCCCGCGCCTGCGAGCGGCAACTGGTACGACGCGGCGTTTCCGCTTCGCCGACCGCTCGACCTGGTCACCGACGCCAAAAAAGTCGACGCCGACGATACGGCGGTTGCGGAATTCTATGCGCCCGGCGTCGCACGGCCAGACGCTGGCGACATTCGCATCGCCGCCGACGACGGAACCCCGGTCCCGATGCGCCTGCTGCAGTTCGGTCCCGGCGACCGCGTGCGGGTTGTCTTCAATCCAAAAGCCGGCGAGCTGCGTCATTACGCCTACTGGGGCAACAAGTCCGACAAGCTGTCCGCGCCCAAGGCAGCCGTTATTAATGCGGGGCTGATCGTCGAGACCAAGGCGCTGGCCAATATCGACGTTGGCGGCCCGCGGCAGATGGCCCAGGTGTGGGAGCACAGCGGCGACGTCATCGGCACGGCCGTCATCGACAGGCTGTTCCTCGGCTACAACCCGTCGTACTACGACGCGCCGTCGATTTCGCGCATCACCGGCACGCTCTATAGCCCCGACGACGGGGAATACCAGATTGCCGCCAGCATCGACGACCGCGGCGCGATCCGGCTGGACGGCAAGGACTTCCTGGTGGTTCCTGGTTTCCCGGAAGACATTCGATTCAACAAAACCGTCACGTTGCCGCGCGGCGCGCACCCGATCGAGGTCTACACGGTCAACGGCGGCGGAGATTGGCGGATTAGTGTCGGTTGGAAGCGGCCGGACTCGCCGCGCGTCGAACCCGTCTCTGCCGACGCGTTCGGCCGGCTCGTCCGCACCAAAGTCGGCAGCCTCGAAGAGCACAAGAAGCAAATCGTCGCCGATGTGCAGTACGCGCACGCCGGGGAGACGATCCTCGACGACCGCTCCAGCTATCGCATCAAGTTCGAGACCCCGACCGGCAACGCCCGAAACCCCCGCGTCACCTGGGATTTCGGCGACGGTCAGACCGCGAGCGGCGATCATGCCGAGCACGTCTTTCTCACGCCGGGCGTGTATCCGGTTACGGTGTCGCTCAAGTCGATGCAGGCGGACGACAAGCGGACGCTGCGCCTCGTGGTCGGACGTGATCCGCTGCGGATGACCCAGCCACAGGTCGACGAATCGATCGTGCAGGCACCGATCATCGCGACCTACGACCCCTCCAAACTGTCGCCGGCGCAGCTCGCGCAGGCGACGCGCATCTGCGCCCGGGCCAGGCAGCCCGATGCGATGTTCAAGATGCTGTCAGCTTTGTGCGCTGTGACCAAACACCCGGACCAGCAGTGGGCGACCGACGCCATCAATGACGCGATCACCACCGCCGACGAGAAAAATCTGAACGCCGAGCTCGCTGCGGCGCTGTCGGCGTTGCCTCCGCAGAGCAACCTGCATCCCAAGGCGGCGACGCTGTACGCCAACGTCCTCCTCTGGCGCACGACCGATTTCAAGCAGGCGGCGGCGATGCTGGAACCTTTCATGGCGCGCGATTCGGCCAACCTCAAGCGGCTCCGCATGACCGCGTTGCTGCTCGATCAACACCTGGACGAGGCGCGCAAACTGCTGGACCAGTTGAAGGATGACGACGACGGCGCGAAACGGGTTGCGCTCTCCGGTGCGATGGCGAGATCGATCGAATTTTTTATCGAGCAGAACGACCTTGAAACCGCCGACGAAAAGTGGGACGAGTGGCAAAGGCGCTTTCCCTCGACGCTGTTCGACGGCTACGCGGCGATGCTCAAGGCACGCATGCTGCAGCGTCGCTTCCCGCAGCAGGCGGCGAAGGTGGCGGAGGCGTTCGCGCTGGCGCTGCCGACGTCGCCGTACGCGCCGCAGTTGCTCGATTTCGCATCCAAGACGCTTGCCAAATCCGATCCCGCCAAGTCCGACGCGCTGCGAAAGCTGCTTAAGCAGAAGTATCCGGAAGACCCGCTGGCGCAGGAGAATTGACGTTGCGGGCACGCCGGTGACAATTCGCGGCTCCAACTATCGGAGCAATCGCCTTTGAAACTTTCTCTCCCCACGCGGCAGGTTCACCTCGACTTCCACACCAGCATCCGGATTCCGGACGTCGGCGTGGATTTCGACGCCGATACGTTCGCTCGAACCTTCAAAGACGCGCACGTCAACAGCGTCACCGTCTTCGCCAAGTGCCACCATGGCCTGCTTTACTACGACACGAAGCACCCGGCGCGGCATCCGGGCCTGAAGAGGGGATTGGACCTGCTCGGCGAGCAGGTCGAGGCGCTGCACCGGCATGGCATCCACGCGCCGATCTATCTCTCGGTGCAATGCGATGAGTTCGCCGCCGACGCGCATCCGGATTGGGTTGTGATAGACGAAGCCGGCAAGCGGCAAGGCCGACCGCCTTTGGCGAACTCGGAGTTCTCCTGGCAGATCCTCGACATGTCGAGTCCGTACCAGGACTACCTCTACGAGCAGACGCTCGAAGTCCTGAAGCGTTTCAAGCCGGTCGACGGTTTGTTTTTCGACATGTGCTGGGACCAGCCGTCGCTGAGCACCTGGGCCAAGGCAGCCATGCTCAAGCGTGGGCTGAGGCCGGAGCTCGAGGCCGATCGCACTGCGTACGCGCATGGTGTGTCGATCGCGTACATGAAGCGTTTCCGCAAGCTCGTCAAACAATACGCGCCCGAAGGCAGTTGCTACTTTAACTCGCGTCCGCTGTGGAACATGGCCGAGGAAGCGCCGATGCTCACGCAGATCGAGATCGAGGCGCTGCCGACAGGCTTCTGGGGCTATCAGTATTTCCCGACCAACGTCCGCTTCGCGCGCAACTTCGACCGCCCGTACCTCGGCATGACGGCGCGATTCCACAAATGCTGGGCCGACTTCGGCGGGCTCAAGCCGTACGCGGCGCTGGAGTATGAGACCTCCCAGATGGTCGCCCACGGCGCCCAGTGCAGCGTCGGCGATCAGCTCCATCCGCGCGGCACGCTCGACAAGGGCGCGTATGAGCTTATCGGCAAGGTCTACAAGCGCATCGCCGACCGCGAACCGTGGCTGACCGGCGCCAAGCCGGTCACACAGATCGGCGTCATGCTCGTCGAAGGCACTGACACGCGCGAAGGCTGGACGCGGCTGCTCACGCAGCTTAAGCATCAGTTCGACATCGCGTTGCCGGATGCGTCGCTCGAAAAATACGACCTCGTGATCCTGCCGGACAAGTTCGTCGTCGACGCTCCGATGGCGAAGCGGCTCGACGCGTTCGTGAAGGCCGGCGGCGCGGTGCTGGCGACGGGGACGTCGGGACTGAGCGCCGACGGCACGCGCGTCGACTGGAAGTCGCTCCCGGTCGCGCCGCACGGGATGTCGCCGTTTACGACAACCTACATGCGATTCGGCAAGTCGATCGGCACCGACGTGCCCGATAGCGACCATGTGCTCTACGATGCCACCGTGCGGGTGACGCCCGCCCGGGGCGCGAAGGTGCTGGCGCAGGTGGTCGAGCCATACTTCGAGCGGACATGGGAGCACTTCTCCAGCCACGCGCAGACGCCCGGCGACCAGGTGAGCAAGTACGCGCTGGCGGTGATCGACGGCCGGGTCGCGCAGATCGCGGCGCCGGTCTTCCGAAGCTTTGCCGCCAACGGCAACTACCCGCTGCGGCTGCTGGTGCGCAACGTGCTGAACCTGCTGCTGCCCGAGCCGCTGCTGCGCGTCGATGCGCCCACCAGCACCGAGGCGACGGTGACGACGCAGAAGGCGCGCACCATCGTTCACCTCCTGCAGTACTGCCCGGAGCGGCGGACGAAGTCGCTTGATCTGGTTGAAGACATCGTCCCGATCTTCGGCGTCCCGCTGTCGCTCAAGTCGGCGCGCAAACCCAAGCGCGTCTACCTGGCGCCAGGCGACACGGAGATTCCATTTGAACACCTTCACGGTCGCGTCAACCTCCGTGTGCCCGTCGTCAACGGCCATGCGATGGTCGTCTTCGAGTGAGACGTGCCGCACGCCCGATAAACCGAACAGGTTATAAGTCACCAAAATTCCCCAGTTTGTGACGCGCAAACGTTGGCGTCGGCCCCGTGTCTATTCGAGAGACTGGATATGGGAGCCTTTGCTATGCGTCCTCTTCATTCGATTCTCGCTGTCGCTGCCTCCGGCCTGCTTGGCTTTGGCGCTGTCACGCCGGTGCAGGCCGGTGACTTCTCGCTGGGCATCACGATCGTTTCCGGGCGGCCAATGCGCACTATGTGGGTCGAGTCCGTCTACGAGACTCGCGTCGATCGCGTCTGGGTCGAGCCGCAATATCAAACCGTCAGCGAACAGGTCTGGCATCCGGCGATTACCGAGTCGCGCGTCTTGGGGCGCGCCTGGGTGCCGGATCGTTACGAAACCCGCGACATCCGTACTGTCGACCGCTACGGCAACGTGATGATCCGCCGTGAAACCGTGCTCGCCGAGCCGGCGCACTGGCAGGAGACACGCACCGAAGTCGTACTCGTCCCCGGCTACTACCAGACTGAGACGCGCCAACTCTGCATCCGCGAAGGCGGCTGGCAGACGATCCAGAACCCCGTCTGTGTCCGCGAAGGACACTGGGAATCGGTTCCCGCGTACTCCGAGCCGGTCTACGTCGCGCCCGGCCCGGTTATTATCGAGCGGCCGATCTATGTGCCGAACCATGGCGACCGTAACACGCGCGGCGGCGACGCGGACAAGTATCGCGACCGATACGACGACAAGTACCGCAGCGATCGAGGTCACGATGACGGCCCGCGCGACCGTAACCAGCAGCACGATTCACAGGACCGAAGCCGCACCGATCGCGGCGATCGGTATCGCTGAACGAACACCAACGCTCGCACCCTCACGACGATCGTGATGCGCCGGCGGCACGAATCTGCTTCACACACGGTTGAGCGCCTGGCGTCGCCAGGCGCTCGGCGTTTGCGCGGTGCCCTGCTTGAAGCGGCTGGTAAAGTGGCTCTGGTGGGCGAAGCCGCACGCGGAGGCGATATCGCTCATCGCGCTGCGCGGGTCGGCCAGCATCTGCCTGGCTCGACCCAACTGCACGGCGAACAGCAATTGCTTGGGCGTTATGCCGAATCGCTCGGTAAATCGGCGATGGAAATGGAATTGGCTGAGCTCAACGGCGTCGGCAACATTCGCCAACGTCGGACCCTTGTGATAGTGCTCGACCATGAATGCCACCGCACGGACGAGGCGCGAGAGTTCCTCGTCGGCGGCAAAGTGTGCGGGCGTCAGGCTTAGCCAGTCCGTGCTGTTCGGATAGATGCTGACCACCGACGCCACCCCGCACCGACCCAGCGGCGACCCCGGCTCGACCCGCGCCGCCGTCGCCGCTTCGTGCCGGCCGTCACGAGCCTGGAGCAGGCGCCGATTGGGTCCGCCGCTCGCATTGTCCAACGCTGTCAACAATTGGCGTGCGGCGTGGGCACCCGGTTGATCGCTCGAACGGTCTACCGATGAGCCGTCGGCACGGAAGTAATATTGTCGCGATGACGCAGTGTCGATGTCTCCTGGCGCGCGTTCCAGCACGACCTTGCTGAACTCCGCCTCCGCCTGCTTCAGCACTTCGCTGTCGGCTTGCGCCCGAACGACAATCAACACACCGGGATAGCCGGCGAACACTGGCCCGGGGATGCGGACTGCCATCAGCGCCGCGCCGCTGGCGATGGTTTCGGTCGCCGAACCTTCGAGGACAGCTCGCCAGCCGATCGATTCGATCGGCTCGGGCAGGTCCGCGGCGCCGAGCTTGATTCGACCCGTAGATCCACAGCGCTGGCAAAGCTGCAGCCGGGCGCCGGGGAGCGTGGTGAGCAACATCGCCTCGGTGATCCCCATCCGCTCGTTGACGACCGCGAAGAACGCCTCGAACGACGCGCGCGGCCCGGTCACGGGCTCGGACACGCGCGAAGGCGTTACAGACGGGATGGTCATTGCAGACGTCAACCTCGACACGAAGCGGGAAGGCGCGACAAGAGTGGCCATGCGGAATCTCGCGGTAAATGGTCGGCTTGGGTTCCACGGGCATTTCGCGGCATCCTGCCGATTGCCCGTGTCGAATCGCCGCGTTCTCGTAGGCCAAGACGCACATGCGTGTGGTGTTCCAACAACATTCCGCATAAACGGCGTCGCCTGTTGCGAAAAACAGTTCATTCAGCCCGCCTCCCGACCATGGGATAAGCTTCTGGTCACCCGGATGGAGTCCGGCACCGACCTTGCTCGGTACAAGACGTAACCTGCGGAGGACCGCCCATGACCACAGCCTTGATCAACCCCCTGCTCAGCCCGATGTTCTGGGACAAGAAGCTCAAGATCGCGTTCCTGGCGATCGCCACGTTTGCAGCACTTTGCTGAACGCGTCGTTTTTGATTCGATAAGCTCTTTTCCGACAAACACTTGCCGCTTAAATTGGGTTCGTTTTGTCAAATTTAGCGCGTGGTCCAATCTCCCCCGAATCGAAACGCCGCGACGCTTTGTAACGCGGTTCCCCTTTCGCGTGCGTAACATATCGGTGAGAACATGGTCCGGAATCCATAACCCCGGTTCCATCGAGGTCTTACCGAAATGACAGGAAGCACAATTTTCAACAATCTCAAGACGTTTCTGCTGCTGTCGGTCCTGACGGCGATAATCCTTGCTGCCGGCTACGCCATGGGCGGAACGCGCGGCGTGACGATCGCACTGTTCATGGCCGGAATCATGAACTTCGTTGGGTACTTTTTTAGCGACAAGATCGCGCTTGCGACCATGTCCGCTCAGGAGGTCGGCCCGGAGCACCCACTGTATCAGATCGTCCAGGGGCTGATTCAGCGCACGGGCATGCCGATGCCCAGGGTGTACGTCTCGCCTCAACAGG
>JBBRFH010000165.1:0-7674 GCA_038224615.1 Tepidisphaerales bacterium
GGAATCGGCGGCGTGCGCGCACTCGAAGCGCTCGGCGTGCCGGTCTCCATCTTCCACATGAATGAAGGCCACTCCGCCTTCCTCGCGCTGGAGCGCATCCGCAAGCAGCTCGCCAAGTCGACGATCACCTTCGACGAAGCCCGCCAACACGTGATGGCCACGAACTGCTTCACCACGCACACCCCCGTGCCGGCCGGCATCGACATGTTCCCGCCGGAGCTGATCACGCGGTTCTTTCGCAGTTACTACCCGTCGCTGAAGCTCGATGAAGAAGGCTTCCTCGCGCTGGGACGCGAAGACGTCGGCAACCGCAAGCAGGGCTTCAGCATGGCCGTCCTCGCGCTGCGATTGGCCGACAGCTACAACGGCGTGTCGCAACTGCACGGCGAAGTCTCCCGGCGCATGTGGCACAACATCTGGCCGGGCGTGCCCGTACCCGAAGTGCCCATCCGCAGCGTCACCAACGGCATCCACACCCGCACCTGGCTGAGCCCCGAGATCGTGTACGTCCTGGACCGCTATCTCGGCGAGCCTTGGATCACCGACCCCGCCGACCAGTCTGTTTGGCAGGACGTTTCGCAGATCCCCGACGAAGAGCTGTGGCGTGCGCACGAGCGCTGCCGTGAAAAAATGGTCGTCTGGGCCCGCCAGCAACTGCGCGAGCAACTCACCCGCCGCGGCGCGACGTTTGAGGCCGTATCCGCCGCCGACGCGATCTTCGATCCCGAGGCGCTCACGATCGGATTTGCCCGCCGGTTCGCCACGTACAAGCGCGGCGCACTCTTGCTCCGCGACATCGATCGTCTGAAGCGCCTGCTCGAGGACACCAAGCGTCCGATCCAGTTCGTCTTTGCCGGCAAGGCGCATCCGGCCGACCACGAGGGCAAGGAGCTGATCAAGTCGATCGTCAACTTCGCCCGCGATTCGACATTCCGCCGCAAGTTCGCGTTCATCGAAAACTACGACATGAACGTGGCGCGCTATCTCGTGCAGGGCGTTGACGTGTGGCTCAACACGCCGCGCCGTCCCTACGAAGCCAGCGGCACCTCCGGCATGAAAGCCGCCGCCAACGGCGTGCTGAATTGCTCGGTGCTCGACGGCTGGTGGGTCGAAGGCTACGCCATGGACCCGTCGACCGGATGGGCGATCGGGCACGGCGAAAACTACTCCGATCCGAACTACCAGGATCAGATCGAGAGTCAGGCACTCTATGACATTCTCGAACAACAGATCGTGCCGACGTTCTACACGCGCGGTATGGACGGTGTTCCGCACGACTGGGTCCGCCGCATGAAGGCCTGCATGCGCACGCTCGCGCCGGCTTTCAGCACCAACCGCATGGTCCGCGAATACGCCGAGACACTCTATGTCCCGGCGCTTCGCCGAGGCGGGCTGCTCGCCGCCGATGCGCAGAAACGCGGCATCGCCTTGGCGCACAGCAAGGACAACCTGCGCGGCCAGTGGGGCGGGATCAAGGTGGTCGGTGTCCACAGCAGCGGCAATGGACACTACCGTGTCGGCGAGACGCTTCAGGTTGAAGCCCTCATCGAGCTTCCGCAACTCACCCCGGCGGACGTCGCACTGGAA
Organism: Tepidisphaerales bacterium; assembly: GCA_038224615.1. Classification (GTDB taxonomy): domain Bacteria; phylum Planctomycetota; class Phycisphaerae; order Tepidisphaerales; family Tepidisphaeraceae; genus JBBRFH01. The sequence continues at coordinate 1,588 of JBBRFH010000165.1, forward strand.
CTCTACGCGGGAACCATCTCCAGCAGCGGCGACGAGATCGACAACGCCGCCGTCATTAAGATGACGCATGTGCGGGAAGTCGCGCCGGGACGGCACTTGTTCGTCGGCAAGATCGCCTGCCAGTCCAGCGGCCGCCAGGGATTCGCCCTCCGCGTGATCCCGGGCATCCCTGATATGGCGACCCCGTTCGAGCCGGGCCTGATCATCTGGAACTGACGACCGGCGTCTGAAAATTTCGCATCCGAACGCAGAACAGGATCTGCTGGCACCGTGAAGTTAAACGGTTCCAGCAGATCCTTCTGCGTTAGGAACGTGTGCCCCGCGGCACCAGGCGGCATCGCCCGCCGAGCGAATCGGCGTACACTGTGGCGATGCCCCAAAACAATCAGTGGCTCATCCCGGCGCTCCTCGGCGCATTCTTCGCCGCGATCGTCACCATCACGACCAAGAAAGCGGTCGGGAACGAAGTCGTGGGAATCAACCCGTCGGCAGTGATCCTCATCCGCGGAATCGTGATCACCGTGTTGTTCGTCGGTGTTCTGACCTACGAGAAGATCTGGCCCAGTTTTTTCACCGGCGGTCGGCCCTTAATGTGGGCGATCGTCTCCGGCGTGGCGGCGGCGGCATCGTGGTTCTTCGGGTACTGGGCGCTGAAGCTGTCCACCGTCAGCAAGAGCTATCCGATCGACAAACTCAGCGTTGCGATGGCAGTGCTGCTGGGCGTACTGCTGCTGGGCGACAAGGTTAGCATCACCAACTGGATCGGCGTGGCGGCGATGATCGGCGGGGCGATCCTCGCAACAAAGTCCGGCTAGGCCGCCTGGGCGGGGGCCATCACGGGATCGGTCTCACGCTCACGAATCTGGTTGATCGGGCGCTCGCTGGCGGCCAGGGCTTCCACGACCATCGGATCGAACTGCGATCCACCCCCGTCGACGATCATCTGCATCGCGTCCTGATGGGTGAACGCGGCCTTGTAGACGCGGGCGCTCGTCAGCGCATCATACACGTCCGCCACCGACACGATCCGTGCCGCCAACGGGATCTCCTCGGCATGGAGCTTGTTGGGATAGCCCGTGCCGTCCCAGCGCTCGTGGTGGCATTGCGCGATATCGCGTCCCATGAGCAGGAACTTGCAGGCGCTGCGCTGGGTGATCACCGATGCCAGCGTCTCGGCGCCGATGGTCGTGTGCTGCTTCATCACTTCGTACTCGAACTCGCTGAGCTTGCCAGGCTTGAGCAGAATGGCGTCGGGGATGGCGATCTTGCCCAGGTCGTGCAACGCCGCAGTGCGGTAGATAAGCTCGACGAAGTTGGCGTCGATCTGCCCGAAGTAGCTGCCCATCTCCCACATCGCCTGGGCGAGCTCGCGGGCGTACATCCGCACCCGCTCGACGTGCCGGCCGGTGTGCGAGTCGCGCGATTCGGCGAGCTTGGCCATCGCGATGATCGCGTCGTCGCGGGTGTCGATTGCCACGATCCGCTCGGCGTTGCGCACACGCAACGTCAGCTCGATCGGGTCGATCGGCAGCCGCATGTAGTCGTCCGCGCCAGCCGCGAGCGCCTTGTTAATCTCGTGCTGCTCCACCGTCTCGGTGATGAGCGAAATATAGAGGTACGGCGAGATGCCGTTCTTGCGCGCCAGGCGGAGCAGTTCCAACCCCTCAAAGTCGGGCAACTGCCGGGCCGCCAACAACATCCCGAACTGGCCGGTGGAAAGCAGGTCGATCGCTTCAAACCCGCGCGACGCCGTCGTCACCGCGTGCCCCGCTTCGGTCAAGGTCTGCTGTATTCGCGATGAAATGGTGCGGTCCGGAAGGACCAGAAGAATACGCATTTACAACGACCTCTTGCCTTTTTATCGACCCATCGCCAGAAGGACTGTAGTTTTGCGCCGACACGTCCCATATCCGGTCGAAGCGCGGGTCGGGTTCATCCACGAACCTGCACAAATACTGCGGCTTCCGTGGGCGCATCGGTTGGCAGCTAACGTAAGAACGCTCAACGCCGCAGGCGTCGTCAGGCGCTTGCGTCCGACGACTTCAATCCATAGCGTGTCAGACATACTCGAAAAGGAAATACCCATGGCCTCGCAGATCGCCGTCCAGCTTTACACGCTCCGTGAGTTCACCAAGACGCCGGCGGACATCGCCAGGACGTTCGCGCGGGTGAAGAAGATCGGCTACGACGCCGTCCAGTGTTCGGCGCTCGGGCCGATCGAGCCGAAGGAACTCGCCAGGATCCTGCAGAACGAAGGGCTCACCTGCTGCGCCACGCACATGGGCTTCGACGCTATGCGCGATCAGCCGGAGCAGACGGTCGAGAATCACAAGCTCTGGGGCTGCTCGCTTACCGCGATCGGCGGGTGGGGCTGGAAGGACGTCAACGCCGCCGACCAGTGGACGACGTTCGCCGGGGAATACTCCGCCATCGCAGCCAAGTACAAGGGCACGGGTTTGTCGATCGGCTACCACAATCACAGCCACGAGCTGATGAAATTCAGCGGCCAGACCGCGCTCGACATCCTCTTCAAGAGCTTCTCCAGCGAGGTCTGGATGGAAGCCGATACCTACTGGATCACCCACGGCGGCGGCGACCCGATCCAATATCTCAGTAAGTACGCCGGCCGTATTCCCGCGATCCATCTCAAGGACATGGGCATCGGCCTGGTGAACGGCGAGCGCAAGCAGCAGATGCGCGAGATCGGCGAAGGCAACCTCAACTTCCCCGGCATCCTCGACGCCGCCCGCAAGGCCGGCACCCAGTGGTTCATCATCGAACAAGACGACTGCAACGGCCTCGACCCGTTCGACTGCGTTGACCGCAGCCTCAAGAATCTCACGGCGCTAGGCGTCAACTGAGTTTCGGATCACCACGACGCCAAACGAAGAATTCTCTTACAGAAAATTTTAGAACCGCAGATTACGCAGATGACGCAGATGATTCGCATTGGAAATCTGCGTCATCTGCGTCATCTGCGGTTTCCTCTTTCCAGTTCCGAAATAGCCTGTTAATAGAACTTCGTATCTTCTTCGTGGCTTCGAGCAAAACGCGATTTATTACTTACTGCTTTACAGGATGCGCTTTCAAATCCTTCTGCGCCTCCTGCAGCGCCAGGACGACGTATGCGGTGACGAGGATCGGGTTGTCTTCCATTTCGCCTTTGATGCCGACGAACGATCCATCGGCGCCCTGCGTGGAGGCGGCCTTTTCGATCAAGGCGAGGCGCCAATCGGTGCTCTTGCCATCGGCGGTCTTAAGCTCGGGCTCGCCATACGCCGCGAGGGCGCGGGCCATCGTCATGTAGCCGTAGTACATGCCGGCCTTGGCGTTCTCGGGATTGGTGGCGGCGAGGCCGACATTCTCCTCAAGCGTGAAGTTCTGGTTCACCCATCGCCAGACGGCCTTGACGCGCGGGTCGTTCTTGTCGATGCCCGCGTAGACCATGCTCTTGAGACCGGCGTAGGACATCGTGCCCATGGAGCGGAGCCGGCGCTGTCCGCCGGCATCCGTCGCGCCGGCCATGCTTTCGCCTTTGCGATCGTCGCTCGGGCCGTAGACGAATCCGCCGTCGTTGCCGGCCCAGGGTTGGTCGTTGGTCTCGGAGAAGTTCTGACAGCGTGAGACGAACTTCAGCGCGTTCTTGAGTGCCGGATCGTCATTGCTGACACCGGCGTCCTTCAGCGCTTCGATGGCGAACTGGGTGTTCGATAAGTCCGGCCGACCGCCACCGCGTGACCGACCGCCGTAACCCCATCCGCCGTAGAAGGCATCATCAGCGCCCTTGACGACCTGCTTGCCCGTGTTCTCCTCGGGGACTTTCTCACCTTCCTTACCCGGATACTCGGGCTTGGTTTCCTCGGTCCATTGCAGTTTCTTGAGATAGTCGACCGCCTTATCAATGGCGGGCTTCAAGGAGGGATCGTTGGCTTTGACGAGCGTGCTGACGCAGATCGCAGTGTTGTAGTTGGCAAGCAGGCTCTTGTAGATCCCGCCGTCGGTAGTCTGGAAGCTGAGCAGATTCTTGAAACCATTGGCGACGAAATCGGTCTGGACGGAATGCTGCGAGTCCTGGACGTACGCCCGCAAGACAAGCGCCGAAATACCGATTGGCTCGCGCTCCGATCGCTGCCAGCCGCCGTCCGGCTTCTGCTGGGTTTTGAGATACGCCAGGGCCTTGTCGATCGTGGTCTGTGCCTTCTCTTCAGCGTCGGATTCGGCGGCACGGACGGTGCGCGCTCCGACGAGGGAAGCTGCGATCAACGCGATTGCGACGGCGGACTTGTGGCGATGGTTCATAAGTGGTTCCTCGTCACACAGCATAATCGACCGCATACCGGCTGCGTAAGAGAAAATTCCAGAACCGCAGATTTCGCAGATTGCGCAGATGAATTGCATTGGAAATCTGCGTCATCTTCGTCATCTGCGGTTCTCTCGCTCCAGTTCTGAAATAGCCTGTAAGACCTGCGCAAATGCGGAACCGCGCGATCCGTGCGCAGCGCATGAAGCGGTGGGGCTCTTGCTTTGACAGAGCCCTGCACACGAGTGCTCTATAGGCATCGGACGATCACTCCCCAGCGCCTATTGGGCGTACCTGCCCGATCTGCCGGGTTGTACGACTTCCGGTGAGTCCGCGGAGGAGGTCGACCGGCAGTTGCCGGAGGCGGTGGATTTGTATTTGCAGTATTTCCGCGAGCGCGGATTGCCCGCCCCCACTCCGCATTCGCGGGTCGGGACGCTGCCGGCGGCTTGAAACGAATAAGCCGGCACTCTCCCTAAACCGTCGGCCCGCCGACCGTCGCGAAGGAATAAGCGGTGAAGCCCAGCATCCGCCAACCCCGCCCGCTCGGCTTCGACCGCTGGATCGGTGAAACCGTCCGAAAGTACGACCTGCAAAGCCCCCTGCGCAACTGCGGCGGACAAGGTCTCGTGCGGCCGCGGGTACGAGATAGAAGGAGTGAAGGGTCGTGTCCCCTTTAGTTACCCATAACGGCACGCAGATAGCGTGCCCTGCGGAGATCAGTGTGCTCGAAAAAACGCCGTCACATCATCGAGCGTCGGTGCCAGACACCGGAACGGCCACGCCAGTGACAGCACGACTCCGACGTGCGCGCGGAGGGGGTAATAGGCGGTCGTCACCTCGCCGCCGCGCTCTTGGATTCGCTTTGCGAGCTTCGCCGTGTTCTCGGGCTTGACGGTCTGATCCTTTAGCCCGTGAATCAGCAGCATCGGAGCGCTCTTTCCGTCCACAAAGTGAATGGGCTCGATCCGCGGATCGACCGCCGTCTCGGAACGTGCCATATTGAACGCGGCCTTGTCGTCCACCGGCGGGATAAAATCATAAGGCCCCGACAGCGCTGCCACCGCGCGAACCGCCCGCTGATCCAATCCCACCTGCTTCAGATAACTTTCATCCAGCGCCACCAGCGCCGCGATGTGCGCTCCGGCCGAATGGCCCATTAGATAAATCCTGGAAGGGTCGCCGCCAAACCGCGCGGCATTGTCATGTGCCCACCGCACCGCCAGTGCCCCATCTTCGACAAAGGCCGGAAAGGTGACCTCGGGATAGAGCCTGTAATCGGGCATTACCGCAATGAAGCCGCGTGACGCGATCGCCTGCGCCACAAACCGATAGTCCGCCTTGTCCCCCGTCTGCCAATCTCCGCCGTAAAAGAAAACGACCACTCGCGCATTCGGCTGCGCATCGCAGGGCACGTACACATCGAGTTTTTGCCGTGGCAGATCGCCGTAGGACAGGTCATTGGTCCGGGAATATCCGGTGAACGGCACGGCCGCGTTCAGCAGATCGAATCTCGAACATCCGCCCACCGACGGAAGCGCCATCGCCGCCAGCACAATCGCGACAACGCCACTGCGACTTGCGCCCGGCCACCGACCCGCCGCACTACTCGGCCGTTTCAACGCCACAAGCCACACCCACGCGATGGCAGCAAACTGCAACGGCAATCGAAGCCAGAGCAGCCAGGTGGGGATGTTCAGGTCTGCACTCACCTGCGGATAAAGCGTCATATAAATATTCGCGGGGAACACCGCGACCAACAGCGCGATCAATCCCCAGCCCGCGAT
>JBBRFH010000166.1:0-7586 GCA_038224615.1 Tepidisphaerales bacterium
AGCACGTCGTTGGGCCACTTGATCTGGCTGACGGGGGTCTGATAGGCCTGGTGCTTGTCGATGATGCGCCGAATGGCGTGAAGCGTCGCCAGACCCGCGATTAACGGGGCAGCCGCATAGTGTTCAGCGGGTTTCTTCAGAGGCCAGATTACGCTCATCCATGCCCCGCCGCGCGGGCTTTGCCAGAGGCGTCCGTTGCGGCCGCGGCCTTCGGTCTGATCGAGGGCGGTGATCAACATCGGATGCCCGATCGTCGACGACCGCGCGGCGGCGGCGGCGATGAGCCGCAACGCCTCGCTGTTGGTCGAATCGATCGTGAGATGGTGAACGTGTTTCATGGCCGAAGCGGGTTGTCGATCAGTTCGCGGTCACGCGTGGGCCTGCTGGGCCTGCCGGGCCAACTTCCAGAGTCGCCGCCGGCTGATGCCGTAGGCGATCACCGCCAGCCCAAGCGAGGCAACCGCGATGCCCGCGATGGAAACCCACGCCTCGGCTTTCGGGGTCTCGCACTTGATCGCGACGACGCGCTTGATGAGCACGCCGATCGCGACCAAGGCGACACCGCCGATCCAGGAGATGAGGGTGACTGTGGGTGAGCCGGGTGTCATTTGGCCAGGTGGTGGAGGATCGGCTGGAAAATCGGGACCAGGGCAACGTACACGCCACACAGGATCGCGCTGGTGATCACGCCGGAGATATTCGCACCCAGCGCTTCGGGGAGGATGATCTCGCCGGGCGCGTCGTTCTGCACCATCTTCTGAGCGACCTTCGCGGTCGTGGGCACACACGAGACGGCGGCGATGCCGATCATCGGGTTGTATTTCTTGCCCTTGAGGTAGTAGAGGATGTACCCGCCGCCGATGCCACCGATGCCTGAGAGCACCAAGGCGAAGATGCCGAGCACGAGCAGCTTGAGGACGACCGGATCGAAGATGACGTCGGCGCTGCACAGCACGCCGAGCATCAGACCGAGGAACAGAGTGGCTCCGTAGAGGATCGTGCCGTCGATCAGCTTGACGAAGGACGTCAGTTCGGCCTCGCGGACCGCGACGCCCAGGAACAGGCAGAGGAACAGCGGGGCGGCCATCGGGAACAGCAGGCACAGCGCGCCGCAGGCAATGACCGCGAAGGCGAGCTTCTCACCTGAGCTGATGTCGCGGACGGGCTTCTTGACGGTCTTGGTGATGCGGATGCTCTTGGGCACCAGCAGTTTCATCATGTACGGGTACCCGCCGTAAGTCAGGCCGAGGTAGAGGTAGCCGACGACGGTGATGGGGACGAACAGGTCCGGTGCGAGCTTGAGCGTGGTGAACATCACCATCGGCCCGTCCGCGCCGCCGATCATCGAGACCGAGGCGGCCTCGCCGTAGTTCATGCCGAAGATGCCGACCGCGACCGGGAACGTCACAATGGTGCCCAGTTCGGCGCACAACGCCAGGAACATGCTCTCGAACGGCCGGGCCAGCACAAAGCCGACGTCCAGCAACACGCCGATGCCGAGGAACACCAGGCAGGCGATCAGACCGTTGGAGAACGTGAAGGTGTAGATCGGCTGGAGGAAATCGAGCCCCATGAAGTGCATGAGGTTGTCGTTGTCCTTCACCAGGGGCTCGACGAGCATGTTGCCCTTCACGCGGGCCGGCTCGGCGGCGGCGGCGGGGGATTGCGAACCGTCGGCGGGGGAAACGATCGCTTGCGGGGCGCGCTCCGAACGTGCGGCGCTGACCGGATCGAGGTAAAGCATGCCGGCATTCACCGCGATCATGCCCAGGCCCATGGGGATCATCAGGAGCGGTTCGAGCGTTCCCTTTTTGCCCAGGTAGACCAGCAACCCGCCGAGCAGCAGCAGGCTGAGACGCGCGAGCATCCCCAACGCACTGGAATCGACAAACGTGCCGATGCCTTGGAAGATCTGAAAGAAGGTGTTCATGCTTGTTCCGCCTCGTTTCCGCTACGAGCGGCCATTACGACGTTCATGAGTTTGATCAGGATTGCGGTCAGCGCCGAGATCGCGATGGCGATGCCGTAGACGATGCCGGCGTGCGTGATGACGGTGAGCATCGACGGCTCCACGGTGACCGGGCTGATAACGGCGGGTACCGAATCGGCACCCAGCGCCGCAGTGCCCCATAGCACGTTCATCAGCATCAGTCCTGCCGCGAGAAGCGGCAGGCGTGGCAACAGGCGATTGCGGCGCGTTTGGGATAGCGGAGTCATAGCATTACACCTTGACGCTGTTCTGGCGGACGACGCGACCTGTCGGAATCCCGACGGGCCGGCGAACGACAAGCGGATTCAAATCCGCCCAGGATGACGCGTCTTACGAGAAGCTCACTCAAATTCGACGAGCACTTGGCCGCTCTTGACCGCTTCGCCGGCCTTGACGCACACGGTCTTGACCTTGGCGGCGAGTGCGGTGGCAACCTTGGTCTCCATCTTCATGGCTTCCATGATGACGATGACGTCGTCGGCGGCGACCACGTCGCCGGGGCTGACCTTCACCTGCGTGACGGTGCCGATGATCGGGGCACGAAGCACCTTCGACGCGTCGACCGCGCCGGGCTTGCTCGGCGCGGTAATCGGCGCCGCCTGCGGTGCGGCGGCCGGACGTGCGGGACTGGGCGCGGGCGCTGCCACAGGTGCGGCGATCGGCGCGGTCGCGCCGTCGGCCAGCACTTCGACCTCGACGTCGTAACTCTTACCTTCAACGTGGATGCGTAGTTTCATGTTCGTATTCCTACTAACGGACTCGGTGAGAAAGATGGATGTCGGCGCGGCCGAACTCGGCCCAACTGGTCGCCGTGTTTCGATTGGTAAATGTCAGCCGCGTGACGACCGCGGAGCGGCCCAACGCCACCGTGGCGGCGGCGGTAATGATGGCGATCAGCCGCGGATCGGTGATCTCCAGTCCCTCTGCCAACGGCGTCGGCGCGACCGCGGGTGCGAGCGGCGCCAATGCCGGCTTGGGGCCCGGCATCTTCGGCGCTACGAGCCGGCTCAGTGCCCAAAGCACGGTGAGCAGCGCGATCAGTCCGCCGATGGTGAGCAACGTCGCGGGGACGAGCTCCAGTGCTGCGAGTAGTTCAAAACGCATAGGTGTTTGTTCCGTACTAAAGGTTCGACTACAACGGAATCAGTCCGTGCTTCTTGGCCGGGCGAATATCACGCTTGTTGCGGAGCGCCTCGAGCGCCAGCGCGATGTAGCGGCGTGTCTCGGCCGGCTCGATGACATCATCGATCAGGCCGCGGCTCGCCGCAATGTAGGGCGTGGCGAAGTGTTCGCGGTACTCGCTGACGAGTTCCGCACGCTTGGCGGCCTTGTCCTCGGCCTTGTCGATGTCCTTGCGGTACAGGACTTCGACCGCGCCGTCGGCACCCATGACGGCGATCTCCGCGCTCGGCCAGGCACAGCACCGGTCAGCGCCCAGGTCCTTACCGCACATTGCCAGGTACGCGCCGCCGTAGGCCTTGCGCAGGATGACGGTGATTTTCGGGACCGTCGCCGCCGAGTAGCTGAACAGCATCTTGGCGCCATGGCGGATGATGCCGCCGTACTCCTGCTGCACGCCGGGCATGAAGCCGGGCACATCGACGAGAGTCACCAGCGGGATGTTGAATGCGTTGCAGAAGCGGATGAACCGCGAACTCTTGTCTGATGCGTCGATATCAAGGCAGCCGGCTTTCTGAATCGGCTGGTTGGCAAGGATGCCGACGGTTCGGCCCATGATCCGGGCAAGCCCGATGATCATGTTCGGCGCGTACTCGGCCTGAATTTCAAGCCAGTCCTGGTTGTCGACGATCCGCTTGATGACTTCCTTCATGTCGAAGCCTTCACGCGGGTTCTCGGGGATGATGTCGTTGAGCGCCTTGTCGAGCAAGATCTCGCCTGTCGTAGGGAGCAGGGGCGGGTCTTCGGTGTTGTTGGCGGGCAGGAAGCTCAGGAGCTTCTTGCAGATCTGCATGGCGTGTTCGTCGTTGTCGGCGATGAAGTGTACCACTCCGGAATAGTGCATGTGTGCTTCGGGACCGCCGAGCTGGTCGGCGGTGACGGTTTCACCGGTGACCTGCTTGATGACGCTCGGGCCCGTGATGAACATCTGGGCGTAGCGGGTCTGGATGATGAAATCGGTGAGGGCCGGCGAGTAAGCCGCGCCCCCGGCACACGGGCCACAGATCAGCGAGATCTGCGGGACGACGCCGGAAAGCAGAGTGTTGTGATAAAAAATGCGTCCGTACGCGCCCAGGGCATCAATGCCTTCCTGGATGCGGGCGCCGCCGGAATCGTTGACGAAGACGAAGGGGGAACCCGTCTTGAGCGAGTTCTTCATCATCTCGACGATTTTGTCACAGTGGATCTCGCCTGCGGCACCGCCAGCGACGGTGAAGTCCTGGCTGGCGAAGTGGACGAGCCGACCGGCGACCGTGCCACAACCGGTGACGACGCCATCGGCCGGCATCTCCTTGTCGGCCATGTCGAAGTTGGTGCAACGATGCTTGGCGAAGCCGAGCATCTCCTGCAAGCTGCCGCTGTCGAGCAGCAGGTCGACGCGCTCGCGCGCCGTCAGCTTGCCTGCGGCATGCTGCTTCTTGATGCGATCGGCCCCGCCGCCGTTGTGGAGTTCCTTGCGGTGCTGGGCAAGCGCCTCGAGGCGCTCGGACATCGTGATGGCGTGTCCGCTCTTGCCGTTGCCGGATTCTTTCTTAACGACTGCCATTGTGATCACCTTCGTGGGGCACGCTTTCGCGTGCCGTAAGCTTGGCACGCAATAGCGTGCCCTACGGAGTTCAATGTTTCGGTTCGCACAACTCGGTCAGCACGCCGCACGATGCCTTGGGGTGCAGGAACGCGATGCTGCTGTGGTGAGCGCCACCGCGCGGCTTCTCGTCGATCAGCTTGATTCCGCCGGCCTTCAACTCGTCAAGCCGCGACTGAATGTTGTCGACAGTGTACGCGATGTGGTGCAGCCCTTCGCCTTTCTTCTCGATGAAGGCGGCGACGGTGCTCGTCGGGTCGGTCGGCTCGAGCAGTTCCAGCCGAACGTCGCCGACGAGAAAGAAGCCGACTTTAACCTTCTGCTCGGCGACGATCTCCGTGCCTTCAAACTTGGCGCCCAGGGTCTTCTCGTAGAAGTCCTTGTGCGCGTCGATTGATTTCACTGCGATGCCGATGTGATTGATTGCTTTTGCGTTGACCATTGGATTTCTCTTTCGGAGCGGAGTCAGTAGTCAGAATGGTGATTCTGAATTCTGGATTCCGATTTCTTTACTTAGTTTCCGCCTTCGGTGTATTCGCCGAACACGCTCGCGAGTGCCTTGCTGATTTCGCCGAGCGTAGCGTATTCCTTGACGGCGGCGAGGATCGGGGGCATGAGGTTGGCGGTGCCGCGGGCGGTGTCGACGATAAGCTTGAGGGCCTGTTCGACCTTGACGTTGTCGCGGGTGGCCCGGACGTTCTTAACCTTGTCGATCTGCCGCTGTTGCGTGGCCTCGGGCACCTCGAACAGTTCGCACTTGCCGTCGTCCTTGGATTGGAACTTATTGACGCCCACAATGACGCGGTCGCCTGATTCGATCGACTGGCCGAAGCGGTAGGACGATTCCTCGATCTGCTTCTGAATGTAGCCCTGTTCGATCGCCGACACAACGCCACCGAGTTCGTCGATCTTCTTGATCAGCGTCTCGGCCTCGGCTTCGAGTTCGTCGGTGAGCTTTTCAACATAGAAGCTGCCGGCGAGCGGGTCGATGGTGTTGGCGGCACCGGATTCATGGGCGATGACCTGCTGGGTCCGCAGCGCGATCGTCACCGATTCCTCGGTGGGCAGCGCGAGGGCCTCGTCTTTGCTGTTGGTGTGCAGCGACTGCGTCCCGCCGAGCACCGCCGCCAGCGCCTGGATGGCGACACGGACGATGTTGTTGTCGGGCTGCTGCGCCGTCAGCGTCACGCCGCCCGTCTGCGTGTGGAAGCGGAGCATGGCGCTCTTGTCCGAAGCGCCGAACCGCTCCTTCATGATCTTGGCGTAGAGTCGGCGAGCAGCGCGGAACTTGGCGACTTCCTCGAACAGGTCGCTGTGCGACGCGAAGAAGAACGCCAACCGCGGGGCGAAGTCATCGACCTTCAGGCCGGCCTTCTGTGCTGTCTCGATGTAGCAGATGGCGTCGGCGAGCGTGAAGCCGATTTCCTGGGCGGCCGTCGAACCGGCCTCGCGGATGTGGTAGCCGCTGATCGAGATCGTGTTCCAGTTCGGAACGCTCGTCGTGCAGTAGGCGAAGATGTCGCTGATAAGTCGCAGCGATGGCTTCGGCGGGAAGCGGTAGGTGCCGCGGGCGATGTATTCCTTGAGGATGTCGTTCTGGATCGTGCCGTTGAGCTTGTCAGGCGAAAAGCCCTGTTTCTCACCGACCGCGATGTACATCGCCAGCAGGATCGCCGCCGTCGAGTTAATGGTCATCGAGGTGCTGACCTTGTCGAGCGGGATGCCGTCGAACAGGGTTTCCATGTCCGCCAGCGAGTCAATCGCGACGCCGACCTTGCCGACCTCGCCGATGCTCATCGTGTCGTCGGAGTCGTAGCCGATCTGCGTGGGCAGATCGAACGCGACCGACAGGCCGGTCGTACCCTGCTTGAGCAGGTACTTATAGCGCTGGTTGGATTCCTCGGCGGTGGCGAAGCCGGCGTACTGGCGCATCGTCCAGAAGCGGCCGCGGTACATCGTCGGCTGCACGCCGCGGGTGAACGGGTACGAACCCGGCAGGCCCAGCTTGGCGGCGTAGTCGGCGATGGTCGACGCTTCGGGCATGTAAAGCCGTTCAACGACCTTGCCCGACGCGGTGACGAACTGCTTCTTCTGCTCAGGGAACTTACCGATCGTCTTGGCGACGGGGCCGGCGTTCCACTTGTCCTTGCTCTCTTCGATCGACTTGATGCTGTTTTCGAGATCTGCCATGGTGCTGTCGCTTTCTTCGGGGCACGGGTTTTCAACCCGCGTCCAGACATGGGTTAAAAACCCATGCCACGTTGATTCATCTCAGTGCCTCACCCATCAACTCTGTTGCCATTGCTCCGACGTCGGTCTGACCGGTGAGGATTCGGTCGATCCGCGCTTCACTCTTGCCGTTGGTGCCCATCGTTCGGATGACCCGGCGGCGGATTTCTTCGAGCACGGCCTGGCGCACTTCGTCGACGACCTGCTGCTTACGCTGATCGGCCCAATTCTGCTGCTGCGTGGCCGTCAGCTTCTCGAGCGCGTCGACCAGCCCGCTGATGTTCTGGTGTGTGGACGCCGAGACGAGGAAGACATTTTCTGCCGGATCCTCGAGCTGCGAGCAATTGGCGTGCGTGAGGTCAGCCCTGGCCATCGCTTCGAGTTGAAGTGCCGACAGCAGCGACTGATACAGTTGATTGGCACCTTGTCGATCGGCCTTGTTGACGACGAAAATGTCGCCGGCTTCCATCAGGCCGGCCTTAAGCATCTGGATGCTGTCGCCTTGACCGGGCGCGAGGACGACCATGGTCTCGTCGCAGCTCATCGCCACTTCGATCTCGCTCTGCCCGACGCCGACGGTTTCGACGAGAACCACATCACAGC
>JBBRFH010000167.1:0-7557 GCA_038224615.1 Tepidisphaerales bacterium
GACGCCGATGCTGAACGAGGCGGGGCAGATCGTGCTCGAATGCTCCCTCTCCGACTCAAGAAGCGCCTTGATTGCGTGGACCCCTGCGACCAATAGCCTTCAGATCCTCGCGGAGACGGACGGCGAACTCACCGTTCCTGGGTTCACCGATCCCGTTCACTTGCTGTACTTCGGGTCCATGGACCCCACCTTTGACGAAGACGTCTATCGTGATGGTCTGAACGAATCTGGGGTCGTCGCGTTTTCGGCGTACTACTACACGGGCGTCACGTTCAACGATCCGACGAGGCAGATTGGTAGTGCGGTGTTCACGACACTCGTCCCCGAGCCCGGTACGCCGGCGCTCGTGGTGCTCAGTGCATCGCTACTGCTCAGGCGACGGCGCCCGAGCGTTGCCGGACGCTGATCGGATTGGCGTCACGCAAGCGACGCTTTCAGCAGTCTTTGCAGGCACCGTTGACATCCGCCGAACTGACATCCGCTGACGCGGGACTGTCGAATTGGCATTATGGCGCATTCGGGGCGATTGATATAACTTGTTGAAAAATCATGCGTTGGGGTGGAGAACGCCGTTGGCACGACCTTTGATCCAGTAGAGCAGCGCATTCGCCTCAGGCGGTGCGCGAAGGAGTTAACCAACATGGCAAAGATCATTGGCATTGACCTCGGAACGACCAACTCGGTAGTGGCGATCATGGAAGGCGATCAGCCGAAGGTGCTGATCAACCGCTCCGGCAGCCGCATCACGCCCTCGGTCGTCGGGTTCACCGACAAAGGCGAAGTCCTCGTCGGTCAGACCGCAAAGCATCAGCAAGTCACCAACCCGAAGAACACCGTCTTCTCGATCAAGCGCTTCATGGGCCGTCGGCACAGCGAAGTGGCGTCGGAAGAGAAGATGGTCCCCTATGAAGTGCTCGGCGGGCAGGAAGAGTACGTCAAGGTGAAGGTCCGCGGGAAGGAATACACGCCCGAGCAGGTCTCGGCGTTCATCCTCCAGGATCTCAAGAAGACCGCCGAGGATTACCTCGGTGAGGAAGTCACCGAGGCGGTCATCACGGTTCCCGCGTACTTCAACGATGCCCAGCGCCAAGCCACCAAGAACGCCGGTGAAATCGCCGGGCTGAAGGTTCTGCGCGTGCTGCCCGAACCGACCGCCGCCGCGCTGGCGTACGGGCTGGATCGCAAGAAGAACGAAAAGATCCTCGTTTTCGACTTGGGCGGCGGCACGTTCGACGTGTCCTGCCTTGACGTCGGCGACGGTGTGTTTGAGGTGCTGTCGATCTCCGGCGACACCCACCTGGGCGGCGACGATTTCGACGAAGAGCTCATCAACTACCTCGCCGAGGAGTTCCGCAAGAAAGAAGGCATCGACCTCCGCAAGGATGCGATGGCGTTGCAGCGGCTAAAAGAGGCTGCTGAGAAGGCCAAGATCGAACTGTCGGGCGCCCTGGAAACGACGGTCAACCTGCCTTTCATCACGGCCGACCAGTCGGGACCGAAGCACCTGCAGGAGACGATCACCCGCACCAAGTTCGAGCAGCTTATTTCGAGCTTGGTCGAGAGGACCCGCCAGCCCGTGCTCAGCGCCCTCAAGGACGCCGGACTCGAAGCCAAGGCGATCGACGAAGTGGTGCTGGTCGGCGGCTCGACGCGCGTGCCGATGGTGCAGCGTCTGGTCAAGGACCTCTTCGCCGGCAAGGAACCGAACAAGACGGTCAACCCTGACGAAGTCGTCGCCATCGGTGCCGCCATCCAAGGCGGCATCGCCAAAGGCGACGTCAAGGACATCCTGGTGCTCGACGCCACGCCGCTGAGCCTGGGTGTGGAGACGATGGGCAACGTGATGACAGTGCTCATCGCCCGCAACACGACGATTCCCACGAGCAAGAGTGAAGTCTTTTCGACCGCTGCCGACAATCAGAACGCGGTGACCATCAACGTCCTGCAAGGCGAGCGTCAGTTCGCCAAGGACAACCGCCTGCTGGGCGCGTTCAACCTCGAAGGCATCGCGCCCGCCCCGCGTGGCACGCCGCAGATCGAGGTGCAGTTCAACATCGACGTCAACGGTATCCTGCATGTGTCGGCCAAGGACAAGGGCACCAACAAGGAAGCCAAGGTCACGATCTCCAACTCGGGCGGGCTGAGCAAGGAAGAGATCGAGAAGATGAAGCTCGAGGCCGAGGCCCACGCCGACGAAGACAAGAAGCGTCGCGAGGTGATCGACCTGAAAAATCAGGGCGAGAGCCTGGCGTACTCGACCGAGCGCAGCCTCAAGGAGCACGGCGACAAGGTGTCGGCGGAGATCCGCAGCGACATCGAGCGGGCCGTCAGCGAACTGCGCGAGGCTCTCAAGGGCGACGACGGCGATGTCATCAAGAAGAAGATCGAGCTGATGAATGACGCCGCCCAGAAGATGGGTGCCGAAATCTACAAGGACGCCGGCGCGCAAGCGGCCGCCGGAGCTGCTCCTGGTGCTGCCGGTGCGGAAGGTGCTCCCGAGGCGAAATCCGATCGCGGCACAAAGAAGAAGGACGACGACGTCATCGACGCCGAGTACGAGGTAAAGGAATAGCCGCCTTCGCCTCCGACAACACCCCCACAGCCCCCACGGCCGACGCGCCCGCGTCGGCCGTGGGCTTTGGTGGTTTGAGGATCGTCCGTTTTGAGCGCCGCCCAAAATGCCGGATCGCCCGCGCGCCGAATGGCGTGCGGGCGATCAACGTCGATTGAACTTCAGCGGCCGCGACGCGATATTGAGTCGGTTCGTCGGCGGAATGCCGAACAACGGATCGACAGCGGAAGTGGGCGATTGGTGTCGTCCGCCCGCGCCGCGTATCATGCCGGGGACATGTTCGATAAAACGTTCGTCAAATGGTGGTTTGCGCGGGTGCTTCCGTTCGTGGACGTCCCCGTCGACAAGCTCGCAGCCGAGCGCGAGGCGATCGCGCGGCAGCAGACGTATAACGAGAACTACCACACCTTCATGACTAAGGCTGTGCTGCCGGCGGTCGATCAGCTCGTTAAGGTGCTGGCCGCCAATCGCGTGGTGCATCGCGTGACGACCTGGGGCAATCAACTCGCGATCCGCCTCCACTTGGCGTGGCGCTGGGGCGAACTGGTCATCACGCAGAGCCACGAGGACGCCATCACTTTCGAGCACCACATCATCACCGAAGGCGAAAAGCGCGGCGACGATTCGAGCGAGGACCACACGCACCAGTACGACCTGCGCGATCCGCTGCCCGGCAGCATCGCCGAACAGGAATTACAGTTTTTCCTGACGCGCCTCGCGCAAGACCTGTACGAAATGGAAGGCCCGCCGGAACTCCCGCCGGGCGAAAAACCGCCGGAAGCGTGATCGAGTTTGGACGCTCCACGTCGCAGTCGGTCACGCATCGTGTGGTAGATCGCACGCCGACCCGAGGAAGCTCGCATGACTGAAGTGTGCTGGGGGATCATCGGGTGCGGCGACGTCACGGAGAGGAAATCCGGCCCGGGATTTCAGAAGGCGGCGGGTTCAAAGCTTGTCGCGGTCATGCGCCGCGACGCTGCGAAGGCGGCCGACTACGCGAAACGCCACAACGTCGGCAAGTGGTACGACGATGCCGACAAGCTGATCAATGATCCCGACGTCAACGCCGTCTACGTCGCGACGCCTCCCGACACACATTGCGAATATGCCCTGCGCGTCGCCGCCGCCGGAAAGCCGTGCTACGTCGAGAAGCCGATGGCCCGCAGCGGCGCCGAGTGCAGGCGGATGGTCGACGCCTTTGCCGCAGCGAAGTTGCCGCTGTTCGTCGCGTACTACCGCCGCTGTCTGCCCGTCTTTCGAAAGGCAAAGGAGCTTCTCGACGGCGGATCGATCGGCAGGCTCACCTCGATCATCTACCGACATTCCGGCCCGCGTCATCGTCGCGCCGACGGATGGCGCGTCGACGTGTCGGTGGCCGGCGCGGGGCTGTATCTCGATCTCGCCTCGCACGCGCTGGACGCGTTGGACTACATCACCGGCCCGATGGAAAACGTCAGCGGCCTCGCCAGCAACCTCGCCACCGACATCGACGCCGAGGACGTTATCGCGATGACCTGGCGCTCGACCGCCACCGGTGCGCTCGGCAGCGCGTCGTGGAATTTCGCCGCCGACGCGCATGAAGACAAGATCGAACTGCTCGGAACCGACGGCGCGCTCCGCTGGAACTGCTTCGGCGACGGCACCCTGACCCTGACCCGCGGCAAGGAGCGCGAAACATTCGCCTGCCCCAATCCCGAGCATGTGCAGCAACCGCTCATCCAGTCGATCATCGACGAACTGCTCGGCAACGCTGCAAAGTGCCCCAGCACCGGCGAAAGCGGCATGCGCACCAGTGTTGTGATGGACCAGGTGCTCCGGGCGTACTACGGCGGGCGCGGGGACGCGTTCTGGTCGCGTGCGCAGAGCTGGCCGGGGCGTCGCACCCGGGGCTGAACTCGCATAGAATCGCGTGTGGATATGAGTACCAACCCGTCGAAGAAGCCCGCTCTGGATTACGACGTCATTGAGCCCGTCGGTAAGCGCGTCGTCGTTCGCAAGGACGAAAACAAGCGCCAGACCCGCAGCGGCATCGCACTGCCCGACAGCCACGAGATCCCCGTCATCACCGGCCGGGTGATCGCGATCAGCAAGCAGATCGAGCGCGACGCAGATCACACCATCAGCCAATACGACCGTGTGCTCTTCGACCCGCGCGAGGCGATCCCCGTCGACCTCGAGCATGACAACCGCATGTTCGTCGTTCATATTGATCGGGTGCTGGCGATCTTCCGCAAGAACAAGGGCGCCGCGGCGGAGTTGCCGGCGCAGGATTGATCCGATCGTTTTCATTCGGCAAGGAGGCCGTCCCATGAGCACTGAGGAAAAATCGCTGTCGCTGCCCGCCCGCGTGCAGGTCACGCTCAAGGCCGGGTTCATCCTGGCGCTGGCCAACATCGTCTGTGTTGCCATCTTCGCCTGGGCATGGATGCACGTTCGGGCCGAGGCCAAGGTGATCTCCGTGACCGGCTCGGCGAAGAAGCAGATCACCTCGGACCTCGTAACCTGGCGCGCCAATGTGAGCGCCAACGCGCCGGACTTGAAGGCTGCCTATGCACAGCTTGAGGCGTCCGTCGAGCGCGCCCGAAAGTTTATCGCCGACAAGGGCATCCCCGTGGGGCAGGTGACGGTATCGCCCGTCGCGACCGAGCGCAAGTTCAAGCGTGACGAGAAGGGCAACTACACCGATCAGGTGAGCAGCTACGAACTGCACCAGTCGATCGCCGTCAGCAGCGGGGATGTCGATCGTGTGACCGACGTCGCGATGACCGTGACCGATCTGATCAAGGACGGCATACTGCTCGACAGTGCTCCGCCGCAGTATCTTTACACGAAACTGGCCGATCTGAAGGTGGAGATGCTGGCGGGCGCGACCAGGGACGCGACGACGCGGGCCCAGCAGATCGCCACCAGCAGCAATGCCGCGCTGGGGGCGATCATCGAGGCTAAGATGGGTGTCATGCAGATCAACGCCGTACACTCGACCGATGTCAGTTCGCTCGGCAACAGCGACACCAGCTCGCGTGAGAAAGAGATCACTGCGGTCGTGACGGCACGATTCCTGTTGGATTGATGCAACCATTGTAACGCCAGTCGGAGCGACGTCAGATGAGCAAGAAGATCGCGTTGGTGGGCCATTGCGGACCGGACAGCTACATGCTGCGCTCGGCCGTCAAGTACGCGGTGCCCGGCGCGGACGTGCGCATGATCACCGATCTGGATGCGCTCAATGATCTGATCGACACGGGTGTCGATCTGCTGCTGGTGAATCGCATGCTTGACGGTCTCTTCGACGCGGGCGAGGGCGTTGAGCTGATCGGCACACTGCACACGTCGCATCCGGCGGTTCGGTGCATGCTCATCAGCAACTACGCCGAGTCGCAGCGCGACGCCGAGGCCGCCGGCGCGAAGCCGGGATTCGGGAAGTCAGAGATCGGTACGCCGAAGATGAAGCAATCGCTGGCCGCGGCGCTGGGTGAATGAAGGACGCGCTCACCATCCTCGCACGGATCACCGTCGCCGCGCTGTTGGCGCACGCGACTGCCTGCGCTTTCGGGCAGACCACCGCGACCTCCACCACCGGCCCCGCGACGACGCAGGCCGCGACGCGCCCGTCCGCCGAAGTGACACCGGCCGCCGCGCCGGTGTTGGCGCGGCTTAGCGCCGCCTATGCGGTTGCGCTGCCGTTGAAGGTCGACGCGAAGTTCGTCGGCAAGTTCGACGTGGCGGGGCGATCGCACACGTACGAAATGACCGTGACGTCGCAGACCCCCGACGGCATCCGCTTCATCCACAAGGCGGCCGGGATCGGGCTCGCCGTCTCCAACGGCAAGCGCGGGTTCCTGTTCGACGAGCGCCGCAAGGCGTACGCGACGCTGGAGGTCCAGGAGAACCTCGCGACGCCCGATGAACTTGACGAGGCGATCAGCGATATTCTGCTCGAAGAAAACGCGGCGCTGTTGCTATCGCTCACGACCGACGCCGGCGAACTTTTAAAACGCCTCGCCACTCACATCGACGCCGGCGAAACCGTCACGATCGACGGTAAACTCCACGCCACACTCGTCCTCACGCGCAAGGACGACGCGACCATCACGCTCTCACTCGCGCCGGACACCGGGCTGATCCGTCGGGCGTTCATCGACTATCGGCCATTGCTGAAAGAGCGCGGGGCGAGCGACGCCAAGGCCGGCGAGGTGACCGCCGATTTTGCAGTCACCCGCGCCGTCAACCCCGACCCCAAGCCTTACGACTGGCAGCCGCCGGAGGATGCCGACGAGACGCCGCTCGGCCGCGAGCTTGAACGTCCTGTCCGCGCCGGCGGCCGCGATCCCACCACCGGTCCGACGACGCAGCCGGACAAGGATTGACGGTTGCAAACGAATCGCAAAGGCCCCGTGCGCGACGCTCACGGGGCGATTGCCTTTACGGAAGGCAACTGCGATCAGTGCTTGAACGCCTTCTCGTCGATCACGACGTTGTTGTACCGAAGCAGCGTTCCCTTGCGTCGCTCGAGGGTGGCGATGGCGATGTTGTACTGAGCGATCGCGTCCTGCTCGGCACGCTCGGACTGTGCGAGGTCCTGCTGACGATTCAGCTTCGATTCGACGAACCGTGGCACCAATGCTTCACCACCGCGTTCGAGCGTCTCGACGACTTCGAGCGCCTTTGCCGCCGCGAAGCGGGCAGCGCGACTCTGGCCGATTGACTGCCAGCTCGTTTCGACGTCGCGCTGTGCGACCTTCACCTCGAGCGTGGCGTTGTCGATCAGGCCGCGATACTGCTCGATCGCCTGGAGTCGCTGCAGTTGAGCGCGACGGTAGATCGCGTTGGCTTCGCGGTTGCCGATCTTTTGTGAGAACTGGAAGCCGAGCGACCAGTTAAGATCGCTGCCCCTGTCATCTGCGCCGCGGAACATATTGCCCGTGGCGCTGAATGCGTTCTCGCCCAGTCCGCTGGTGCCGATCGAACCGACGAGGTTGAGCTGG
>JBBRFH010000168.1:0-7550 GCA_038224615.1 Tepidisphaerales bacterium
GCCGAGCAGCTTTTTCAACTCATCGAACGGCAGCGCCACGCTGACGGCGGCGTCCGGGCGTTTCTCCTGGGCGAGCGCCGGGGCGGCATTGATTAAGACTGCAAAAATAGCAGTAAGAAGTGATACGACGGGAAGGATCGAGGGTCGCATGAGCGCGCTCCGTTGTGAAAGGTCTCCGCCTGCCCGCACGACGCCGGATGGCGCGAAGGTGCGGTCAGAAATCGGTATCGCGCCAGACCCGCTCCGTTGAATCTAAAATCTTATTACATAGAGGTTTGCGCACTGGCTGGGGCGCACCCTCCCCCGGGTCGGGCGGAACACGCGATGGGGGTTTGACGCCGGAGGCGGGGAAAGGTTCCGGGGCGCGTCGCGGAAACCTCGTCGCTGAAGCGACAAGGCCGCGCGGGCGGGGAGCAGAAAAAAGAACAGGAAAAATTGTCGCTCAGCAGTAGGTATCGTACTGCATGGGGAAGCGCAGCAGGTCGGGTCGGATCAGGTGCAGCTTGCGGGTGCGGACTTCGAGCGGACGGATGACCGCGACGGCGTCGTCCGAGAACCGCGCCGAATGGTCGCCGGTGCCGGAAAGCGCGGACGTTGCGGGGTCCGATAAAACCGCCAGCGCCAAGACAGTTAAGATAAACAAAAGTCGGCGGAGCATCGGACAGGCCTTTCGCGGCCCCGAAAAGCGGGGGCGGCGCGTCCAGCATGACACGTCCGGTGACACTCGCAACGAAATTTACCGCTCGCGACAGGCGGCCGGGCCTTCCGGGCAGGAGACTGGGAAATCTGCACCGCCTGAGCCCGGCCCAAGCCCGGGTGCGACCGAACGCCCCTGTTCGGGGATGAGCAAAGGCTTGCCAGAGCGTGGGGCTATGGTCTAAACTTTTGCAACGTAGTTGGTTGTGTTCACATCTATCGAAGAATCCAGCGTCCCGTCTGCGCGTTCGTGTTGTTCGAGCGCACTGAGATCGGTGACGCGCAATGTGTGAGGAGTAGACCGTGGGTATTCGCGAAACGCTAAATCAAAACCCTGCCATCACCACCGGCGTGACGATCGGCATCATTGTCATCGCGCTGGGATTCATCGGGTGGCAAGTCCTCAGCGGCGACGGCGCGCCCAGCGCTGTAACCAAGATGTATTACACCGTCGACGACGGCGCCACTTATTTTGCAGACGATGCGAACAAGCTGTCGCCTTTCGATCACGAAGGCAAGCCCGCCGTTCGATGCTATGTCTTCACCTGTGACAAGAAGAAGTCGCAGTTCGTCGCCTACCTCGAGCGGTTGACCCCCGAGGCCCAGAAGAAGATGGCGGCGGCACTGGAGGCGCAGAAGAAGGCCGTCCCGACCGCGCCCGGTGCCAACGTGCCCGGCCCTTTCGGACCCGAGACTGATTTCATCGCCCAGGAAGGCACCGAGGTCAAAAAGCCCGGCGCCCCCAAGTGGTTCAAGCGCAACAGCGTCGAAGGCGAAAAAGCCGTCCAGCCGTCGTGCCCGGACGGCAAGAACGAGATGCTGGACATTGTGCTGCCGGGCGACTGATGGCGTTCAAATCCGAATGGCGGAAATCGGAGACCAGAATCAAGACCGAAACCTTAAGAGAAGATTTCGGAACCGCAGATTACGCAGATGAACGCATTGGAAATCTGCGTCATCTGCGAAATCTGCGGTTCTGACGAATCGATCGTTTGCTTCTGATTTCGTCGTTCGTGATTCGTTACTCTCTCACGAATACGCTTCCAGAATGCGTTGGATGACGCTGCTCGTCGATCGCCCGTCGATCAGCGGCGCCAGAGCGACGTGGCCGCCGCGGGCTTCGACGAGGTCCCAGCCGACGACCTGCTCCTTGGCGTAGTCCGCGCCCTTCACCAGCACATCGGGCTGCACCGACGTGATCAGATCCAGCGGCGTGTCGCTGTCGAACTTGATCAGGTAGTCGATGCTTTCCAACTCTTCGAGCACGCCGATGCGGTCATCCTCGCTGACGACGGGGCGCTTCTCGCCCTTGAGCCGGCGAATGCTGGCGTCGGTGTTGACGCCGACGACGAGCAGATCACCTTGCGCTTTGGCGAACTGGAAATACTTGATGTGCCCGAGGTGGACCAGGTCAAAGCAGCCGTTGGTGAAGACGATCCGGCGTCCGGCGCGGCGGTGGATGTCCAGCTCGGCGAGCAGGTCGTCGAGTGTGCGCTCCTTGCCGTGCGCGTTGCGCTGCTCGGCGAGGATGTCTTCGATGATCTCGGCGCGGGTGATCGGCACGCAGCCGAGTTTCTCGACTTCGAGCCCGCCGATAACGTTGGCCAGTTCGACGGCCTCGTGCCAGTCGGCGCCGGCGGCGCAGCTCATCGCCAGTGCGGTCAGGACCATGTCGCCGGCACCCGTCGCGTCGGCGACCTGCCGCGCGCGCGAGGCGAGCAGCTCACGCCGCCCGTCCCGCATCGCCAGGTAGCTGCCCTTGTCGTTCATGGTGATGACGACCGCCTGCAGGTCGAGGTTTTCCAGCAGCGCCTTGGCGGCTTCTTCGGCGGTGGCGACGTCGCGCACGGGCAGGCCGGTCGCGCGCTCGGTCTCCGGGCGATTGAGCTTGATGAGCGTCGCGTCGCGGTACTTGGAGTAGTCGTTCAGCCTCGCCGGGTCGATCAGGACGGGGATGCCGCACTGCTTCGCCAGCCCGATCAGCCGTTGGGTGAGCGACGGCGTGAGCACGCCTTTGTTGTAGTCCTCGAGGCACAGCACCGCGGCACCCTCGATGGCGCGCTGGGCGGCGGCAAAGAGGCGGTCTTCGGTGGCGCGATCGCACGGGGTGGTGTCCTCGATGTCCAGGCGGATCATCTGCTGCGCCGAGCGGTCTTCGCTCGACCCCAGCAGGCGGACCTTCTCGACGGTCGGCCGATTGCATTTCACCAGGCCCGAGGTGTCTGCGCCGGAATACCCCCCGATGATGTTGCAGAGCTGATCGCCGGCGCGATCCGAGCCGCAGATGCCGATCGCCGACACCTGTGCGCCCAGCGTCGCCAGCCCCGCGAGCACAAATCCCGCCCCGCCGAGCCGTACTTCCTCGCGCCGGAAGCGCAGCACGGGGATCGGCGCCTCCGGCGACACGCGGTCGGTCGAGCCGAAGAGATAGCGGTCGATCATGAAGTCGCCGACAAGCACGACCCTGGGCGACCCAAAACGCTGAACCAGTTCCACTAACCGAGCGGCCATAGACCTGCCAAGATACCCCAAAACCGCTGCACGATGAACACCGGCAGGGTATACTGGGTGCCGATGAGCCAGTTAGCCCCCGTGATCGATCTCGCCCGCAGGTACTCGTTCGAGGAGTACTACAGGATCCTGCAGATGAGTGAGACCAAGTACGAGTTCGTCGATGGCAAGCTGATCGACATCCGCGCGATGGCCGGGGGGACTGAGGGTCACTCGGAAATCTGCGTGAACATCCTGATTCAGATCAACGCGGCGCTTGCGGGCAAACCGTGTCGCATCTTCAATTCCGATCTGGCGGTGCGGGCCCGGCATATGGCCCGCTACCGATATCCCGACGCCTCCATCGCATGCGGCGGGTCGGAGTTTGGCGAAGACGATCCTAAACATTACGTGCTGCTTAATCCGCGGGTTATCTTCGAGGTTCTTTCACCGACGACCGAGAGCGTCGATCGTGACGAGAAGTTCGGCGACTACCGCGCCATCGATTCGCTCCGCCAGTACGTTCTCGTCTCGCAGAGCAAGCCGCAGATCGAGAGTTATTTCCGGCGCGATGACGGCACATGGCTGTTCCAGTACTGGACCGGCCTCGAGGCGGTGGCGCGGTTGCAGGCGGTTGAGGTCGATCTCCCGCTTCATGACGTCTACGCCGGCGTGAAGTTTTCGTCCGACGCCGACGCCGCGCCCGACGCGACGGGCAAACCGTCCACCTGAATGCACGTGCGCAATTCGCAAAAGACGCAACCGACGGCGCTTCGGGCCTGCCGCAAATTGGCAACCCGTGCGGTTCGAGAATCGCGGACGGCTATTTCAAGCCCACTCCACCCGTGGGCGCGGCCTATTCCACAACCTGAATGAATCCCCTCACTTGCGAAGCAACACCCTGCGCGCTATCATAATAGGACCAATTTGTCCTTTTTAGATCCGGGAGGCACGCCATGCAGGCGACCGATCTGGCGAGCGACCCCGCTCGCACGCTGCAACCGCTCGATGCTTTATTCTCGCCTAAGACAGTGGCGCTCATCGGCGCGACCGAGACCATGGGCGCCGTCGGGCGAACCCTGTTGTGGAACCTGATGACCTCGCCATTCGGCGGGACCATCTACCCGGTCAATCCCAAGCGCGGTTCCGTGCTGGGGATCAAAGCCTACCGCAGCGTCAAGGACATCCCGGTCCCGATCGACCTGGCAGTCATTGCCACGCCGTCGAACTCGGTGCCGCAGCTCATCAGTGACTGCGCCGATATCGGCGTTAAGAGCAGCATCATCGTCTCTGCCGGCTTCAAGGAACTGGGCGCGCCGGGCGTCGAGCTCGAGCGCCAGGTTATCATGCACGCGCGGCGCGGGCGGATGCGGATCGTCGGTCCCAACTGCCTGGGGGTGATGAACCCGCTCTCGGGCCTCAATGCCACGTTTGCCAAGGGCATGGCCAAGCCGGGTCGGGTCGCATTCATCTCGCAATCGGGCGCCCTGTGTACCGCCGTGCTCGACTGGTCGCTGAAAGAGCAGGTCGGTTTCAGTGCGTTCGTCAGCATCGGCTCGATGCTCGATGTCGGCTGGGGCGACTTGATCGACTACCTCGGCAACGACCCGCGCACGCACTCGATCCTCATCTACATGGAGACCATCGGCGACGCGCGCGGCTTCCTCAGCGCGGCGCGCGAAGTGGCGCTCAACAAGCCGATCATCGTCATCAAGCCCGGGCGCAGCGAACAGGCCGCCAAGGCCGCGGCGAGCCACACGGGTTCGCTCACGGGATCGGACGAAGTGCTTGACGCCGCGTTCAAGCGGGTTGGCGTGCTGCGCGTGAACAACATTTCCGATCTGTTCTACATGGCCGAGGTGCTCAGCAAGCAGCCGCGCCCGCGCGGGAACCGGCTCTCGATCATCACCAACGCCGGCGGTCCCGGCGTGTTGGCGACCGATGCGCTCATCGGCAACGGCGGCGCGCTGGCGGCGCCGTCAGCGGAGACAATCGCCGGCCTCAACACGTTCCTGCCCAGCGCGTGGAGTCATGGCAATCCGATCGACGTGCTCGGCGACGCCAGCGCCGATCGCTATGCCAAGACGCTCGAGGTCGTCGCGCAGGATCCCAACGCCGACGGCACGCTCGTCATCCTCACCCCGCAGGACATGACCGAGAGCACCAAGACCGCCGAACTGCTCACCAAGTACGCCCGCACCGACGGCAAGCCGGTCATCGCCAGTTGGATGGGCGGCACCGATGTCGCCGCCGGTGAGGCGATCCTCAACCAGGCGGGCATCCCCACGTTCCCGTATCCCGATACGGCGGCGCGGATGTTCTGCTACATGCACAAGTACGCGGAGAATCTGCGCTTACTGTACGAGACGCCGTCGCTCGAGGGCGAGTTCGTCGCCGACACCGCCGTTGCCGGCGCGATCATCAAGGACGCGCTCGATCACGGCCGGACGCTGCTCGATGAGTACGAATCCAAACGCCTGCTCACCGCGTACGGCATCCAGGTTTCGCCGACGCTCGTTGCCCAGACCGTGGCCGACGCCGTCGACCGCGCCAACCAGCTCGGCTATCCCACCGTCGTCAAGCTCTACTCACACACCATCACCCACAAGACCGACGTGGGCGGCGTGAAACTCAACCTGCAGAACCCCGACGAAGTCCGCGCCGCGTTTGCGGACATCAAGGCCAGCGTCGCTCGGACCGCCAAGGACCACGGCGGCACTGGCGAAGCCGATTTCCTCGGCGTCACCGTGCAGCCGATGGTCAAGCTCGCCGACGCCTACGAAGTCATCCTCGGCTCGTCGATCGACCCGCAGTTCGGCCCGGTCATGCTCTTCGGCATGGGCGGCCAGCTCGTCGAAGTCTTCAAAGATCGCGCCCTCGGCCTTCCCCCGCTCAACTGCACGCTGGCTCGGCGGATGATGGAGCAGACGAAAATCTTCACCGCCCTCAAAGGCGTGCGCGGCCGGCCCAGTGTCGACCTCAAGCTGCTCGAAAACATCATGGTGCGCTTCAGCCAGCTCATCACCCAGCAGCCGCGCATCGCGGAACTGGACATCAACCCGCTGCTGGTCAGCCACAAGGGGATCATCGCGCTCGACGCCCGCGTCGTGCTGCACCCGGCGAGTGTGGAAGACAAGGACCTGCCCAGAAGCTCGATCCGCCCGTACCCCACGCAGTACGTCAAGCCCTTCTCGCTCAACAGCGGCGAACTGGTGACGATCCGCCCGATCCGTCCGGAGGACGAGCCCCTGCTGGTCGCGTTCCACGGCGGGCTTAGCGAACGCACCGTCCGCTACCGCTACTTCCACACGCTCAAGCTCGACATGCGCGTCGCGCATGAACGACTCACACGCGTCTGCTTCAATGATTACGACCGCGAACTCGCGCTCGTCGTCGACCGCCGCATCGGCGACGGCCGGCACGAAATTCTCGGCGTCGGGCGTTTGAGCAAGATCCCCGGCACCACCGAAGCCGAGTTCGCCGTCCTCGTCAGCGACCAATGGCAAGGCCAGGGCATCGGCCACGAACTGCTCGCCCGCGTCGTCCAGATCGCCCGCGACGAGCGCGTCACCGCCGTCAGCGCCGACATCCTGGGAGAGAACCGCGAGATGCTCACGCTGTCGCAACACCTCGGCTTCAAGATGACCCGCGACGAAGAAGCGGGCACCGTGAACGCGCGGATTGAGCTGTGACGTTCGCATCGCATCGCGCGGCGTTGCGTCACGGCACGCCACCTCGCGCTACCGCGCTGTCATTCTGAGCGCCGCGAAGAATCCACTTGCGGCGGCAAGGCCCAACACGTCACCGATGCGCCTCCCCGCGGCGAGGAGATTCTTCGCGTTGCTCAGAATGACAAGGGTTTTGACCGCTCCGTTGACGCCGTAGCGCAACCGCGCTGTCATTCTGAGCGCCGCGAAGAATCCACTGGCGCCGTTCACCAGGATCGCGGGGGATCGCTGGCGATCAGTGGACGGGGCATGTATCGTTCGCGGTTCGGAGAATCGAATTATGACCAACGTTGCCTTTGTCGGTTGTGCGCACATTCATACGCCGGGGTTCATCAACATGCTGAGCAAGCGGACCGACGTCCGCGTGTCGCATGTGTGGGATCCGGACAAACGCCGCTCGGAATTTCGTGCCCAGCAGACGGGCGCGAAGCTCGTGGACTCGCCGGAACAGATCTTCGGCGATGACAGCATCGCCAGTGTGATCATTTGCTCGGAGACCAACCGGCACGAGGGGCTCGTCGCCCAGGCCGCCAAGGTGCGCAAGCACATGTTCGTCGAGAAGCCGCTGGGCATGGGCTCCAAGGACGGCTACGCGATGGCGCAGGCGATCGAGGACGCCGGAGTGCTGTTCCAGAC